>CACXFM010000294.1 GCA_902766955.1 uncultured Lachnospiraceae bacterium | reverse complement strand
GCAGGTCTTTTTTGTGTGCCCATTTTCACTCGAAATTCTTCAAATCTCTTTTTATTCTATTCTTGACATATCACCAAATTGCTTTTTGAAAGCTCCTGTTGTTTCAGAACCTTTGTTGTTCTGATGATTGGAGTATACAACGCCTGTCATTCGTTTCTGTTTTTTGCTTGCCGCCTGATAATGAAGTACATGTCTGTATGCTTCTCAATTGCATTGTTGAAGGGGCTGCTGTATGATCAGTATGTATTCTTGCAGGAATGCATACTGAGTAGTTCCGGATGCCCTGCGGAAATTAAGGCATTTGCGAAAGCACTGTAACATGGAGACGGAATGATTATAGCAAGGCAGTTTATCCTTTTTATTGTTTACAGTTTTCTCGGATGGGTCTGGGAGACGATTTACTGTACCATTCAGGAGAAACAATTTCAGAACCGGGGATTTCTTTTCGGGCCGGTCTGTCCCATCTACGGAGTCAGTGTCACAATTGTGCAGATTCTGATCTCCGTCTCCGTGCGGGGGGCAGGCGGGCCTCTGCCCGTGTGGCAGATGTTTCTGATCTGCGCCGCCGGAAGTGCGGTGATCGAGTACGGGACATCCTGGTATCTGGAGAAGCGGTTCCATGCCAGATGGTGGGACTACTCCGCGCTGCCGCTGAATATTAACGGCAGAATCTGCTTCCCCGTGACGGTCTGTTTTGGTTTGGGAGGCGTCGTGATCGGCCGGTATATCCTGCCCGCGATTCTCTCGGTGGAAGCAAAAATGCATCCCCTTGCGGCGGAAGCGGCCGCTCTTGCGCTGATGGGGGTCTTCGCGGCAGACTTTGCGCTTACGGAAGCCAGCCTGAATGCGCTCATCCAGCATATAGAGGACGCTGAAAGAACATTTTCCGAAAAAGCGGAGGCGGCCCGTCAGAAAGTGGCGGCTACACCTGCTCAGCTCGAAACGATGTTAAAAACCGTTCAGGAGGAGACAAATACAAAGATCCGGAATGCAGCGGCCTCACTCACATACCGTGAAAGAATGATTATAAAAAAGATAAAGAGATTCTCACCGGTCAGGGGCGTGCGCTATCCTGCCATGGCCGGGGAAGCCCTGAAAAAAATGATCAGGCAGGTCCGTCCGGATACAAGAAAGAAATACTCCCGGAATCCCGAAGAACCGGCAGACGGGCGGCAGACGGACGCCGCTGCCGATATGGCATCGGAGCAGTGTGAAAAGGACGCGGTATGACGGATCGGAAGAATGATAAAAACGTACGGGACGCGGAGCAGCTGGTCGAGGAGATGGCCAAAGATCCGCGGGTCCTCCGGATGAAGAGCTTTACCCAGCACGGAAAGGTCAGCACCTATGAGCACAGCCTGTCCGTGGCGCGGATGAGTCTCAAGCTGGCAAAGGGACTGCGTCTCAATGTGGACCGGGAAGAGATGGTGCGGGGAGCCCTGCTGCATGACTACTATCTGTACGACTGGCACAGCCGCGGCGACAAACTCCACGGCTATCATCATCCGGATATTGCGGCCAGAAAGGCTGACGAGGATTTTTCACTGACTTCGAAGGAACGGGATATCATCCGCACCCATATGTGGCCGCTGACATTTCTGCATGTGCCGTCTTCAAAAGAAGCAGTCATCGTATGTATTGCGGATAAGATCTGTTCTTCAAAGGAAACGCTTGAGGGGCTGCTGTCCTGAATGTCAGGAGGGCAGTAGATTTTCTGTGCTGATCCGCTTAAAATGGCATCATGGACTGAACAGACAGACAGAACAGACAGATGAGGAGGTTCCATATGAAACACATGTCTTGGAGAAGGCGGCCTCTGCCTCTCCTGCGATGTCTGCACATTCCCCAACTGCGGATTCGGCAAAGGAGGAAGTCACGGGGCGTAAGCGGCGGATATTCTCCCCGAAAAATCTGATGGCGGCGATGCCGGAAAGGACAGTGACAGATGGAACAGCAGCTCACACATCTTAATGAAAAAGGCGAGGCCCGAATGGTCGACGTCGGAGAGAAGCAGGTTACGCGGCGGGAGGCGACCGCACAGGCAGTCGTCTGCATGCAGGCGGAGACTCTGCGGATGATTACTGACGGCAGCATGCCGAAGGGAGATGTATTTGCCTGTGCCAGGATCGCGGGCATTATGGCGGCCAAAAAGACGAGCGATCTGATTCCCATGTGCCACCCGATTCCGATTGAGAAAGTGGAAGTCGGGATCGAGCCTTTTGATGAGACGCATGTGCGGATCATCAGCACCGCCCGCTGCTCGCACAAGACCGGGATTGAGATGGAGGCCCTGACCGCGGCATCTGTCGCTGCGCTGACTATCTACGACATGTGTAAGGCCGTCGACCGGGGCATGGTGATCGAACATGTGATGCTGCTTGGCAAGTCGGGCGGCAGGAGCGGCACCTATCAAAGAGAGGGGATCTGACACCATGGCACTGTACGCAATCGGCGATCTGCATCTGCATTTCCAGTCGGTGCTGAAAGCGCCTGCCCAGCTGCGGGACCGGGTATGGAAGAATCATGAGGAAAAGTTCCGGAAGAACTGTGAAAAGCTGATTGCGGCAGAGGACACGCTGGTGCTGGCCGGTGACCACAGCTGGGGGAGGAAGCTCTCCGAATGCGAACAGGATCTGGACTATATCCGCAGCCTGCCGGGAAGAAAGATCCTGACCCGCGGCAATCATGACATGTTCTGGGACGCCAAAAAGACGAAACAGCTGAACGGCCTGTACCGGCCGGAGCTCACGTTTCTGCAGGACAGCTATGAGGTTTACCGCGATTATGCGCTTGTGGGAACCAAAGGGTATACATTTGAAGGCCCCTTCTGGATTGACCGGCGGGGACGCGTCGTGGACTGGGATGCAGAGGAGGAAGCGCATGCGAAGAAGCTCGTAGAGCGGGAGCTTGCCAGGCTCCGGACGTCCTTCGAGCTGGCGAAGGATGACGGTTTCCGGAAGTTTATCATGTTTCTGCACTATCCGCCTACCAATATACTCGAAGAACGGAGCGGATTCACCGACATGGCAGAGGAGTACGGGGCGGAGCAGGTGATTTATGCCCACTGTCACGGAGAAAGCAGATTTTATGACAGTATACACGGGGAGTTCCGCGGCAGGCAGTATCATCTTGTCTCCGGGGATTACCTGAGATGGCATCCGATGAAAGTGCTGGATTAAACAACAGGAGGACATATGCGATACAGAAAGCTTGGTAAAACGGGACTTATGGTCAGTGAAATCGGATTCGGGGGAGAGTGGCTCGAACGTCATGAGGAGTCCGAATCCGTGGAACTCATGCGCTATGCTGGCGAGAAAGGCATCAATATCATAGACTGCTGGATGCCGGATCCCAAATCCAGAGATATCATCGGCAAGGCGATGAAGGGAAACAGGGAGAAGTGGATCGTGCAGGGACATTTCGGTTCCACATACCAGAACGGGCAATATGTGCGTTCACGGGATCTTAAATACGTGGTGCCGGCTTTTGAGGACCTGCTCGCGAGAATGCAGACGGACTATATCGATCTCGGAATGATCCACTACGTGGACACGCAGAAGGACTGGGAAGAG
>CACXFM010000293.1 GCA_902766955.1 uncultured Lachnospiraceae bacterium | reverse complement strand
ATCCAGTTATTTCCTCTTTTTCTGTTTTCAGCCGTTGTCAGCCCTGTCGGCCGGCTTTACATACATAATATGGCTGTAGTATGCGGAGAATGCAGCAGGGATCGGATACAATTCTTCCAGCTGCTCGGCTTCCGCAAAAATCCAATCCTTATTCTGGCCAGCCCCGTCCGAACGGACTGCCCTGACTTCATAACCGGTCATATGCCACTCTACATGAGAAAAAACATGCTTTGCGGTTGGCAGGGGTCTGACTCTCAAAGCATCATACCCGTTTTTTTCAATGTATGCAATGACTTCTTCGGATGTAAGCCATCCGTCTTCATTTGGAAATTCATATAAACCTGCCAGAAGGCCTCTGGCCGGACGCTTTCTGACGGCGGTCCCGTCTACGGTCTGTACAAGGAGAACCGTCTTCTTTACAATTTTTCTGCCGTTCTCTTTTATCCGGACCGGAAGCTTCTCCGTCATCCCCCGCTCATAAGCGCTGCATTCATCTTTTACCGGACATATGCCGCATGACGGCGCTGTATTCGGCACACAGACCAATGCCCCCAGCTCGATCAGAGCCTGATTAAAGCAGCCGGCCGCATTTTCCTCCTGTGATTGCGGCGGCATGATACCGGCTTCCGGCAGTATTTTCATCACCCGTTCCAGATCAGCTTCCGCTTTCTTCCTTACCGCCGGAAGAAGGATATTCTCTTCCATACACAACATCCGCGCGTATACCCTGAGCACATTCCCGTCAACGGCAGGTATCTTTGTCCCAAATGAAATCGATGCGATGGCACCGGCCGTATAGGAACCGATTCCCGGAAGACGAAGCAGTTCCTTCTGATCTGCCGGGAACTGTTCATTATACTCACTGCAGATAATCTGCGCCGCTTTTTTCAGATTTCGCGCCCTGCTGTAGTACCCGAGGCCTTCCCAGAGCTTCAGCAGCCTGTCATCCGGGCAGGACGCGAGAGACCGGATATCCGGCAGCGCTTCAAGGAACCTCCTGTAATATTTTCTGACTGCCTCCACGCGGGTCTGCTGAAGCATCACTTCAGAGATCCAGATCCGGTACGGATCCGTCGTATGCCTCCACGGAAGGTCTCTTGCATTCTCCGAATACCATTCCAGGAGCGGCTTTACAAAAGCATCTCTCATTTGCTATACTCCAAATCACATTTTTGAAGAAAAATCTTTTCGAAGAGGATTTCAGTCCCTTCCATATTGAGGTGAGCCATGAACAATACTCCATTTAAAACAGATGCTCTGCTCTTTGATGTCGACGGCACTCTCTGGGATTCCTCGGAGCAGGTCGCGGAAACATGGAAACAGGCCTGCGCGGAAGCAGGTCTGCCTTCCGAACATATTACTGCATCCGGATTAAAAAAAGAATTCGGAAAACTGATGACAGATATCGCAATATCCCTGTTTCCGACTGCCAACGAGGAACAGCGGGCCATCCTTCTCGAGACCTGCTGCACCAGGGAGAATGAAGATCTGCTTAAGAATCCGCCGGCGCTCTACCCGGGGGTCAGAGAGCTTTTTGATATTTTAAAAGCCAGGAAAATCCCCATTATCATCATCAGCAACTGCCAGGCCGGTTATATCGAAGTTCTGATCGAATCCCACCATCTGGAATCTTATGTCGCCGGTCATCTGTGTCCCGGCGATACCGGCATGAAAAAAGCAGATAATATCAGACTGACCGTCTCCCGGTTTAACCTGAAATCACCTGTTTACATAGGTGATACAACCGGCGATGAAGAGGCTGCGGCAGACGCAGGGATTCCTTTCATACACGCGGCCTACGGTTTCGGAACCGCACAGAATCCCGACTACACTGTGCAGAAACCGCTGGATATCGCATCCCTTCCGATCTTTTGAAAATCCGCCTTTGAAAACGGCCTGCTGTCAGCAGGCCGTTCGTCATATAATCGGACTCAATTGTACAGGTACTTTGAAAGAATCCGGTACAGCTTTGAAGGATCTATCGGTTTCAGTATCGCATCATTCATCCCCGCACTTCTGCTCCGCGTTATGTCGCCTTCATAAGCACAGGCTGTCAGCGCAACGATCGGCACCGTTTCCGCCCCCTTCAGACCCGATTCCCTTATCTTCGCCGTTGCCTCGATTCCGTCAAGGCCGGGCATGCGGATGTCCATCAAAATCAGATCCAGTTGACCGTTGCAGGCGGCAAACTGTTCATA
Source organism: uncultured Lachnospiraceae bacterium (assembly GCA_902766955.1). Lineage (GTDB taxonomy): Bacteria > Bacillota > Clostridia > Lachnospirales > Lachnospiraceae > Chordicoccus. The sequence continues at coordinate 841 of CACXFM010000293.1, read as the reverse complement.
TGCCTGCATGCCGTCTGATGCTGTTATCACCTCGGCTCCGACTCTCTTCATGAGATCCCGGGTAATCTCAAGATTCAAAGGATGATCTTCGGCAATCAGAACCTCTTTCCCGGTAAAACTATACAGTTCTGCGGTTCCAACCAGCCGCTGCGCAGGCTTCAGATCCGCCAGAACAGGAAAATCCGCAATAATCCTTATGATCGTACCCATATTGGAACTGCTCTCGCAGGTCAGAATGCCATTGATCTCGGACGCGAGACTGCCGACCGCTGAAATTCCCCTGCTGCACGCATCCTCCGGATATGAGGCTTCCATATCGGATGATTTCATCCCCGCACCATTATCCTGAACATAGAACTCCAGGCGTACGAGATTGGCTTTGCGCCACAATTCCCTCGCACAGAGAATCACATCGCCGCCTCTGTCCGTCAGCTCTACCGCATTACTCAAGAGGATCTCCATGAGTGTCGTCACGGTTTCGCTGTCCGCCTCCACCACCGAAGCGGTCATATTTTCCCATGAATAGCGAAAATGCAAGTTCTTTTCAGATACGAGCGGCTGAACATACTGTACCAGATGAGCCTTTAATTCAGACAAATCCAGCCTATGAGACCTCTTTAAGTCTTCGTCATCCAGTTGACGATCGCCATCCTTCATTTCACATACCTCCGTAAAAACTTCTTTTAAAAGAAGTCTGCTGACGATAAGGCTCACATTTGTTCTGTCAAATGTAACGTATCCTGTAAATTCAGTATACTATAACGGATTTTTAAAGTCCACCGAAATATCCCCACTGCAATTCAAAAACATGTGTATTATTTGCGGAATTTATAGCAAAATT
>CACXFM010000292.1 GCA_902766955.1 uncultured Lachnospiraceae bacterium | reverse complement strand
TGTTGGAATAGTAGATGCCCGCCGCCCCGTTTTGACTTGATTTCGTGGCAAAGGCTTTTGGGATTGTTGGAATAGTAGATGCCCGCCATCCGGTTTTGACCTGGAATCGCGGCAAAGGATTTTGAGATTGTTGGAATAGTAGATGCCCGCCGCCTGATTCTGACTTGATTTCGCGGCAAAGGATTTTGAGATTGTTGGATTAGTAGATGCTCGCCACCTGTTTTCCGGTATAAAATGAAATCTCTCACATACAATAAAGCTTAATGACATGATTGATGATAGAGAGGTTAATCGGACAATCAGATGTTTCCATCGTGATGATCAAATGGATTCCCGGATAGATCCCGTCTTTTTCATATTCTCTGATCCTCCGGAGCGCTTTCTGACAGTATCCCTTATCGTCCATCCTGCCTAAATGTTCCCATAGCAGCTCGCATCTGTCCTCAACTCTGAGAATCGTAAAATCGGGATGGAGTGTATCGTTTCCGAGCTTGAGCGGACGTTCATAGTGGTAAGGAATTCCCGCACGTCTGAGAGCATCCGCAATCATGACTTCAGATTTTGATCTTACCCGCTCATTTTTGCTTGTATAATGCTCCACTGTTCCTTCTTTAAAACCTTTCCGAACATATTCAGCCTGTTCCCACTGCCGAATAAATTCCTGATCAGAGATTTGTGCCGGAATAATACTTTCACGCCGCACATCAGACATCGAGGTATATATTGTTTTTAATATTTCCGGGTCATAACCTTTCAGAAAACGATCAAGTGCTGCCCGCTGCTTTTCTGCTGCGGCTTTTATCTGCTGGTCATATCTTTTCTGCATAAGGGCCCTTGCTTTATCATGCTCCGCAACAGGAATGTACTTCCCGCTTTTATCATTTCCGCTCATTCTGAGATAAAACTGGTGCCCCTGTCTGTGTCTGATAATTCGTACATTTCCTTCAGGAGCTTTATGAAGTCGATTATCCGCTGCCCTGATGATCTGATCCAATTCTTTTCTTTCCGCTCTGAGTTCGTTGATGATGCTGCTTTTTTTCATAGGCCCTCCTTGTGAGATATAATGTAATAGATTCAAGCAACCTGTAACATAAAGTGGTTCATGATTGAAATTACGACAAAGGAAATCTGGCTTTTTGGAAAAGTAGATGCCCGCCGCCTGGTCTTGATTTGATTTCGCGGCAAAGGATTTTAAGATTGTTGGAATAGTAGATGCCCGCCGCCCCGTTTTGACTTGATATTGCGGCAAAGGATTTTGAGATTGGTGGAATAGTAGATGCCCGCAGCTCGGTTCAGCTTGTAAACCGCGGCGAACAACAGATGCTTATTATATACAGCATCCCCCGAGGAAAGTCAACAGACGGGCCATCAGATTGGCCCGCCTGTTATTATTCACAAACCAGCGTTTCAAGAGAAGTGTTCATGCTCACCTGAGTCTTTTTCCGCCCAGATAGACCTCCAAAAGGTTCAGTTCCCTGTCACACACCAGAAAATCAGCATATTTCCCTTCTTCGATCGAACCGGACTTCTGTGCCTCCCCGATTACCCCGGCGGGCAGAATGGTCGCGGCGCAGATTGCCTCCGTCTCCGGAATCCCGAACCGGACAGCATTGCGCATGCAGTCAAACAGATTTGCCGCAGAACCGGCGATCGTCCCGTCCGTAAGCCTTGCAATCCCGTCCTTCAGGTATACGATCTGGCCGCCCAGTTCATATGTTCCGTCCGGCATGCCGCAGCAGCGCAGCGCGTCGGAGATCAGACAGATCCTGCCGCGGAACATGCGGAAAGCCATCCGGACAATGCTCGGGTGCACATGCAGCCCGTCGCAGATCAGCTCGGCCGTCACCTGCTCCCGCTCGCAGGCGGCGCCGATCACGCCCGGCGCCCGGTGGTGAATCGGAGGCATGGCATTAAACAGATGCGTCAGATGCACGGCCCCCGCGTCAAAGGCGGCCGCTGCCTCTTCGTAATCCGCATCCGTATGGGCGATAGAGACTGTACACAGCTTTTCTGCCTGCCTTGTGAATGCAACCGCTCCCGGCAGCTCCGGTGCCAGATCCACGATGCGGATCAGCCCGCCGCAGCCGTCATACAGCTTTCTGAATCCCTCATAATCCGGATCACGCAGATAGCTTGCGTTCTGGGCCCCTTTTTTCTTATCCGAGAAAAAAGGTCCCTCCATATGGATCCCCAGAACTCTGGCGCAGGAATCCGGCCGGTCGCAGGAAAGACGGAGCGCCGTATCAAATGCCGCCGCCAGTTTTTCATAAGGCAGCGTCATGGATGTAGGCAGAAAACCGGTCACCCCGTGAAAAGCCAGATACTCCCCCATCCTCTTAAGTCCCTCCGGCTGCCCGTCAGAAAAATCTGCGCCCGAATTGCCGTGGGTGTGAATATCCAGAAGCCCCGGGAGCACCTTTGCACCACGGAGATCAACACCGCGCTTCTCTTCATGATCATAAAAGACAGAAGAAAAAACTCCGTCCTCAACCTCAAAGCCTCCGGGGCGGTAACCGTCCGGAGTAAAGATCATTCCGTTAACAAATCGCATACTCATCCTGTTCCGGTTCCGCACTCAGGAACTCTCGCTCTCGTCTCACGTACCGCCTCCGGTACAGTCACACTTTTTTTGCGGCCTCTTCCAGCACTTCGATCACGCGGTCACACCACGCATCAAATTCCGGGTCTTCCTTCTGACATTCCGGATGCGAGAGAATATAATCCAGCGCAATCCGGACCCCCTTGTGGAACGGCACATATGTCGTCATACCCGGGGCCAGCCGCTTCAGCTTGCTGTTGTCAAACACGACCGATACTGCCTTATCGCCGATCAGACTTCCCGTCAGATCATACCCGTAACGATCTCCGGCCGCGGCAAGAAAATCTGACGAAACATGATAAGGATGCAGTTCCGTTCCCAGCGCATCCGCAATCGTCGCATAGATCTGATTCCAGGACAGAACTTCATCTCCCGTGATCTGGAATGCCTCGCCGATCGCATGCCTGTTTCCCATAAGCGCAGTGTAGCCGATGGCAAAATCCGTATTGAAAGTCAGATGCCAGAGGGATGTCCCGTCGCCCTGAATCAGAACGGGTTTGCCTTCCTGTATGCGCCTGACGACCTGCCACGATCCGTTTTTTCCGTGTACGCCGAGCGGAATGCTCCGCTCATCATATGTGTGGCTGGGCCGTACGATCGTCACGGGAAAGCCTTCCTCGCGGTACATTTTCATCAAGAACTCTTCGCAGGCAATTTTGTCCCTGGAATACTGCCACCATGGATTGGCCAGTGTCGTTCCTTCCGTAATGCGGTAATCGGCAGACGGTTTATGGTAAGCAGACGCGGAACTGGTATAGATATACTGCCTGGTCTTATTCTTGAAAATGCGGTAATCCCGCTCTGCGTCCTCCTTTTTAAAACCGATAAACTCGCAGACCGTGTCGAAAGTCAGCCCCTCCAGCTTCCGCTTCACGTCGTCCTCATCATTTATATCTGCGGTGATCTGATGAAAATTTTCCGCTTCCTTCATTTTTCGTTTACCGCGGTTCAAAAGCCACACTTCCCAGCTGCCTTCCTTTAACAGCTTTTCCACGATCGCTTTACTGATCGTTCCGGTACCGCCTATAAACAGTGCTCTCATCATTCCTCTTCTCCATTCCTGTGTTTCTTTTATCAGTTCTCAACCCCCGCATCCCGCCGTGAAAGTACCACTATCACCGGAAGTCCTTCAGCCCCCCGACAGCTCATCCAGAATCTTCTCATCTCCCAGTTCCCTGTGGTTTTCCATATACGCATGAAACCCGCCCTGAATCTGATACGTAAGAAGAACCCGGAACCCCCGGCTGATCTGTACGCCGCACCGCCTGTGTGATATGATGATGCCGGACAGACTCATCACGGAGAGGGCTTATGGACAGATTTCTGATCGGACTTATCACCAACAGAGTATTCCTGTCAGCGGCCGGCGCCTGGCTGATCGCGCAGGTCTCCAAGAATATCCTGCATATGATCAAAGGGGAATTCACCCGCGACCGTCTCGCCGGAAGCGGCGGCATGCCCAGTGCGCATTCGGCTACCGTCTGCGGACTGGCCGTCTCCTCCGCGCTGGTCAGCGGCAGTCACAGTACGGAGTTTGTGATCGCACTGTTTCTGGCAATCATTGTGATTTACGACGCCCTCGGCGTGCGCCGCACGACCGGGGAACAGTCCCGGGTTCTGAATGCCATGAGAAAGAATGCCGCTGCTCCCGATCCGCTTGACGGAAAACCACTGGAGGAGCATATGGGCCATACGCTGCCGGAAATCATCGTGGGTATGGCGGTCGGCATCGCCGTGGCAGTGCTTGTGTACAATCTCCCGATTCCCGGTTAACGGCGGAAAGATTTTCTTTCCGCCGTTTATGTTTTATGTGTTTTGCTGCGCATCCGTAATCCAATTTCCCGGCTCCCGCCTCCTTTAGAAACGGACCAGCAGCGTTTTTATTTCATATGGCCTGATTTTGAAGGACACCTTCTGTCCCGATACCGGCGCAGCGCCTTCCTTCTCCTCAAGCAGATTGCAGAAATCCGCCTCCCGGATCTCCTTTAAGAACGTGAGCGTCACATCCGTCCTGCGGTTGAAGCATTCATACATGCGGACCGCGACGGCATCCGAATCCTCGGCTTTTTTGACAACCTCGATCACGACATTCTCCGCATCTGATGTGACGAAGGAACAGCTGGCGGGAAGCCCGCCGCCCTCCGTCTTTTTGACTGCGGCCTTATACGGATCATTCAGCAGATATGCCTTCGCCACGGTTCCGCCTTCCCTCCAGGTTCCCTCGTGGGGGCATATCGACCAGGTGAAGCTGTGATGCTCCTTATCCGCCTCCGGGTTCGGATAGGTTCCGGACTTCAGCATAGTCAGACCGATCACGCCGTGATGAATATCACAGCCGAACTTGCAGTCGTTGAGTACGCTGACGCCGTACCCGTCTTCACATAAATCAATCCACTTATGGGCACAGACTTCAAACTTGGCGGCGTCCCAGGAAGTATTGAAATGTGTGGGACGCTTCACATTGCCGTACTGAATTTCGTAGGCCGCCTCACCCGCGTGAATATCCGCCGGGAGATAGCTGCGCAGCAGAATATGATCCTGCTTCCAGTCGATCTCATTGACGATGTCGATCTGATACAGGTCGCGGTAGAACAGGATCTTCTGTACGATCTTTGAATCCAGATAGTCCCGCTCCACCCGGATGCAGGCCCGGACCGGCCCGTTCTCCGTCACCGCGATGGAACTGACATGATCGACCTCCCATGCCTTTTCCTTATAATAGTGGTTGATATCCCAGTTATCAAAGTTGTGCGGCCGGTCCTCATAGCTGACGATCCGGTTTCCGACCGTTCCCTCAGGGAGGATCTCCCTTCCCGCAATTTTATCATAAATCCTGCAGAACTGCCCCTTTTCGTTCAGCTCCACGATAAAGAACGGTGTCTCCGCACCGCGCTCTGTCACGGATAAAACAGATGTCTCCGCGCCGCCTTCGACAATCCGGAAGCTCCTGTAGCCTTTGGAGGGGATGTCATCCACGACCGCAATGGTCTCCTCTTCCGTCTGCTGGATCGGATAAGTCTTCTCTCCGTCTGTCAGAACGGCATGCTCAAGTTTCTCCTCTACGGGCAGCACCACCGGAGCTCCGCCCTTCACGCTGTTCGGATTATAAATGACAACGGTGCCGGCCTCCCCGCTGATCGCTTCTGTCAGCGCATCCAGCGACTTTCCAGTCTCTTCTCCGACCTCTCTGAAGAGCAGCAGATACTCCTCTCTGGAGTCCTCATACACTTCTTTGATAGCCGACCCCGGCAGAATATCGTGGAACTGGTTCCGGAGTATGATCTCCCAGGCGCGGTCAAGCGTCTCCTTCTGATACGGCTGTCCGGTCAGCTGTCCCGAGAGCACGCCGAAGAACTCCAGATTCTGGCAGGCAAACTCCGCCTTCCTGTTGAATTTCTTGTTGCGCGCCATCGAGGTATAGGTTCCGCGGTGGTATTCCAGATACAGTTCTCCCACCCACTTCTTCAGCTCCTTCTTTCCCCGGACATTTCTGTCCAGTGTTTCAAAGAATGCAAGCGAAGTGGACGGCACCGTCTTCGGACAGCCCGGGATGCCGCGGGAAAGCCTTCTCTGGTACTCCAGCATTTCCTTTGTGGTACCGCCGCCGCCGTCCCCGTAGCCGTAGGACATCAGGATCTCCCGGTTCAGATCCTTCTGGCTGTAGCGGTGCCAGCCGCCCATGACCTGGGAGGGATTCAGATAGCCGTTATAGGTCGTAAAATGCTCTGTCTCGGCCGTCCCCTCCACCGCGGCCGCGCCGTAATTTCTGGTGGGAATAAAGTGTGTGAGGATCTCCGATCCGTCAATCCCCTCCCACAGGAAGGTGTCGACCGGCATCTTGTTTCTCTCGTTCCAGCTGATCTTGGTGGTCATGAAATAGCGGATCCCGCACAGCTTCATGATCTGCGGCAGCGCCGCCGAATAGCCGAACACGTCCGGCAGCCACAGTATTCTGCATTTCTTCCCGAATTCCCGCTCGAAGAAGCGCATGCCGTACACGAACTGCCGCACCAGAGATTCCCCGGAAGCCAGGTTGCAGTCCGCCTCCACGAACATGCCGCCTTCCGGCTCCCAGCGTCCTTCCCGGACCAGCTCACGAATCTCTTCATAGAGCTCCGGCGCCTGTTCCTTCACGTATTTGTAAAGCTGGGGCTGGCTGGACGTGAAGATATATTCCGGATACCGGCGCATCAGCTCCGTCACGGTCGTGAAGCTTCTGACGGCCTTATCCCGGGTCACGCGGAGCGTCCAGAGCCAGGCCAGGTCGATATGCGTGTGCCCCACGCAATAAACCGTGGGCGTCATATCACTGCAGTGTTTTCCGTACAGGTTCTCATCCAGATACTGCTCTGCCTGTTTCAGGCTCTCATAGAAATCCGGAGAATACACCTTCCTGAAATCCACCAGATTCAGAGATTCGTTCAGGCATTGCAGGATGACGCACCGCTCTTCGCTCTCCTCGGGCATAAGGCTGGCTGCCTCGTACGGTGTGGTCAGATCATAATAGTACTTCTCAATCTCCGGCTCCAGGACGCGGATCTCGGAGTCCATTTTCAGGGAGAAGTTATTGTCTCCGGTAAATGCCGCAAGCAGCAGGCGGAACACCTCTCCGCCCTCCGCGCTGTCGCTCAGCTGGATCTGGCGGTGATTGACGTCCAGTCCGGCGCGGGCCTTTCCGTTCACATAAGCCAGGAACTGGGGATTGAGAGCGTCCCATTCCCCCTCTCTGCCCGTCCTCAGCTCATAGACGACGCTTTTGCCCGCCCATTCTTCCGGAATCACGATCTCGGCGGCAAAATAGAAATACTCTCTGTGGCCGCCCCAGATCTCATTGGAAGTGAGCGTCTCCCAGCAGGAGGTGTCCTCCGATGCGGGATCTGCCGACCTGCCGTCCGTATGTTTCATCCGGTACTCTGTCACCGGACGTCTGTCACTGTAGATCAGGCCCTGGATATCCTCGATTAATTTGCACACGCGTTCCTTTATCAAAAACATCTATGAAGTCCTCCTGTGTCGATTGTATAGTGTTTTCCGTGCAGATCATCCCTTGTCGGCACCGGAAAGGCTGAAGCCCTGCGACATCCATCTCTGC
>CACXFM010000291.1 GCA_902766955.1 uncultured Lachnospiraceae bacterium | reverse complement strand
ATCTCCCGGCAGTCGCTGATCTTCTTCAGCAGCGTTTCTTTCTCTTCGTATTTATCCTTCTCTGCCTCACACCCGGCCAGCACCTCCTGTGCCATCTCCATCTGCCGGAAGGAACCCAGCAGGGATTCCGCTGCCGTACAGGCATCTCTCCTTTTGTCGCGCTCGCGTGCCGCTTCCTCCTCCGCACTGCCGGCCTCCCGGCATCTTTTTTCGAGTACGCGGCACAGTTCCGCCAGCCCTTCCGTCAGTTCTTCCAGATCCGCCGAATAGAGGCGCTCGGAGGAAAGCATTCTCTCTCTGGCCGCCGTGAGCGTCTCCGCCTGTTCATAATCCCCGGGGACCACGATGTGTCCGGCTTCCTGCAGGACAGCAGTCCGGATCCCGGCCATCTCCGAGAGTTTTTCCTTTCTGCGCAAGGCGAGCTCCTCCACAATCATCCGGTAGCGCTCCGTGCGGAAAAGCTTCCTGAAGATCTCTTTCTTTTTATTGGAATCGGCCCGGATGAGTTCCATGAACTCGCCCTGGGCGATCATGGCGACCTGCATAAACTGGCTCTTCGTGAGGCCGACGATCTCGCTGATCTTTTTATCCGTCTCCCGGCGGGGATATTCCGTGCCGTCCGGCATGAGCAGCGAGACCGTTTCGCTCACGCTCTGGTCCTTTGCGCCTTTCCTTCTGGCCGGCCTTATATGGCGGGGCTCCCTTCTGACCAGGTAGGTCTCCTCCGTCTCTCCGTTCCGCTCGGAAAACTGAAGCTCCACGAAGGGCAGAAGAGCGCTGTCCGCGAACTGGCTCTGCAGCTCCTCCCCGTCTTTTTTGTTGGTCATGGAGCCTGCTTCCCCGTACAGGGCGAAGACAATGGCATCAAAAATGGTCGTTTTGCCGGATCCCGTGTTCCCCGTAATCAGGAAGAGATTCTGGCGGGGAGCCGTAAAATCGATCACGGTCCTGCCTCCGTAGGATCCGAAGGCCTGCATTGTGAGCTTAAGCGGCTTCATACCGTCACCTCCTCCACATGGTTGATGACATCCCGGAGCAGCTCCCGCTCCTGCACGTCCGTCTCTCCCAGGAATTCACAGCAGAGTTCAAAGGGATCCGCTTCCCTTCCCGCCGCAAGGCGCAGATCCGCATAAGCGCTGTCCCGCGGCTTCCGCCGGATCTCGAGCAGATACGGAAATGCACGCCGGATCCGCTCCAGTATGTCCGGCAGGTCCATGTCCCCGCTGTCGCCGTCAAGCTCCACCCGCACATAATCCCCGCAGCTCCTCGCAAGCACTTCATCCGGAGTGCCCCGGATCACGCGGATCTGCCGGAGCGGCTCGAGGGGAAGGACCTTTGTACTGAGATTGCCCTTCTCTTTCATTTCCACAAGGATGATTCCCTTGGCCTGGCCGGCTTCGCTCACGGAAGTCAGCAGAGGCGTCCCCGAATACCGGAAGAACTCGCTGCCCGCCTTCATCGGCTTGTGAATATGGCCCAGAGCGGCATAGTCAAACGGCAGGAGCACATCCGTTCCCACCGCATCGATATTGCCCACCGTCCTGATTTCCGAGTCCGCGCGCTCCACGGAATTCGCGTCCGTCCCCGACGGGAGATAGAACTGGTGGCTGACCAGCACATTTCTGGCGCTTAAGTCCACGTCTTCTCTGCCCAGCAGCCTGCGCAGAGCTTCGTCATAGGACAGATTATTTCCGTTCTCATCCGTGCCGGTGATCTGTTTTATGAAAGACGGCTTCACAAAGGGCAGAAGATAGAAATAGACGGGACCATATTCGTCCTCCATACGGACTTTTTCAATAAACTGGTCCATTCTCACGGGAGGCATCCCGATCATGCGGATTCTATGGTTTTTGAGAATCTCCCGGTACATGTCAATCCGCGGAGCACTGTCGTGGTTGCCGCTGATCATCATGATTTCCCCCTCCGACAGCGCAGCGGACAGAGCGCTCAAAAAATGATCGAACAGGCTGACCGCCTCCGAAGACGGAACCGCCCTGTCGAAGAGATCCCCGGCCACTACCACGGCGTCCGGCTGTTCTTCCGAGGCATACCGCACGATCCGGTCAAGTATATACGCCTGGTCCTCGCTCAGATCCCGGTTCATGAGCCGGAGGCCGATATGAAGATCCGACAAATGAAAAAATCTCATCCGTTTCCCCCCTTCAGATATCCCTGTAACCGAAAGGAAGTGTGAACTTCAAAAGTCCACACTTCCCGCAGGTTTCCTGCATATTTCCGCTCTGTCATCCGAACGGTTTATTCGTAATCTTCCGTATCCTCATAGACCACATCGTCGGTGTCGTCATATGTATCGTCGTCATCGTAGACAGTGTAGTCATCGTCGTCAGCTTCCGGATGCGGCGGTTCCATAGACCTCTGATCAATGCGCTTTGCGAAGCGCTGCGTCAGATTTTATTTTGCTTTTTCTTCTCTGATTGCGGCGATCAGTTCCGGAACGACCTCATACAGGTCTCCCACGATGCCGTAATCGGCGACTTCGAAGATCGGAGCGATATCGCTCTTGTTGACGGCGATAATGCACTCGCTGTCCTGCATGCCGGCCTTGTGCTGGATGGCACCGGAGATGCCGAGAGCCACATAGATCTTCGGATGAACAGTCTTGCCGGTCTGTCCGACCTGATGGTCAGCCGTGATCCAGCCTGCATCCACTGCGGCACGGGACGCGCCCACGACGCCGTGAAGCTCTTCCGCCAGTTCTTCCGCCAGCTTGATGCCGCCTTCGACATCCTTGGCGATACCGCGGCCGACGGAGACGATGACATCCGCTCCGATCAGGTCAACCATCTTCTTTGCGGCCTTGACGACATCGAGGACTTCCGTCTTCATGTCTTCGGCTGTCAGGGTGAATTCCGGATGAAGGATCTCGACCTTCTTTGTTCCCTCTTCGTCAAACGGGCGCTTCTTCATAACGCCCGGGCGGACTGTCGCCATAGCCGGACGGAAGCGCGGGCAGACGATGGTCGCCATCAGATGGCCGCCGAATGCCGGACGGGTCATCTTCAGGTTCTTGCTGGCGTCAAACAGCTTGCTCTCGAAGCTCATGGAGTCGACGTCCAGGTTAGAGCCCGTACGAAGGAAATTGATGTATCCGTCCATGTCGACATCGAGGTGCGTGCAGTCGGCGCAGAGGCCGGTGTGCAAACGGGCTGCGCATCTGGGAGCCAGGTCGCGTCCGATATTGGAAGCGCCGACCAGAAGGATTTCCGGTTTGAACTCCATAACGGCGTCGCAGATCACCTTTGTGTATGCGTCTGTCGTGTAGTTTTTCAGCAGCGGGCTGTTGTAGACATAGACCTTGTCGGCGCCGTAGCCGCCGAGTTCGGCAGCGATTCCGTCCACATCATCGCCAAGAAGGACGCCGCACAGTTCTGTATTCAGTTCATCTGCAAGCTTCCGGCCTTCAGAGATCAGCTCAAAGGTCGTCGGCATCATCACGCCCTGGCGCTGCTCGCAGAATACCCAGACGTTT
>CACXFM010000290.1 GCA_902766955.1 uncultured Lachnospiraceae bacterium | reverse complement strand
TTCCTCGTAATCGTAAATAAAGTCGGCGAGGTTGCCAGTATAGGACGAGTCATTAACCCTTTCCTGTAGCGACTTTCCGCAGCCGACAACTTTCCCGGTCTCTTTTTCACAAAATATCGGATATACCTGATTTGGACGCTGATCCTGGGTGAAAGAGGCCAGAGTCATTCCATGGAAGGCCGCATTTGTATTCCCACTGACAAATTGCATCGGATGCGCTTTAAAATCTGTAGGGACAACAAACACAAGGTGTTCATGCAGATATTTGAAGCCACCAGAAGGCTTGCCGCCAGATGTCTGCACTGTAATAGGAACAACCTGCCGTTCAGGAAACAGTTCTTCACACAATAATACCAGACGGTGAACCTCCTGATATCCGATACTGATAATGAGAGAACCTTTTTCAGATAGCAGTTTCTTCGAGACCTGTAACCGTTTCTTTATGAAGGAAAGCCATTTACTATGAGACCAACGGTCTGTGGCATCAACAAATGCGTCATTATATTTCCATTCGTCCGTTCCTGTATTATAGGGCGGATCTATGTAGATGCAGTCGACTTTGCCTGCATACAGGTACTCCAAAAGCTGGAGCGCATGATAATTGTCTGCCTCAATAAGCGTATGCCAGAGAGAACTGTCCGGTGCATTCTGGACATGGTCTACTGGATGGAGAACAGGAAAAATTGGTTCTCCAAGCTGTGCGACAGCGACAAGAGAATCCACATCCTTTTCCGATATTTCTCCAGTGACCTTATGCCGGCAGGTGGCGATACCGTTTTTGACTTTCAGAATTGCATAAACGTCTTTAATCTCGCCGCCGGTTCTATCGGTGGCGAATATGTTTTTCCTGATTTTGATCCCGTAGAGCGGAGTGCATTCCGGAAGATGCTCATCAAAGACCAAACCAAATTTTTTGTTTTGCGATAGCTGTTTTATTTCGTCAGCGATGCGTTGACGGAGCACGTTGTCCGGAATCTGCCGGACGAGTTCATCTATTGCGGCCATCAGGCTTTCCCTCCTGTTTTCTTCTTGCTCCAGGGACGTCCAAACAACAGATCATCTTCTGAAAGCTTAAGAGCAGCATATTTCAGAAGCCTTTCCCTTGCGTTTTCAGACGCTGCGGACAATCGGTCATATGCAACAAAAATCTGATGCCCACTGGTCTCATAAAACGTCAGCAATTGGTCAAGCTGTTGGTCTTCAAAACGTTTCAGGATATTGGAATCGTGTATGAGCGAAGGAATATCACAAAGCTGCAGAATGGCAAGGTCATATACAACCATGCTCCTGAATGCCGCAGCTTCACTGCTGTTGCCGCGAATGCCGAAAGTAAAATCCTTTTCCGCTGTTATATGGATTGATGGAGCCCTTTCAGTTTCACCGATGAGGAAGGTATTGATCCTTCCCATTGTTGTATTCAGGTCATTCTCTATGGTCTGCATTATTTCACGCTCCTGATTAAGCAGATCCCGGATCTGCTTTTTTGCGGCAGCGCGCTCTAATTGTTGGTTCCTTTCGGTTATAAGTTCCTGCAGTTGAGCCTCATATCTGGAGATGGTGTTCATCAGGCTGGCGCACTCGGATACCAACTGCGTGGACATCTTTCGTGCAGTGCCTGATTCTTCCAGGCTTGTTTGTAATCGTGCAATTTCATGCTCACATCTGGCCAGGAGTTTTTTTAAACGTTCCTCCTCTCTGCCGAGCTCTCTAAGCAGTATCTCACGAATCCTGTTGTGAAAACTGCTTATGGCCTCGTACTTCTGCATACTGATTTCCGGGAAAAAGGTTTGCAGGTCTTCAAAGTCCTCCATGGAATCCGGGGCTTTTATCTCCATGCTTTTCTGGATGGCAGTAAGTTGCGCGTTTAACCGGGATTGCTGATCCGCAAGTCCGGTTAATTCCCTGCGCATTTTGTTTGCCTGATCCATCGCGCGTGGGCTGTAGCCAAAAAGTTGTGTTTGGGCAGCTTCATTCTTTTCCATCGTGTCCTTGAGACGTGTCTTCAATGAATCGACGGTTTTTTGAAGATCATCGATTTCTTCCGGCGTGATCATCTGTTCTGGCGTCTGCGACCGTACTTTTGACGGATCTACATGCAGTTCCTTCGCCGTTGATTGTATCTGGTTCAGGATATCAGCATACCGGAAAAGCCGTATAAGGAAATTGACGGTCGTCTCGGGCTTCTCGGAGGGTTTTGCGCTCAGAGGGTATTGCTCCAGAACATTCATCCTGCGATAAATGCGGAAGAAATGCTCGGATATATCATTAAGGGAAACGCCAATCCTGTTTGCCTCGAAGTTTTCCATCAAGGTGCGCTGGAATTTTGATATAGACGTCGTTTCAATTACATGCCTTTCTTTATCACAACTTATGACATTATCCGGATCGGTTGTTTTCCGGCAGAAGTAAAGGGGTGCTTTGTCGCCAAACTGAAATGCAAAATACATTTCGTGGTGTCCGATCTCGCGCAGGATTTCCTCTTCCTTAAGATAACAATTGCCGCCGAATACAAAATCTATAATACGCAGGAATGTTGACTTTCCGATGGCATGCCCGCCTTCACCGACACCGATAACAGTATTCAATCCCGGCCCAAACGTGATTTTGCGGTGTGTTTCCGGAAATTTATCGCACTCTATACTAAGCAACATAATGGATGCTCCCTTCTGTAAGGTCTATTTTTCCAAGGGCATATAGGCAGTCCAGTATGCTCATAAAATCACTGATCGTAATATTGCTATCCTCGGTAATAGCCTGCATCAGTTCCAAAACAGACATGTCACCCTGCTGCAGAATTGAGAGGGCTTTTGGGAACTGGGCTATTATGCTCTGTCTGTACGGGATCATCTTGCTTGGTAACTTCATCAAACACCTCACAACTTTGCACAAAGTAGGAAACTATGCACTCACATTGGGATTTATATTCGGTGCCAATCATGCCGGCAAGCCTCGTCACTATCGTGTCATAGGCCATTCGCTGTGTTTCCGCCACCTCACTCACATCGTCGTACATGCGAGCGAAGGATTTTGAGAACCTTTCCGGGCTGAGGATTTTTGCTTCTGCGGCATTTTCAATTTCTGTATTGATTGCCCGGAACCAGTAATTCGCATTCCAGATGACATCATCAAGAAGTTTCGAATCACCGACAATTTTATTCTTGATTGCTGTTGGCTCATATTTAAGTTCTGCATCGTGTTTGAGGTTGAGCGCAGCAAGCTTTCGGATTGCCTCTTCGATGGCTTTCTTTTGCTGAGGAGCACCAATAGCATTCAGTGCCTCCATCTGCGCTTTTTGGTATGACCTTCGGCGCAACAAGTTTTGCAGGT
>CACXFM010000289.1 GCA_902766955.1 uncultured Lachnospiraceae bacterium | reverse complement strand
CTGTACTGTTCTGGATAATATTTACTTTTCAAGGTTCACCCAGCCGATGAATCTTGGCCGGCAGACTCAAGATTCCGAGAGACTATACTTGTTTTCCGTCTCCGACGCCACGAGATCGGCCACCCTCTTGCCGAACCGGACCCTGATATCGGTAAGCGTCGCACTCGTATCCTCCACCGCATCGTGAAGCACGCCGGCGGCAAGGATTTCCTTGTCGTCCGTCATGGTCGACAGAATCTGCGCCACCTCCATCGGATGCAGAATATACGGGCTTTTATCTATTTTCCTGGTTTTGCCTTTGTGCCGGACAGCTGCATAGATCACCGCGCGTTCAAACAGAAAATGCATCCTGCCTTTCCCCTTTATCGCCATATATTGAACACAGGCCTGTCAGAAGGCCTGTGTCCGCTTAAAAAACCGCTTTCCAAAATTCATTCAAAGCAGCGATTTCACGCACGCTTCCACTTCCGCCATATCAGCCGTGGGCTCGAACCTCGCGACGACATTGCCCTCGCGGTCGATGATGAACTTGGTGAAGTTCCACTTGATATCCGGCTTGCTTGCCCAGTCCGGATCCGCCTCGGAGAACATCTTTTCCAGCAGTGCCTTATACTGGTGCTCGCCGAAGCCCTCGAATCCCTTCTGTGATTTCAGATACGTATAGAGGGGCAGCTCGTTCTCACCGTTTACGTCGGCCTTCTTCATCTGCGGGAAGGTAGTATTGAAATGCACGGTGCAGAACTCATGGATCTCGTCGTCCGATCCGGGAGCCTGGCCGCCGAACTGATTGCAGGGGATGTCCAGAATTTCCAGACCCTGATCGTGATAATCTCTGTACATCTGCTCGATCGGCGCATACTGCGGAGTAAAGCCGCACCCGGTCGCCGTATTGACGACCATGATCACTTTGCCCTTGTAATCCGCAAGATTCAATTCTCCGCCTTTTCCTGTCTTAATTGTGTAATCGTAAATCATAAATGTTTCTCCTTTTCTTCTTGCGGCCGTCATAACACAACGTCTTTATTTACACATCAGAGCGCCATCCGGTAAATATTGGCCATATCTTCCAGATGAAGAACCTTCGCACTGCCCTGGCTGCCGCCGCAGGCTTCATTGCAGCTGACTGCCATGGCCCGGATCTGCTCTTCCGTCGGCACGATGCCGAGCTCCCTCATGTTGACCGGCATGCCGATCCTGTGATAGAAGGCTTCCATTTCTTCAATTCCTTTCAGTGCGATCGCCTCATCGCCCTGGCCCTCATCGCGTACGCCCATGACTTTTTCGGCATACCTGACGAAACGGGGGAGACAGTCCTTATAGACATAGCGCGCCCAGCTGGGCCAGATCGCCGCAAGCCCCGCGCCGTGGGTCACATCGAACATGCCGCCCATTTCGTGCTCGAGCATATGCGTCGCGAAATCCCCGCCGTCGTTTCCGCAGCCGGTCAGGTCATTGTGCGCGAGGCTGCCCGCCCACATAATCTCCGCGCGGGCTTCGTAATTGCCGGGATCCCGGTGCAGGATCTCCGCATATTTCATCACGGTGCGCAGAAGCGCTTCCGCAATTTCGTCCGTGAGTTCCATATTTCCGCCCTGCGTGAAATACCGCTCCATCGTGTGCATCATGATATCCGTGCAGCCGGATTCCGTCTGATAATCCGGGAGCGTCTTCGTCAGATCCGGATTCATCACCGCAAAGCGGGGTCTCGCGATATTGTCATTGTAGGAGCGCTTCTCCCCGGTCTCCTCGTTCGTGATGACGCAGCTGTTGCTCATCTCGCTGCCGGCCGCCGCGATGGTCAGGATGCACCCCACCGGGAAGCAGCCGCACGCAGGCCGTTTCCCCTGGAAAAGCTCCCAGACGTCGTGATCCGGATCCGCGAGAGCATAGGCGATCGCTTTGGACGAGTCGATGACCGAGCCGCCGCCCACCGCAAGTATGAAGTCAATCCCGTTCTCCTTCGCAAGCGCGATCCCCTCGCGGACCTTGCCGAGATGCGGATTGGGAACCACACCGCCGAGCTCAACATGGATAATTCCGGCCTCGTCGAGAGAGGCCTTTACCCGGTCGATCAGGCCGGATTTCACGGCGCTCGCTCCGCCGTAATGCAAAAGGACCCTGGTCCCTCCGTACTCGCGGACAAGGGCGCCCGCTTCTTTCTCCGTATCCTTCCCGAAAACAACTTTTGTCGGGGTATAAAACGTAAAACCGAACATATACAGATATCCTCCTCTTTCGCTCTCTCTGCCGGAACATATAAATAGGTTGTCTTCTCATTGTCAGTCAATTTCTCTGTATAGATAAATTATACCTGACAGTCAAAAATAGGCAAGCCTGAAGCATTCGAAAATTGAAAACAGCGCACCCGCCTGTTATGCTTAAAAGAAGAGGAAATGCAGATGAAGCGTACATACGAAGAAATCAAAGATACCATTGAGACCGGTCTCGGCAGAAAGCCCTGCGACTTGAAAATTCAGAACGTAATGCTCTGCAACGTATTCTCCGGTGAAATCTATCCGACCGATATATACATCAAAGGGGAGCGGATCATTTCCATCGACCCGGACGCAAATCTCACGGCGCTCGAAGTGATTGACGGACAGGGTCATTACGCCGTTCCGGGACTCATCGATTCCCACATGCATTTCGAAACCACCATGCTCTGTCCCGAAGCCCTCTCCGGCATCATTGTCCCGAACAGATAGCTTTGCGTAATACTAAGCCTGAGGACAATTATTTTCTCAGGTTGGCGGATACATAATCCCCTATAAACCTTGAAGAATTGTCTTCAGGGCTTTTTTATCTCGAAAGGAAGGAGGTCGGCGGATTATGGGAAGAGACAAGATCACGGCGCTGTATGAGCGATTGTCCCGGGATGATGAGCTTCAGGGCGAGTCCAACAGCATTCTGAACCAGAAGAAATATCTGGAAGACTATGCCCGGTCCAAAGGGCTGACGAATATCCGGCATTTCACCGATGACGGCTATTCCGGAACCAATTTCAACCGACCCGGATTTACTGCTCTCCTAGAAGAGGTCAAGGCAGGAAATGTATCCGTAATATGCGTGAAGGACATGAGCCGTTTCGGCAGGAACTATCTTCAGGTCGGTTATTACACGGAGATTCTGTTCCCGGACAAGGGAGTACGGTTCATCGCGATTAACAATAATATCGACAGTGACAATCCAACAGAGAATGAGTTCACGCCCTTCCTGAATATCATGAACGAGTGGTACGCGAAGGACACCAGCAAGAAGATCAAGGCCGTTTTCCGCAACCGTATGGAACAGGGCCTGCGTTGATCCGGTGCTATCCCCTATGGCTATGCAAGGAAGCCGGATGACAAGCAGACACTATATGTTGATCCGGAGGCCGCCGAAGTAGTGAAGCGGATCTTCTCTATGGCCGCTGAGGGTAAGCCTCTCCGTACGATCGCGGAGACACTGCAGGCAGACAAGGTCCTGATTCCTTCCGCATATTGGGAGCAGAAAGGCATGGCCTCCAGAAACCACAGTTATCATGATCCCTATCTCTGGACGAATGCTTCTGTTGCCTATATCCTGAACCGTCAGGAATATCTGGGCCATACTGTCCTCGGCAAGACTGTCAGCGAGAACTTCAAGACCAAGAAACGCAGGAAGGCGCGGCCGGACGAACTTCTGGTCTTCCCGAATACCCATGAGGCGATTGTCGATCAGGACACATGGAATCTGGCAAATAAGCTGCGTAAACGAAGCCCCAGAAAGCTTCCGTCCAGCGGCAAGGTTACGCATCGCCTGTCCGGTCTGATCTTCTGCGCTGACTGCGGGGCAAGGATGGCCTACGCTTCACCGGAATCCGCGCACAGTGACAAGGACTATGATTCCTACAGCAATTTCCAGTGCAGTAGTTACCGGAGCATCTATACGAACTGCACCACGCACTTCATTAAGGCATCTGCGCTGGAAGAGATCATCCTGAAAGCGATTCAAACCGTATCGGAATATGCTTTGAAAAATGAGGACGAATTTCTGATGGAACTGATGACGCAATGGGAAGCCAGGCAGAATCAGATCTCCGATGCAGAAAAGAAGGAGCTGGCTTCCGCGAAAAGAAGGTTCCATGAACTGGATGACTTGATCCAGAGTCTTTATGAAAGCAAAGTCAAAGGAAGCATACCGGAGCGGCATGCGGAAAGACTGATCGCGCAGTATGACGAAGAGCAGATCCAGCTTGAAAAGCGCATCGCGGAATTGAAAGGGCCTGAAACACCTTCCGGGCCGAAGAAGGCCGATGTTGCCCGGTTTATGGATCTCATTCACCGCTATCAGAATATCACCGAACTGACCGACACCATGCTCTATGAATTCATCGAGAAGGTCGAAGTTCATGAGCCGACCGGGGGCCGGACGAAGTACCGCAGACAGCAGGTGGAT
>CACXFM010000288.1 GCA_902766955.1 uncultured Lachnospiraceae bacterium | reverse complement strand
CCTCTTCTGGGTGCGGTCCGCTTTTTCGGGACAGATTCTGTCATTTCAGGGGGACTTTTATGTGCGGGGGCCCCTGTACTGGTACGGTCAGATGACCGGCGGACTGATTCTTCTGCTTGCAATCCTGACGTTTGCCAGACACCGGAGAGCGGTCCCTGTCAAAGACCTGCTGATTTTTGCGGCGTATCTGGTTCTGCCTGTCTGCGGGGCATTTCTTCACTATATTGTGCCGGAGATTATGCTTCTCTATCCGTCCGTGACACTCGCGCTTGTGATCGTGTACGTGATGATGAATACCAGGGACGAGTCGGAACTCAGAAGCCGCGCGGAGGAGGACAGGCAGCGGATTTTGATCAGCCGCATGCAGCCGGATATCCTCCTGACTTCGATCGCCGATATCCGCAGAACACTGAGAACGGACAGGGAGGTGGCCAGGCAGTCCGTCGATGTGTTCAGTTCGTATCTGAGGGAAAACGTGGATGCGCTGTCCAGGGATACCTTGGTCAAGATGAACGGGGAAATCGCCCATCTGAAGAACTTCCTGTTCCTTGCCGTGCGCCACTACGGGGACAGGCTGAAGGTCTGCTATGAGATCGGGCCGTCGGGTTTTTCCATCCCGGCATCGGTTCTGCAGGCGCTGGCTGAGGACGTGGTTTTGTATGTCATGGACAAAAGACCGGAGGGGTCGCAGGCGGTTATCACTGTCAGAACCTCCGAACCGGAGGGGAAAAACTGCTATGACGTGGAACTGGCATGGACGTACGAGCCGGAGCCGGACCATTTTGAGGCGGAGGATCCGGGCGGGATCTACAGTCACCAGGCATTTTCCAATCTTCAGAAGATCCGGGATACGCTGTCGAAAGCGGATGATGCGGAACTTACGGCAGAATCCGGGAGAATTGTGATCTCCCTGCGCAGGAGGGCCTGACTCGCCGGACGGTATATTTTACAGATTGAGTATGGGATGTTATGATGATTACAGTGCCATAAGTCTGGCCCTGCGCCGTGCCTGCACGTAAGTGGGGCTGGAATAAGTCTGGCACTGCATAGAAAAACGACAAAGAAAGAGGACGGAATCATATGGAACGTGTCTTTGACTTCCATGCAAATGCACCGGCATCCCGCGGAGAGCGGAAGAATTATCTGGAAACCGTTATGCACAGGGAGGCACCGGGGGAACTGATTTCGTCAGATAATCCCTTCCTGCTGCTCTCCGACAGAAGAGCGCAGATGCGGCACCATCAGAGGGGGTTCTTCCGGCATCCGATGCAGGGTGCCGCGTTTGAATACAGAGATGAGGAACAGGAGCAGACGGCCGGGATCATCAGTGCGGACCGGCGCCTTTTGAAGGTGCTCGCGTGGCTGGGGGAGAAGAAGCTACTGGTCCGGCTGTCCGGAAGGCATACGGAGGAGGGATTTGCGGTCTACAGAATCCACGCCGTGGATCCGACGGGAAGAACAGACAGGCCGTCCACCGAGGACGGCATGCTGCAGCTGGCGATCCGGCGTCTCCTGGCCAGCCATATACAGGATGAGGAGGAGCCGGATGATCTGTCCGAAGGCGAAATCGTGCTCACGGATCTGCCGACCATGACGGAGTTCCTTCAGTGCGCCGGGGATTCGCTGCCGCCCGAAATCCGGAGCTGGGCATACCGGAATATCAAGCTTCTGCGGTCCGGCGCGATCAGTGCCGAAGAGCGCCGTCATGCGCAGCGGGCCCTGTCCATGATGCTCAATATACAGTGGCGGGGGTCCTACTTTGAATCCGTGGATGTCGCCCGGGCGAGACAGATTCTGGATGAGGCCGTATACGGGCTGGAGCAGGTAAAGCAGAGGATTGTCGAAACCATTATTCAGATTAACAGGACACACACGCTGCCGGCTTACGGGCTGCTTCTGGTGGGCCCCGCAGGCACGGGAAAATCCCAGATGGCCTATGCGGTTGCGAAAATACTGAAGCTGCCGTGGACATCGCTCGATATGAGCGCGATTCATGAGTCGGAAGCCCTCACGGGCAGTCCGAGAATTTATTCAAATGCCAAGCCGGGGCGGATCATGGAAGCCTTTGCGGAGGCCGGCAGTTCCAATCTTGTGTTTATCATCAATGAGCTGGACAAAGCAGATGACGGGAGCGCCCTCGGCAATCCCGCGGATGCGCTCCTGACGCTTCTGGATAATCTGGGCTTTACGGATAATTACGTGGAGTGCATGATTCCGACCGGCGGCGTCTATCCGATTGCGACTGCCAATGACAAAAGACGGATCAGCGAGCCGCTGATGACGAGATTTGCGGTGATCGAGATACCCGACTACACGCCGGAGGAGAAAAAGATTATTTTTCAGAGATTTTCACTTCCCCGTGTTCTGGAACGGATGGGGATGACGGCCGGGGAATGTGTCGTGACGGAGGAAGGCGCGGAAGCGGTCGTCAAAATGTCGGAGGGACAGCCCGGCTGCCGGGAACTGGAGCAGGCGGCGGAACATCTGGCCGCGCATGCCCTGTTCCTGATTGAGACGGAGGGGATGACGGAGGTCGTCTATGACGCGGAGGATGTGCAGAGCCTGCTCCGCGCATAAAAAGGGATCTTGATTTGATCCGGCTCCCGGAAAGGAGGCACCTATGAGATGCGGAAACTGTGGGAGAGACAATCCCGAAAAGACCAGGTACTGTCTTTACTGCGGAGATTTGCTGGAGGAAGACATCCGGGCAGACATCTTTCAGAGGGACGGTGACAGCACGGTTACTTCGGAAGTGGACATGCGGCCGTATGATCTGGATGAGGAAGAGACGGATGAACTGACCGGCGGAATGACAGGCGGGAGAGAGGAACCCGCCCCGGAGAGCGAGCCCTGGAGGCGGCCGGTTTTTGACGAAGAAGACGAGGACGATGAGGATGAGGATGAAGAGGGAGGAAAGATTTCATTTATTCTGATCCCGCTGTGCGTGGCCTTCGGGTTTTTGATTTTTATGCTGATTTTCCTGTTTGTGTCCGGTGCGTTCGGAGAACGGACCAGACGCTACGGGAGTGAGGCGGGGACGCTGAGTACCGCCTCGTATTCGTCCACGCCGACTCCGCAGCCGACGGCGGCCCCCGAGGCAACGGCAGCGCCGACTCCGCAGCCGACAGCGACTCCCGAGACAACGGCAGCGCCGACTCCGCAGCCGACAGCGACTCCCGAGGTGACGGCAGCGCCGACTCCGCAGCCGACGGCAGCTCCCCAGGTGACGGAGACGCCAATCCCGCAGCCGACGGAGACGCCTGCACCCGCTCCGACGGAGGCTCCTGCCGGAGGAGAGGAAGCCGGATGGAACCCGGGAGATGTCGAAGCGGAAGATGGGACGACGCTTCTTCTGCCCGATGAGGACACGGGTGTGCAGAATGAAGACGGCGGGGAGGCAGATTTTGAAATTGTGACCCAGGATGAATATCACGAGGATGATGTGATCGGATGAACCGCTCTTTTATGCGGAGCCGATTTGTCCGAATTTCAAAACATTTCAAAAAAGTGTGAAATTTTTTGCCACATACCGGCGATTTGTGATACAATAACATGAGTGCCGGGGAATTATAAGGCGCAGATCTACTATAACGCGGATTCGAGGTGTAGCTGACATGCTGTATAATACGCATCTTGATACTCTGATCCGGGTAGTGGAGGCCGGCAGCTTCAGGCGCGCAGCGGAACAGATGGATATTTCACCGTCGGCCGTGCTGAAGCAGATCGGGCTTCTGGAGAAGGATCTGGGTGTTACGGTTTTTGACAGGACAAGGAAAGGAGTTACCCTGACAGAGGCAGGAGAACAGGTCTACAGTGACGCGAAGAAGATTATTCGCTGCTGTAATGAGGCAGAGGCCCGGGTCAGAGAGGCCGCGGGTAAAGCTTCATCTGCAAGGGGGTGAATGATTTCCGCTTAAGAGTTACAACTTTCGGCAGCAGACGCAATCCCCTGCCGAAAGTGCAGCCTCCGGCGGATCGCAGCCGCGCTCAGATGAAGATGGTGCTGACGCACCGGGCGCAGCGCGGCAAGAACGCCGAGGCGTTCTTGAAAAATGAACATTTCCGGTTCCGGGAGGAGTCAGTTATGTGACAACATGGCTGCCGGTCCGCATCTAGTGCAAATATTGATGGGAAAAGGCTGAGATAGCGAGACCGCCGGAAATGAAATAAAACCAAAAAGAGAGCAGGAACCGCGATCATACGGATCCTGCTCTCTTTATTAGTCTTATTTGTGACGCCGCCAGGTCTGTTTATATCCTTTTCTAAGGTAATGGTCGTAATACTTCCAGGGATCATTGCCGAATTTCTTTGCAAGATCGGGGTTGTACTGTTTGTAAATCTTCCAGCGGAATTCGTTATTGCCGGACCAGCCCGCCTTGATTCCGTATTTGACGAAATGCGCAAGGACTTTGTGATCCTTGTAACCGTATACTTTGAATACGGTGCGGTGGAGCTTGATGTATTCGTTATAATTGTATACGTATTTATAGTCGACGCCGTTGTAGACGGTATCGTAATCCATCATCTGCGTGCACTTCTTGCCGCTTTTCTTCAGGCGCTTTCCTATATTCAGGTAGTGAATATAGTATTTCTTCCACTCGTCCTGATATTTGTGTCTCACTCTCGTGTAGCGGAGGCGGTAGGACACCGGATCAAATTCGGCGCTGCCCTGCAGTCCCTTCGCCATGCCCGTGGTCAGGAAATGGTTATAGGCGCCCGCGGGGTCATTTCCGTATTTGGCCTTCAGAGAGGGATTATATTTCATATAATCCGCAAAGTTGTAGACAGGCTTGTAATAATCGGAGACGACAAGATCCGGATTCTTTTTGAGCTGGGCAGCCGTATAGGTGACATTGCCGCCGCAGTTCTTCATGACCAGGTTGTAGTACAGCTGCGAGGTCTCCTTCGTGTAATGAAGGCCGTCTTTTGTCGTCTTCAGGCTCTTGGCCATCGTGCTGTAGATGTTTACATACTTCACATCCGAAGAGAGGCCGGCCTTGATTCTCGCGTTGAAAGATTTGATCCAGGAATTCTTTTCGAATTTTGAGAGCTTGTCATTGACGGGCGTGATGGAGAAGAAATAGGTCGAAGCGCCCAGCTTCTTCCATGCTTTGGCTTTCGTATTCAGATAGGACGCGTACTGATCCGCAACCCAGGTGTCGGCGCAGTCATTGACGCCCATGAGAATAGCGATGGATGTGTTTCCGTTGATCTTGCTTTCGATCTGCGGCACGCCGGTCCGCTTCATCCAGGTCAGGCCCATGCTGCTCTTGCAGGACCAGATCACGTTGCTGGCGCCTCCGCAGTATTCCTTCATCATTTCCGTGCGGGAGTCACCGACGATGATGACCCTGCGCTTTGTGGCGGCTTCTGTCCGCACGCTTCCGAGTGCCAGGGCCATGACAGCCGAGAGCAGAAGAAGCACAGATATAAGGATTCGCGAAGGAAGGAACTGACGGGACTGTACGGTATACGGTTTGTCCATGTTGCGACCTCCTATCACAATAGTGAACTGATTATTACTGTTTTTTAATACAATTGTAATAATTATACAGGAAAAAGCAAAAAGTGTCTACAGTCTATTATTCTGTCGGCGGCCTGTAGAACTGGCCGCTCAGTTGTTCGGTCCGGATTAAGTTGATGAATGCGTCGGGATCTGTCTCCTTGACGGATTTCAGAACCGTGCGGATCTCGGCTGAAGAGACGACGGAATAGACAAAGGCGTGCTCGCTGTTGCTGTAAGAACCTTCGCCGTGGAGGATCGTAGCCCCGTGGTGGCTGACTTCGCTGATCACGTGGCAGATTTCCTGCGCTTTATTTGTGACGATGAAGAGCGTGGTTGACTGATATCTGCGGTAAAGAAGGTGCACCACCTGTGTGGAGACGTACTGGTAGAGGATGGAGTAGAGGGCCTTGTCCCAGCCGAACAGGAGACCGGCCGTCGTCAGAAGGACGACATTGACGCCCAGCATGATATTGAAGGAATCCGTCCCGGTTTTCTGGGAAATAAAGAGGGCTATGAAATCCGTGCCGCCCGTATTGGCATTGGACAGAAGGCAGAGACTGACGACGACGCCGCTGATGATGCCGCCGAAGATGCTGATCAGAAGCAGATCGGATGTAATGGCATGTGACGGTATGATATCTGTCAGGAAGCCCGACAGGAGGATCAGATAGAGCGTGTAAAGCGTCAGCTTTTTGCCGATGAAACGGAACCCGATATAGACGGGGATGGCATTCAGGAGAATATTGACCACCGAATACGGCAGATTGACTCCGAAGTATACGGAGAAAACTCTGATGAGAAGCACGGTCAGTCCGGTCACGCCTCCCGGATAGAGTCCGCCGGTATGTACGAATGTATTGAGGTTGAGTGCCATGAGAAGGGCTGCAATAGAGATGACGATGAGACGCTTTCCGTCTTCCCTGAAGGAAAGTTTCATTAAGATTTTGTCTCCTTTATGATGTTGTGTGGACTGTGGTTTGCGCAGGACTTTTATGAGAAGTGAAAGCATCATATCATGAAACGCATGGCTTTGCTACCCCTTCTTTGCAGATTCCGGGTTGAAAACGTGAAAATCCGGCAGGCCGCCGGGCTGTTTTCAGAACCGGGCACATCTGTACAAAAGGGGCGGATTCCTGTATACTGCTTTGACAGCAGCGTCTGCCCGCCATGGTTTATATGGCGCGGACGCGATAACAGAACAGGAGCAAGCATAAATATATGGAAAAAAGTGATATCCGGGAACTCAGAAAGGCCGTGAAGGCAAAGGATCATATTATTGACTGGGTATATGCGCTGTATGTGGATTCCGACAATCATCCCGCCTGGGAGAGCGTCATGAAGTATAACGATCTGGAGGAGTCGGCTCAGTTCCGGCATCTGGATCTGTTTCAGAAAGTGCTGAGCACGCGGCTCGGGAGGGACGCGTTCAGTGTGCAGCTCGCGGAGCAGAATACGGAACTGCTCGCGCTCCGGTCAGCAGACGGGGACAGCGAGGAGGAGTTTGAGAGCTTCCGGGACGCGCTGCTGGAAGGCTACCTGCACACGGACCCCTACTATGCGACGCTGACACGGCTCGTCTATGACGTTCCCGCGCGCGCGGCTGACGGACGGAAACTGGAAGACGGGGATCTGGTATATGAAGCACTGCTTCTGGCCATCTGCCCGGCCAAACTGACCAAGGCCGCACTCGGCTTCCGCGGTGACGAAGTGGCGGAGCTCGAGAGGAGATGGCAGATCGGGGCTCCACAGAGCGGATTTCTGTATCCCGCTTTTTCCGACCGCACCGAGGACAGAAATGAGGTCCTGATCCGGTCGAAGACACCCGACACGGAAGATTTTCTGAACAGCCTGTTTCCGGCCAGCCCCGGAGAGGCGGCGCTTGGAGAGAAAATGCAGCAGGATCTGTTCAGCGACCTGCTCTCCCGCATGGACGTGAGCCTCGAGAGCGCGGCCCGGATCAGCGAAAATATGCTGGAGAAGGCGGCCGAAGAAGATGCGCCCATGCTTGTGGAAAAGGAGACCGTGCGGAAAATCGCGGAAGCGAGCGGGGCGGATGTGTCCGGATTCGATGAGGTCTATGAGGCGGCCGTGGGAGACGCCAGAATCGCCTTTGATTCGGTCGCTTCCGGCATGATCACCGTGAAAACCGATGACGCTCTGCTGAAAATACCGGCCGACCGGGCGGAACTCATTGAGACCCGCACGATCGACGGCAGAGATTATATTCTGATACCCGCTGACGGACTGGTCACCGTCAACGGCGCCTCTGTGCGGACGGGAGAAGATGATGAATGAAGGCCTTTTGAAATACCGGGGATATCTGTTTCTGACCGAGTTTTTATGCGGCATGTCCGTGATGGCCGTGGAGCTCGGGGCAAGCCGGCTTCTTGCGCCGTATTTTTCATCCTCCCAGATCGTCTGGACCATCATCATCGCCACGATCATGATCGCCATGGCTCTGGGTAATGTGTACGGGGGCAGAAGCGCGGACCGGAATCCGGATCCCGACCGCCTGTACAGGAGAATTCTTCTGGCGGCGGTCTGGACGGCGGCCATTCCCTTCCTCGGGAGGTATGTCATCCTTGGCATCACGGGGATCCTGGTCATGACCGTCAACCGCAATTTTCTGACGCTGGCGGCATTTGCCGCCTGCATGGTGATTTTCGTGTTCCCCTGCTTCCTTCTGGGGACATGTACGCCTTCGCTCGCGCGGTATACGGTGTCAGGCGCGGACGACAGCGGCCGGACCGTGGGAGCGCTGGGGGCGTTTAATACGGTCGGGAGCATTATCGGCACGTTTCTGCCGACCTTCGTGACCATCCCCGCAGTCGGGACCGCGGTGACCTTCCTGATCTTTTCGGGCGTGCTCCTTCTGACCGCGATCCTGTATTTTGTCTTCAGAGGCACGGGCAGACGGGCCTCTCTCGCGGCGGCGGTGCTGTTTACCGTATTCAGCGTGCTGGGATCGCGGGCGGGGTTCGCTTTCTGGGAGCAGGACCTGCTCTATGAGGGAGAGTCGATTTATAACTATCTGCAGGTGAAGGACAGCGAGACGAGCACGATCCTCTCCACGAATGTTCTGTTCGGAGTGCAGTCGATCCGCATGAAGAACGGAAATCTGACGGGGATGTATTACGATTATGCACTGGCGGCGCCGGTGATGGCCGGGAGATCAGCGGGCGCGGACGGAAACGCAAAGATTCTGATTCTGGGAATGGGCACAGGCACATTTGCGGAACAGTGCAGAAAGTATTTTGCGGGAGCGGACATCCGCGGCGTTGAGATCGACGGCAGAATTACGGAACTGGCGGAGCGCTATTTCGGCGCGCCGGACGATGTCGTGACCGAAACCTTTGACGGCAGAGCCTGGCTTACATTCGACAGCGCCAAATACGACGTGATTATGGTGGATGCCTACCAGGATATTACGATTCCCTTCCAGATGTCCTCCGCGGAATTTTTCCGGAGTGTCAGAAGCCATCTGGCGCCGGGCGGCATCATGGTCGTCAATATGAATATGCGGTCCTCCTCGCCGGAAGGAATCCACGTGTGGCTGGAAGACACGATCGCTTCCGTATTTCCGCATGTCATGACGATGGACGTGCCGGGCAGCACAAACCGGGAACTGTTCGCGTCGGAAACAGAAATAGACGGGGCGCTGCTCCGTAATCGGGCGGCTTCCGCCGGAAGCGCGGAACTGACAGAACTGATGGTGCGCGAAGCGGATCTGCTCACCCCGTATGAGGGGACCGGGACACATATCCTGACAGACGACAAAGCCCCGGTAGAACTGCTGGGCATGCAGGCGATCGACGGGATAATCCGCGAAGAACTGCGTTACTACAAAGAAGTGTTACGTACAGAAGGAATCGGAGGGCTCCTATGAGTATCGGGGACGGTTCTCAATGCTCAT
>CACXFM010000287.1 GCA_902766955.1 uncultured Lachnospiraceae bacterium | reverse complement strand
TACCATCCGGAAGCCCTGCGTCCGAACCTGGACCTGATCGGCGTGTACGGCCGTTACGATGACCTGTACTGCCTGATCGGAACGCCTCTGGAAAATGAGATGTGGGCTGCCATGAAGAGACAGTTCGAAGAGGACCGTCAGAACCTGCAGGTGGGAAATGCCATTTCCCTGCTCGCAAAGTGGATCAAGACGGCGGATGCTTCTTCCGCAAATACCAGAAAGCTCGGCATCCTGACTGCGCAGAGATTAGGATACACCGTATACGAGTTCAAGCGGCTGGTGCGCGCGATGCGTAAGCAGATCTGTATCGTGGAGGCACTGATGTCTGCCGGACGTTGGGATGAGATCCGCTATTCTACAGTTCCGTCCAGAGCCATGATGATTTACAGAAATGCTTTCATGAAGCACGATGCGGACCGTTTTGGCGAGTTCGTACAGAAGGCGGCTGGCGGGAAGGAGACCATTCACTCCGCGACGCTGTTTCCTTACGACATCGTAGAAAAGGTCATGGGTATGGATTGGAGAAGGATCCGGATCATTGAAGACGAAACCCTGGAAGCCCAGTGGCGTCAGCTGCCGGACTATGTGGAAGCAGGAACCAATGCACTGGTCATTGCGGATACATCCGGTTCTATGTGCGGAAGACCGATGGCGACCTCCGTCGGCCTGGCGGTGTATTTCGCTGAAAGGAATACCGGTCCGTACCATAACATGTTCATGTCTTTCTCCGGTACGTCCCGGGTCCATATGCTTCAGGGTGAGACTCTGGCGCAGAAGATCCGCAGCATCGACATGAATGACTGGTCGAACAACACGAACCTGGAGGCGGCATTCCAGCATGTTCTGGAGATCGCTGTACAGAATCACGTGGCTCAGGAGGACATGCCGAAGTCTCTGATTGTTATTTCCGACATGGAGATTGATCGCGGCGAAGCCGCGAACTGGACTTTCTACGAGAAGATGTCCCGGAAGTTCAGACAGTTTGGCTACCAGATTCCGAACATCATCTTCTGGAACGTGGCCAGCCGTCACGATGTCTTCCACGCGGACAGAAACCGTACCGGCGTTCAGCTGGTGAGCGGTCAGTCTGCCGCTGTATTCCGTCAGGTCATGCAGTGCGTCGGACTGAATCCGGTGGAGGCGATGGAGAAGATCATCAACTCCGAAAGATACGCGGCTGTTGCGGTTGCCTGAGCAAACCCTCAGGCGGCCGCCCCGGCCATATGGGAATGTAGCTCAGTCGGCAGAGCATCTGCCTGTTAAGCAGAGGGCCGCAGGTTCGAGCCCTGCCATTCCCGCTTCTGCAACGATAGTTACCCCACGCGGATACCGTTCATACATTGAAAGCTCAGGATGAGGGGTCCGTCAATAGAAAAATCGTTGTAAGAGTTTGAGGAAAGATTAAGGAATGTTAAGATAAAGAAAAAGGCGGGGAGAGTTCCCTGAAGGACCAGGCGCTGCGCGACGCCGCAATTCTCTGCAGGTGCAAGTAAATCTGAGAGGAAGAGAGGGCAATGTTAGAGATAAAGGGAAGGATTAATACTGCAATCTGCTATGCAAACGTAATTGAAGACGAAGCAATCGAACAGATCCGCCGCATGTGTGATTACGAATTCACTGAAGGCAGCAGGATCCGAATTATGCCGGATGTCCATGCAGGAAAGGGCTGCACGATTGGGACGACTATGACCGTCGTGGATAAGGCAGTCCCGAACATTGTTGGCGTAGATATCGGATGCGGTATGTACACTGTCAATCTGGGCAAGGATGCTGTTGACTTTGAAAAGCTGGATGAAGCGGCCCATTATATTCCCTCCGGGATAAATGTCTGGGAGGGAAGGCAGGAACGCTTTGACCTGCAGGAGTTACGGTGTTACCGCAGCCTGAAGGATGCAAAGCGTCTGGAGCGCAGCCTGGGGACACTGGGAGGCGGAAATCATTTCATCGAGATCGACGAAGCGGCGGACGGCACAAAGTACCTGGTAATCCACAGCGGAAGCCGCAATCTGGGAAAGCAGGTCGCGGAGTTTTACCAGCGTCTGGCCATTGACCTGAACAAGGGCAAGGAGACCTGTTTCCAGGAGAGAGATGAGATCATCCGGACCTACAAGGAACAGGGAAGACAGAAGGAAATACAGGCAGCTCTGGAAAAGATCTCCCGGAACCGGCGGTGCCAAAGCATGCAGGCAAATGGTCCGGTGGACCATTTGGCCGCAGAAGCAACGATACCGGAAGACTTATGTTTTCTGTACGGCGAGTATCTGGCCGATTATCTGTACGATGTGGAGATCTGCCAGCGGTTTGCCCGCAGGAACCGCGAGAAGATGGCGGAGATCCTGTTGGATAGAACCGGTATCGCAGGCGGAGAGGCCTTCCATACCATCCATAACTACATTGATACGGAAGAGATGATCCTTCGTAAGGGTGCGATTGCCGCCCACGCCGGGGAGAAGGTTCTGATCCCGATCAATATGAGGGACGGAAGTGTTCTGGCGGTCGGTAAGGGAAATGAGGAATGGAACTATTCCGCTCCGCATGGAGCAGGAAGGATCATGTCCCGCCGCGCCGCAAAGGAGCAGCTGAACCTGGAAGAATACCGGGAGACGATGAAGGGAGTTTACACGACTTCTGTGAATGAATCCACGCTGGATGAAGCGCCGATGGCGTACAAGTCCCTGGAAGATATCATCGATGTGATCCGCGATTCTGTGGATATCATTGATGTGATGAAGCCGATTTACAACTTTAAGGCGTCCGACTGAGATCCTGATCCGGCCGGATGCCGGAACACAGAATCAGAGAACGGAGGATACAGACATAAAAAAGTGAAAATCATGGTCAGTGCCTGCCTGGCGGGTGAGAATTGTAAATATAATGGCGGTAATAACCGGAACGAGAAAGTTCTGCAGCTGATGAAGGAAAATGAAGTGATCACCGTCTGTCCGGAGCAGATGGGCGGCCTTCCGACACCGCGTGTTCCTTCCGAGGTTAAGGATGGTGTGGTCACAGCCAGAGATGGCCGGAATGTAGATAAAGAATTCCGCGACGGCGCCGCAAAGTGCCTGGAAAGGGCTGCGAAAGAGAAGCCGGATCTGATCGTGCTGCAGTCCAGAAGTCCCAGCTGTGGTGTGAAACAGCGGTATGACGGCACATTTTCCGGAACCTTGATGGATGCTCCCGGCATAACCGCTCAGCTTTTGATGGAGAACGGATTTCGGTGTATGGATGTGGAGGATCTTGCAGAAAGCGAATGATGGCTGGACTAACGATGACCGCATCATGATCGCCTGCTGTAATGACGGCACACGGCCGGTCATTTTCAAGATCGAACGGATCGATATCCCGGAGAATGATGAGGAGCGGGAATGGCTGGCAAAGCAGAACTTCAGAAACTCAGCGGAGGATGCTTATACGGGCTGAGCGGCAAACGACGAGTAAAAAGGCAAAGACAAAGACCGCTTAGGCCGGGTACTTAGAAACACAAAGGTATTGAAAAATTGAAGAGTTAGTGATACCTTATTGCTAGTTAGCGAAATCTAACTGACTTTAGCGTATTTTTTACGGAGCAGGATTCGAAGGATTTCGGACCTGCTCTTTCATTTTTGGAGCAGGGGAAGGGAATAACTGCTGAAATGGATCTTGATAAAAAAAACGGAATCAAGGAAAACCTGATTGCTTCGGTCGGCCAACAGGAAGCAGGATCTTCCAAAAGGACAGGTCAATATAGAAAAATGAACAGACAGTATTATTCACCTGAGAAAGACGGATTTTACGGAGCATTTTATGAATGCTCTTCTCCGACGGAAAAAGCAATGATCCTGATGCTCGGAGATGCTGTAGATGACCGGATGGCCATGTCGGGAGCTAAGTGGCTTCATCTGCAGGGGTGCCATGTGATGGCGATGTCTCCGGACAAGAAAGATTACGGGCATCACAATTATCCTCTGGAACGCTTTGGAAAAGCGATCGGGGTGCTTCAGAAGAAGGGCTGCAATAAGATCGGTATTGTCGGTGCATCCACGACCGGAATGCTGGCGCTGCTGGCGGCGTCCTATTATCCGCAGATCAGTCTGACGATCGCGATTTCGCCGCCGGATTTTGTGATGGAGGGATTCTATCAGGACGGAAAAGACGGAATGAGGGAACGACCCGGTGATAATGAATCTTCTGTGTCCTGGGAAGGAAGGCCCCTTCCTTATCTGCCGTATGCCTATCGGCATCCCGAGTATTGGCAGAAGATCAAAGAGGCGTCAAAAGAAGGGAAGGATATGGTGGCCTCCAGGCCTATGTTCGATGAGTCCGAGCGCAGACATCCGGTGCAGGAAGAAGAAAAGATCCGGGTAGAAGACATACATGGAACGGTTCTCTGCATCGGTGCGGAAGACGACGTTCTGTGGGATACATGCAAGTATATCAGGCGCATGGAGAGACGGCTTGAGGAGAAACCGCACAGCTGCAGGTTCAAAGCTCTCCTATACGAGCACGGAACACATTTCGCTTTTCCGGAGTCCATGCTGAAGATCATGATTCCGGTGGGAGGCAGTCTGCTGGTCGGAGCCGCATTCCGGGCAGGAAGGAAGTACCCGAAAGAGTGCAGGGAAACACGCCGGGATATTGACCGTAAGCTGCGGCAGGTACTGAGACGTTGGTGAAGAATAGGAGACATTTCGCAGTGAAAAAAAAGTTGTCAACGGAAAGAGAAAAACGCTACAAGGATCTGACAGTCAGGGAGTTCACGAAAGCTGCAGATGTCTACGAAAGTGATCATGCCGGCATTTATGAGATGTGTAAGGAGGACTACCCGTTTATCGCGGGGGAACTGGCAAAAGAAGCGTATACAGATCTGCTTGACTGCGGATGCGGAACCGGACCTATGATCTCCCTCTTATACGAAGAAGATCCCGGGAAACACTATACGGGGCTCGATATTACGCCGCGCATGATCGAGGTCGCGAAGGCGAAAAATCTGGCTGGTGTCTCCTGGGTCGTAGGTGACTGCGAAGAACTTCCTTTTGAGGATAATAAGTTTGATGCGGTCATATGCTCCAACAGTTTTCATCACTATCCGAACCCGCAGAAATTTTTTGACAGTGTGCAGCGCGTCCTGCGCCCGGGCGGCAGGCTGATTCTGCAGGATTATACCGCGCCCGGGCCGATCCTCTGGCTCATGAATCATACGGAAATGCCATTGGCAAACCTGATCGGACACGGAGATGTC
>CACXFM010000286.1 GCA_902766955.1 uncultured Lachnospiraceae bacterium | reverse complement strand
GGCGGATCTGCAGCAGTTTTTCTTTCTTCAGCAGATAGACAATCAGCACGATGAGTTCCACGATTCTCGCCGTCAGCGTTCCGATGGCCGCACCTGTCACGCCCAGCCTGGGAGCGCCGAAATGGCCGAAAATCAGAGTATAGTTCATACAGCAGTTCACGCCGAGTGCGATCAGGGAGAGAATAAACGCAATCCTCACTTCGCCCGCGCTCCTGAGCGTTCCCAGAAGGATCTGGGTCACCGCAAAGAACGGATACGTGAAGCGGATCACACGCATATATCTGACGCCCTCGGCAATCACTTCCCCGTTGTCCGTAAAGGCACTGAGGATCAACCCGGGAACCGCGGTGGCCGCGATAAAGAGCACCAGACACAGGCAGAGGGCGAACCGCATGGCTGCGGCCGAGACTCTCTTGACCGGCTCCCTCTCTCCCCGGCCGAAATACTGGCTGCCGAGGATCACGATCCCTGCTCCCGCCGCGTACAGAATCTGCTGGTAAATAAACTGCACCTGATTCACCGCGGCAACGCCCGACAGGGACATTTCACTGTATGCACCGAGCATCATGTTGTCGGCCAGATTCACGCTGATCGTAATGACATTCTGCAGAACGAGAACCGCCATCATGGAAAAAAACTGAGTATAAAACTTCTTCTCTCTGACCATCTGCTTCAAGCGGCACTTTCCGGCCGTCCTTCATAAACTTCCCGTCTTTACAGCACCATCTTCACGGCGCCGTACATACCCGCGTCGTTGCCCAGCTCCGCCAGGGCGAATTCCGTATTTTCGCAGGCGTGAAATGCCGCTTCGCGGAAGTATCTGGCCGTCGTCTCCGTCAGGATTGTCCCCGCTTTGGATACGCCTCCGCCGATCACGATGACTTCGGGATCGACGACACAGGCGATGACCGCCAGGGCATGGCCCAGGATCCTGCAGACCTGGTCCACGATCTCCAGCGCCAATTCGTCGCCCGCCTTCGCCTGGTCGAAGACCTTCCTCGCGGACAACTTATCATATTCCCGGAGAGCGGAAGGCCGGTCGGTCTTTTCAAGGGCTTCCCTTGCCAGACGGGCGATCCCGGTCGCCGAAGTATACTGCTCGAGATGTCCTTTTTTCCCGCAGCCGCAGAGGACGGTTTCACTGTCATTGACAAGCATATGGCCGATCTCGCCGCCGGCCCCGTTCGAACCGCCCAGAATCTTTCCTCTGACGATGATGCCGCCGCCGACTCCGGTTCCGAGCGTCACCATCACGAGATCGTCATGTCCGCGTCCGCCGCCCTTCCACATTTCGCCGAGTGCCGCCACATTGGCGTCATTGGCAACCCTGATGTTCCGGATGCCGGTGAGTTCGGTCAGTTCCTCGACGACATTGATTCTGCCCCAGCCCAGATTGACACACCGGTTGACAATCGTATCGTCCAGCACCGGTCCCGGCACATCCAGTCCGATTCCTTTTAAATGCTTGGGCGTAATTTCGTACGCCTCCATATCCGCGCGGACGGCCTCCGCGATATCCGGAAGGATGTGCTTCCCGCCGTCTTCCTTCCTGGTCGGAATCTCGTGCTTATAAACCAGTTCCCCTGCCGCGCTGAAAAGGCCGATCTTTACGGTCGTCCCTCCGAGATCGATACCAAATGCGTAATCTGTCATAGTTTCCTCCCTGAATAAATGATCTCAATCATTATATGAATACGTTACTCGTTAAACAGTGATCTTGTCTTCACCAGTTCTACCTTGCGGATACTGCCTTCATGCATCTCTTCGATGCGGAGCGTCGCGTCGCCGAGCACAAAGCTCATGCCGACTTCGGCGGGAAGGTCGTGCTTCTTGAGGTTTTCCCGCACGACATCGCACAGAAGCCTGCTCCCGTCCGCGGGGATGGAGAGCCCGTATCTCTGATTCATCTTCCTGATCGTGGTCTGGCCGGAACAGATAATGCGCTCATGCTCCCGGAAGCTCGTAAACAGATACTTTTTAATCGCAAAAAGACCTGCCAGGGCCGCCACCCCGAAGAGCGTCTCAAGGGGCGTTGTCTGTTCCACGATCATATGTCTGGAAATCGCAAACAGGAGCACCTCGATGATCGTCCCCGGCGTGTGGTGAAAGAGCATTTTGGCAAACTCGATCCCGATGGCCAGATTCATGACCTGTTCAATATACCAGGACACCGACTTCGGAACCAGCGCCTCGCCGAAAAATGTGCCGGCGGCCAGTTTGAAGGCCAGAATGGCGATGATGATGATCAGAAAACCGGCAAGAATGACCTCCATGCCGGAGAGCACCTGATTCAGAACCTTTCTCGCAAGATGCATCAGCACTCCTCCTTCCTTCCGGAAACTACGGACTTATCAGAATGCTTTTTCGAAATGCTGGTAATCTTTTACACTCTCCCAGTCACCGCCCCAGGTGAAGCCGAGATCCGTAAAGATCCTGTAGCAGGTGTCTTCATGTGTAATCACGTGGGGAAGTCCGCTGTTCCGGTCGACATATGCTTCCGCATTGGCATGGGCCACGCCGCCGTCCCCGTAGATATAGGGATTCTGCTGCGGATTAATGTCGATCGCGCAGCCGAACGCGTGATTGGACAGGCTGCTGCCGGACGTCGTCGTCCTGTAGCAGAAGGCGGACGTATTGTTGACATCGATCGAGGCGTGGTCGCTGCTGTCGCCGTCGCCCTGCCAGTAATCGTCGATGAGGTGCATCTTTTCGATCTGATACCGCTCGCTGAACAGCTGCTTAAATGCCGTCAGGAAATCCTCGGCCAGATATGCATTCACGATCAGTTCTCCGACCTGCACCTCTCCGTCAAAATTGTAATGCAGCACCTTCAGATATCTGAGATCGGAGAGGCCGATTTCCCCGTACGGATCAAACGATCTGCCCTCGATTCTCTCATAGACGGCATCCCCCTCTTCGATCGGGTACGCCTGGAAGCAGGCATCCACTTCCGCGGCGGACAGCTGCAGCAGGTCTATGGTATCCCCCGCGGGAATAGAGGAGATGTCGATGAGTCCGGCGGAATGCCCCGTGCTCTCCGTTTCATAATCGTATTCGCCGGCGGCATCGTCACCTGGTACCGGGCTGACCGAAATGGCTGCGCTTAAGATCAGGGCCAAAAGGAACGCCGTTCTTTTCTTCATATGCAGTCCTCCTCATCACTTCACTCACAGATCATCCGGATGTCCGAGATCACGGTATCATCCCATTCATTGCCCCTGTAAACATCCCTGATCGTAAACTTGATCCAGGAAGTTTCGCAGGGAGCACTCAGTTCCACGCAGAATTCCACCCATTCATCCTGAGGAAATCCCACTTCTCTGTCAAAGCCCTGCATCTCAATCCGCAATTTCTTCGGCCGGTTGTTGCCCTTGTAGTAGTTCTTCTCTTTCTTCCAGTTGCCGAGCTTGAGGGTGATATAGCGGACCTTTTCCGTTTTCGTAAAGCTCGCCGCAATTCCGACTCCGATGCCGGAATCACTTTTGCCCTCCTGCCAGTTTGTCGACTCATCCCCGTCAAATGCAAGTTTGGGTTCATTGACGGCATTGGCATTCTCTCCGGTCTGTTTAATCGTCGAGTCGGCCGTGGCGGATTTTATGGAGGCATAGTGCAGATTCGTGAATGCGCTGCGGGCAGTCTCTATGGGCACGAGGGCCGCCGTAATTTCGGAAGGCTGCACCGCTTCCGGCGTCGGTGCCGGCGTCGGTATCGGTGTCGGTTCAGGCGTCGGGATTGCCGTCGGTGTCGGCGTCGGTTCAGGCGTCGGGATCGCCGTCGGTGTCGGCGTGGGCGTCGGAGTCGGCGTTGGTGTCGGTTCCGGCGTCGGCTCTTCCGTCGGTTCCGGTGTCGGCGTGGGCGTGGGCGTCGGAGTCGGCGTTGGTGTCGGTTCCGGCGTCGGCTCTTCCGTCGGTTCAGGCGTCGGCTCTTCCGTCGGTTCCGGTGCAGGTGTATCTGAAGAGACTGCCTCCGCTGTTTTCCGCTCCGTCGATATCTGTGATTCGGTCCGGACATTCTTCTCTTCGGAACTGTCCCTCTGCCGCAGGACAGGAAGAATCAGTACGATCCCTCCGGCAATCAGTCCGACCGCGAAACCCACGGCGACTTTCTGCAGCACGGACAGACGCCCGTCTTCCGGACGCGTTTCCTCTCTGCCCTCTTTCTGCTGCCCCGTGTAAGTGATGCTGCCGCAGTACGGGCAGTATTTCGTGCCGTTTTTAATTCGTTTTCCGCATTTGCCGCAATACATCGTCTCTGTCCCGCTCCCCTCTCCGTGCGGTCATATCCGCAGGTGCACAGGATGTCGATTCTCTTTTATGTCATATGATCGGGTCGCCAAAAATGATTACGGATTGTTCCGCGCTGCGCGCTTCCACAATCCTGCCCCACATTCGCAATCCGCGGGGCCCCTTCCCCACTACTTGCTCATGTGGGGGCGCCATAAAGCCATGCCCCCACTTACGTGCAGGCACGACGTGTGGTCAGTCTTTTGGCGCTATAATCATCATATCATTTCCTCAGCGCGCAAGTCCACATACTTCTATGCGCCGCCGCTTCCCTTCCGCATCAGAGTTTCTTCACAATGCCGTTATACAGCCTCCTGAAGAAAAACAGCGAGAGCAGGAGCGAGACAACCTCCGCGATCGGGA
Organism: uncultured Lachnospiraceae bacterium; assembly: GCA_902766955.1. Lineage (GTDB taxonomy): Bacteria > Bacillota > Clostridia > Lachnospirales > Lachnospiraceae > Chordicoccus. The sequence goes on along the minus strand of CACXFM010000286.1, from coordinate 6,065 downwards.
AGGCAAACCACACATTCTGCACACTCCCCGTCTGAGCCAGAAGCCAGGCCGCGGGAATCAGGACCACCAGCTGTCTGGAAACGGAAATCACGAGCGAATACATGCTTTTCGAGAATGCCTGGAAGACGGAGCCCAGCGCAATACTGGCGCCTGCCAGCGGAAAATGCAGTGCGATAATCCGGAGCGCCGTGACGCCCATGGCCATCATGTCCGGAGACGCGTCAAACATTCTCAGAAGAAGAGACGGCACACATTCGAAGACGATTGTACCCAGAATCATGATCCCGACCGCCAGCTTCAGGGCAAACGCAAGAGCCTCCTCGATGCGTTTCCGGTTCCGCGCTCCGTAATTGTAGGCAAGCACCGGAATGAGGCCGCTGTTCAGTCCGAAGACCGGCATGAAGAAAAAGCTCTGAAGCTTGAAATACACGCCGAATACAGCCTGTGCCGTCGCGGTAAAACTGCCGAGGATCAGATTCATCATATAGGTCATCACCGAACCGATCGCCATCATGAGAATCGACGGCACGCCCACCCGGTAGATTCTGCCCACTACCCAGAGCCCGGGTGCGAGAACCAGCGGAACAGACAGATGAATTTCCTTATTCTTTTTCATGTTGAGAATCAGTCCCAGCACGGCTGCCACGCTCTGTCCGAGAACCGTCGCGTATGCGGCGCCGGCGACGCCCAGCTTCGGGAAACCCAGAAGTCCGAAGATCATGATCGGATCAAAAATAATATTGATCACTGCACCCGTCATCTGGGAGATCATGCTGTAGAAGGTCAGACCCGTAGACTGCAGCAGTCTCTCGAACATCACCTGGAAAAACAGACCCGCGGAGAGCGTCGTCACGATCCGCAGATAGGCCTCGCCGCTCCTGCGGATTTCTTCAATGCCGCTCTGGGAGGCAATAAAAGGCGAGACGGCAAACAGACCGAGCAGGACGAAAATCACATAATTGACCAGGGTCAGCGTAAGCCCCGCGTTCGCGGCTCTGTCCGCCCTGTCATAGTTCTTCTCTCCGAGCGATTTTGAGAGAAGCGCGTTGACCCCGACGCCGACGCCGGATGCAAACGCGATCATCAGATTCTGCAGGGGAAATGCGAGCGTGACGGCTGTCAGCGCCCCTTCCGAGATCTGCGACACATAGATGCTGTCGACAATATTATAAAGGGCCTGCACCAGCATGGACGCCATCATCGGCAGCGACATATTGACGATCAGTTTCTTTACGGGCATCACGCCCATCTTGTTTTCTTTTGCTTCCAACAGATTTTCATACTCCCTTTCTATATATCCGCATGATTATATCCCATATTATAAGAAAGAGGAAGGAAATTTTCACGTCATGCCGGCGGAGATTGTCTTTCGGATTTCCGTCTGCTAAAATATGGTCATTTAAGATATCCCCGTCGGAGCGCGCTCCTGAAAGGATGGTTCCATAAGATGTCAGATAAAAAACCCACCATGCAGATGATTGCGGATATGGCAGGCGTGTCGAGAGGCACGGTCGACCGCGTTCTGAACAACCGCTCCTACGTGCGGCAGGACGTCCGGGAACGCATTCTCGAAATCATCAGCGAAACCGGATACAGACAGCCGTCTGCATCTCCCCGGAAAAAGACAGGGCGGGATCTCGCCGTCCTCCGTCTCGGCGTCCTCCTCCCCAATTTTGAATACCAGTTTCTGGAAGAGGTGCAGCAGGGAATCCGCAGCGCCCAGCTCGAATTGGAGGATTCCAGGGTCGAAGTATATGTGAGGAGATGCCGCACCGAGCTGCCGGGCGAAGCACTTGTCCTTCTGGACGAACTGGTCAGACTCGGCGTATCCGGGCTGTCCGTGTGCGCCCTTGAGGACCAGTCCGTCTCAAACCGTCTGACCGAATTAAAAGAGGCGGGCATCCCGTGCATCACCTTCAACTGCGACCTCCCGGAGAGCGGGCGGATTCTCTTCATGGGACAGGATGTCCTGAAATCAGGCAGACTGGCGGCCGAACTGCTGTACAAATGCATCCGTCCAGGCGAAAAGATCCTTGCCGCTGTCGGCAATCTCAAATTCGAAGGCCACCGCCGGCGCCTCATGGGCTTTCAGGAACGGATGCGGGAGCTCGGCTTTCCGGAGGAGAACATTCTCACTGCGGAGACGTTCAACGATTACGGGACAACGGTGAAGGTAGTCAGCGATCTCATCCGCAAAAGCCCCGCTCTCAAGGGAATCTATATGGCAAACTTAAGTGTTGCCGGCTGTGCAGAGGCCATCCGCGAAACCGGTCTTGCCGGTCAGGTCCACGTTGTGTGCCACGACATCAATCCGAGCGTCAGACAGCTTCTTCTGGAAGGTATAATTGACTTTACAATTCCCCAGGATTTCGTTTACCAGGGGTATGCCCCGCTGATCTATCTCACACAGTACCTGCGCGGCAAAGCAGCTTCCGTTCCCCCGCAGGCAGACCAGAGCATCAGGATTCTCTGCCGGGAAAATATCTGAAAACAGCCGGAATTGACCGTTTTGCACATATTTTGCACATATTGCACATTGCACAGAATATCGCCCGCATGTTTGGCGATATTTTTTTGTTGCTTTCATCCAAAAATTGTATTATCATGTGCATAACACCTAAAAATTTGCACAAGTACATGGAACATATTTATCATATCTTGTTCACTTTTACTATTAGTTTCCTTTTTTAAAAAAGAATACGGAGGATACGCTTCATGAAACGTTCAGCCTGCATTGATGCTCTTTATGGCGAAATACCTTTCCTGGACCGCTTCCAGGCTGCAAAGAATGACGGTTTTGACGCAGTCGAATTCTGGGGCTGGCCCGACAAGGATCTGGCCGAGGTCAAGAAAGCTGCAGAAGCTGCCGGCATCCCGATCTGCGGATTTAACGGCGATGCGGATCTCAGTCTGATTGATCCGTCTCAGGCAGGCCCTTATATGGAATATCTGAAGAAGTCCGTGGAGACTGCAGCATTCCTGAACGCTCCCTGCGTGACCATCCATTCCAACGGCCTCGGTGACGGCGGCGTCGTGATTGATCCCAGAGATGATCTCTCCGACACGGTCAGAACATGCGCCATGTTCCAGACACTTGAGAAATGCGCGGCCCTGGCGGAAGAAAGCGGCATTCAGATGAACCTGGAAGCCCTGAACATCACGACGGACCATGTGGGCAATTACCTCAAGTACACACAGGATGCGGCAGAGATGATCCGTCTGATCGGATCTCCCAAGCTGAAGGTTCTGTATGATGCTTATCATATGCAGATCAACGAAGGCTGCATCTGCGACACGATCCGCAATTACGGCGATACATTCGGTCACGTCCATATCGCCGACGCGCCGGGACGTCACGAACCCGGAACGGGCGAGATCTATTTCCCGAGAGTATACAGGGCTCTCGAAGAAGTCGGTTACAAAGGTTATGTCGGCTACGAACTCTTCCCGGCGACTACGACGGCTGAAGCAGTGAAAGCGATCATGACCATTGTATAAAGGAGTTCCCATATTATTCACTATTCAACTATAAGGAGATAAAGCTATGGGCAAATTAAGAATCGGTTTACTCGGTGCCGGCCGTATCGGCAAGCTTCACGGCACTAACATCCAGAACTTCGTTCCCGACGCAGAAGTTACCATGCTGGCGGATCCGTTCCTGAATGCCGACATGGAAGCATGGGCTCACGGAATCGGCATTGAAAAATGCACGAAGAATCCGGACGAAGTCTTTGCATCCGATGATGTTGACGCAGTTTTTATCTGCTCTTCCACCGACACGCATGCTGATTTCATCATCAAGGCAGCCGAGGCCGGAAAGCACATCTTCTGCGAGAAGCCCATTCACACCAATATCGCAAAGATCAAAGAAGCTCTTGCTGCAGTCGACAAGGCAGGCGTCAAGCTTCAGGTCGGTTTCGTCCGCCGCTTCGACAGAAGCCACAAGGCAGTTCGTGACGTCGTCGCTTCCGGCAAGCTCGGCAAGCCGTTCGTCGTCAAGGTCTGCTCACGCGACCCGGGTGCTCCGCCCATGGAATACGTCAAGGTTTCCGGCGGCATCTTCGTCGACATGATGATCCATGACTTCGATATGGTCCGCTATCTGTCCGGCAGCGATGTCACGGAAGTTTCCGCGACCGGCGCTGTGCTCGTGGATCCGCGCTTCGCAGATTACGGCGATGTTGACACGGCTATCGTTACACTGAAGTTCGCCAACGGCGCAATCGGTGTCATCGACAACTGCCGCCAGGCTCCCTACGGCTATGACCAGAGAGTCGAAGTCCTCTGCGAGAAGGGTTCCGTACAGGACAACAACCATCTCGAGAACGAAGCTTATATCAGCACGGCAGAAGCCGTAGAATCCGCCAAGCCGACCTATTTCTTCCTGGAGCGCTACAACGACGCGTTCGTGGCAGAGACAAAGGCATTCGTGGATGCGGTTCTGAACAATGCAGAGATTCCGGTTGGCGGAAAAGACGGCCTTGAGCCCGTCCGCATCGCGATCGCGGCAGCGAAGTCTCTGAAGGAAGGCAGACCGGTGAGCCTGTCCGAGATCGAAGGCTGATGTGTTTTTCGCACGGCAGCATTGACAGAGGTAACAAATAACCAGGTGTTATTTATTATTTAAAAAGGAGGACCCCTAAATGAAGAAGAGATTGTTCGCAGCAATTCTCGCAGGAATGATGGTTGTGTCATCCGCTATGGTTGTCACGGCATCAGACGCAGAGACTGCAGAACCCGCCGGTGAATATCACATCGACGTTATCTGCAAGACTCTGTCATCCGAGTACTGGACCTACATCGAAGCAGGTGCCAAGGCTTACGCGGCTGAGCACGAAGGCGTCACTGTTGACGTCAAAGGACCGCCTTCAGAGACATCCTATGACGAGCAGATGAACATGATCCAGACAGACCTCGCGGCAGGCGGCTATGACGGCTACGTAATCGCTCCGCTTCAGTCTGAGATGGTTGTCAACCTGCTTCAGAGCTCCGACGCTCCGGTTATGGCTCTTGATACGGATATTCCGTCCGACAAGGTTATTTCCTTCATCGGAACCGGCAACAAGGCTGCTGCCAAGGCCGGTGCGGAAGCCGCAGTCGAAGCTGCAAAGGCAGCCGGCTGGGAAGAAATCAAGTGCATCGAGATCGCCGGCGTTCAGGGTGACGCGACGAACACAGCACGTATGGAAGGCTACAAGGAAGGTATCAACGGCGCAGGCGGCGAGTTCCTTGAGAACGAAGTCCAGTATGCGAACGCTGTTGCTGACCAGGCTGTTACCTGCATGGAAGCTATTATGTCCAACTATCCGGACGGCATCGCCATTGTCTGCGCTAACAACGACGACATGGCTGTTGCGGCTGCAAGAGCTGCAAAGGCTAACCCGGCTTATGAGAAGACCATCTTCCTCGGCTTTGACGGACAGATCACAGCTGCAGAAGCGATCCTCAACAACGAACTTACCATGACAACTGCTCAGAATCCGTACGATATGTCCTACAAGGCTGTTGAAGCCATGGTTAAGTATCTGAACGGCGAAGAAGTTGACAAGGTCATCGACTCCGGCTACACGATCGTTACGGCTGATACCGCTCAGGAGCATATTGACAAGCTGAAAGGCTATTCCGGCCAGTAATGAAGAACTGCATCTCTTTCACGGGATAAAAAGAATGGGGCTGTCGCCCTGGATTAAGGAGCGACAGTCCCGTTTTTTTTAGATCAGGATTTTCTGCACTTCTCTTACAAACATCGGAAACAGGCACATCTTTGATGCCGTGAAGGAAAAAGGAAAGATGTTATACTACAAAAGGAGATGCCAATGAGCCAGTATGTAGTTGAATTACAAAATGTAACGAAAATCTTTCCCGGTGTCAAAGCGCTGAGCAACATGGAACTGCACATCAAGCCCGCCGAAATCCACGGACTGATCGGTGAGAACGGAGCCGGCAAGTCGACTCTGATCAAGTGTCTCACGGGTGTACACGCAGCTGACGAGGGCAGCGTCCTCGTGGACGGCGTCGTGCAGCATTTCAAAAACCCCAACGACTCAGCGCACGCCGGGATCGCC
>CACXFM010000285.1 GCA_902766955.1 uncultured Lachnospiraceae bacterium | reverse complement strand
TGATGCCGCCGGCGTAGCCGGCTCCTTCCCCGCAGGGGAATAATCCGCGGACTGACGACTGCAGTGTCTCGTCCCGCAAGATGCGGACCGGGGAGGAGGTGCGGCTCTCAAGGCCGGCGACCCAGGCATCCGGCCCGGTGAATCCGGGCAGCGTGTGTTCAAACGTGTGCATGCCCTCGATGAAATCTTTCGTGAGATCTTCCCCGAGAAGCGTGTGAAGAGGTGCGAGAGCGCTCAGGCCTTTCAGGCAGAGCGCCTCCGCCTCTTTTTCTTTTAGCGGCACTGCCCCCCGCGAGTCCGACGCACTGTAAAACTCCTTCTCGAAGCTTCCGAATGGCTGCACGGGAATCCGTCCGCCGGCCAGTCTGTAAGCCTTTTCTTCGAGGCGCTCCTGAAAGCGCATCCCGTCGAGGACCCCTTCCCCGCCGAAATCACTGCTTCCGACAGTCATGATAATGGCACTGTTTGCCCTTTTCGTATCTCTGGCGAAATCACTCATCCCGTTCACCGCGAGGCGCCCTTCCTCGGAAGAGGCGTTTACGATCCAGCCGCCGGGACACATGCAGAAACTGTAGACGCCGCGCCCGGAGGAAGCCTGGGCCGTCAGCTTGTAGCTGGAGGGCTCCAGGTGAAGACGGTTCATTTTGTCAGGATCGGAGAAACCGTAATTCCGCCTGTCCACAATTTCCTGCGGGTGGGAGACGCGGAATCCGACGGCAAAATTTTTCTGCGTCATGGCAATCCCTTTCGCATGAAGCATCCGGATGGTATCCCTGGCGCTGTGCCCGGGCGCGAGGACGAGCGCGTCCGCCGGGATCACATAGCTGCGGCCCGCTTCCCCGCGGCTGTCTCCGGCAGTAAGTCCTGAGGTTTCCGCCACTCTGATTCCCGTGAGAACCCCGTTTTCCGTGAGAATGTCCGTGAGAAGGGAAGAAAACCGGACTTCCCCGCCCAGGCGCAGGATTTCTTCGCGGAGGGTACGGACGACCTGCCTGAGAATATCCGTGCCGATGTGCGGGTGCTGTTCGGTGAGGATCTCTTCGGGGGCGCCGGCCTGGACAAACGTGCGGAGCACCTCCCCGTTTCTGCCGGAGCGGTCGCGGACGCCCGTGTTGAGCTTTCCGTCCGAATAGGTGCCGGCTCCGCCTTCTCCGAACTGGATGTTGGCTTCAGGATTCAGGTGCCCGGTTTTCCAGAAGTGACCGACCGCGGCTGTGCGGTCTTCGAGAGAAGGGCCGCGTTCGAGCACAATAGGCCGGTAGCCGCAGCGGGCCAGCATGAGTGCGCAGAAAATTCCCGCCGGTCCGAAGCCCGCGATAACGGGTCGGTGCATAAGCGGCGGAGTTCCGGGTGCCGGAGCGGGGAAAACGTACCGGACGGGCTCTTCAAAGACGATTTCGCGGCGGCCCAGCTTACTGACCAGTTTTTTCTCCTCGGCCTGACCGGACAGGCTGACGCCGACGGTATAGACATCATACAGATCCGGCTTTTTCCTCACATCGACGGAATGCCGGAGAATCCGGAGGGTAAAGGGTTTCGTATCCGCGAGGCGGAGCAGCTTTCGGATTTTGCTTTCGAGGGCGCCGCTTTTGGCGCCGCAGGGTATTTTTAACTGACTGATACGGATCATCAGGTGCCTCCTTGTCTGAATCGCAAATTAGGGTGCCGCGGTGAAAAGATCGCTGTCGGACGCAAACAGAAGACAGTTCTGCGGCTCCCGGGGACGAAGCGCTTCATCACAGGGCAGAAGGAGCGTGTGGCGGAAGAACCTGCCAAGCCGGCGGCGGACGAGTTCACCCCGGATAGAGAGAGGCCCTTTTTGGGCGGTGGGGATATTGGCCGCAAAGATGCCCCTGCTTCCAAGGAGAGAGCGGATCTTCCGCAGGGAGCGGGGCGCAAGGACCGTTCCCGCCGGAGAATGGCCTCGGAATGCGTCACATATGACCAGGTCGTAATGTTCGCGGCATGTGTCCAGATACTGCACCGCATCGCCGCAGATTACGCGCAGCCGCGGATCCTGCGGCAGATAGAACCATTCGCGTGAAATGCGGATGACGGCTCCGCTGAGTTCCACGGCGTCAATGCTGCAGGCCGGGTAATGAGCCAGCACATATTTCGGCCAGGCAAATCCGCCGGCGCCGATGAGAAGGGTCTTCCCGGCATCCGGCCGGAGCGTGTGCAGCCAGCGCAGTTCTTTCATATAAGGAAAGATCAGCTCATTTCGCAGGGCGGGATCCGTATAGCTGGCAGACTGGACTGCTCCGTCTGACAGAAGCAGACGCACGCGTCTGCCGCGATGGCGGCAGGCAGCGACCCGGATGGTGCTTTTGCCGTCTTTTTCTTCATGCAGAATCCTGAGATCCCGGGTTCGTATTCCCATTTTATTCGAAGACTCCTTTTACGAGAGATTAAAGCATATTGTAACATGCATATGCCGCTTTGACAGAAAATTTGTGCAGATCGGATGTTTTTTCCTTTTTTGAGACCGGATTTTCTATGAAAACCCGGATCAGTAATGAGCCTGCCCGCTGAGAAATGTGATATGATTAAAATACTGCGTTTATATAGAGGAATCTGATTCGACGGCTTGCGTATGAAAAGCAGAGTATAAAAGGAGTTTTACGTGAAAGCATTTTATAATGTAATATTTCTTCTTGGCGGACTTGGCATGTTCCTTTATGGAATGCGCGTTATGGGCGACGGGCTGAAGAGCAGTTCCGGCGGAGCGATGAAGGCAGCTCTCGCCAGAGTGACGACGAGACCCGTGATGGGATTTCTGCTCGGAGTCCTCGTAACCTGTATGATCCAGAGCTCAACGGCGACCATTGTTCTCACTGTGGGACTTGTGGGAGCCGGGTTCCTGACTTTTAAACAGTCGGTGGGCATCGTGTTCGGCGCCAATGTTGGAACGGCGATCACGGCACAGATCATCCGACTGATGGATGTCGACGCCGGAGCCGACAGTATCATGAATTTCTTTAAATCCGACAACCTGGCTTCCGTCGCACTCATTATCGGCATCATCCTGATCATGTTTGTGGGAAATAGAAAGAGGGGTGCAGCGACGGCCGGAACGATCCTGATGGGATTTGGCGTGCTCTTCATGGGCCTCATGAACATGAGTACCGCCGTCAGCGGTATGGGGGACAGACTCAGCAGCTTCCTTGTCTCCTTTGAAAACAATTATTTCCTCGGATTTCTTGCGGGCGTGGGCGTGACCGGCATCATCCAGAGCTCATCCGCCGTCGTCGGCATCATCCAGACCATTGCCAGCTCGGTGGGAGTGACCTTCTGCGGGATCTTCACCGTGATCATCGGCGTCAATATCGGCGACTGTCTGACGACCTTCCTGGTCTGCCGGATCGGAGCGAGATCGGAACAGATCAAGGTATGCCTTGTCCACGTCATTTATAATGTCATTGCGGCGGTTCTGATTATTGCCGTGCTGTTTACGCTGCGTCTGTCGGGCGTTCTCGGCGACGACATCTGGTACCGGACGCTGCGTTCCGGCGGTGTCGCCAATGTTCACGGCCTTTTCCGTCTCGTTCCGGCCGTGGTGCTTCTGCCTTTCTCCGGCATGATCGCCAGGCTGGCGGAGCGCTTTGCGCCCAGACAGGAAGCCGACGCGGAGACGGACGATATCGAGAAGAATCTGCGCGAGCTGGATATGCACCTCATTACGAATCCGAGGCTTGCGCTCGAAGAGTCCGGCCACCTGATCGGACATATGGCGGATGTGGCTGCCAAGAGCTATAACGCGACGACAAAACAGCTGTTTGAATACAGAGACAAGCGGGCGAGCAAGATCGCAAGCCGGGAAGAGCTGCTTGACCGGATGGCGGATGCCTCCAATAAGTATATCGTCGCCGTCTCATCTCACGTGAGACTGGAGACGGATAACCGGACGCAGAGCTATCAGATTCATGCGCTGACCTGCTTTGAGAGAATCGGCGATCTGGCCGTCAATATCCATGAGAGCATCACGAATCTGCACGAGAGCGGGCAGTCATTCTCCGAGGTGGCACTGAAGGAAATGCAGGTGGCCTTTGACGCCGTCAGGGATATCGTCTCCCTGTCCGTGGAGGCTTATCACTCGGACAGCGCCGGTCTGGCAAAACGGGTTGAGCCTCTGGAGGAAGTGATCGATGAGCTGATCGAGGACATGCGGAGCCGCCATGTCTACAGAATGACGCATAATGAATGCAATGCGCTGGCAGGGATCGAATACCAGAATATGCTGGGCAATCTGGAGAGGATCTCGGATCAGTGCTCCGACCTGGCTGTTTACATGCTGAGCCGGAATGACGAGTCCATCCAGGGCAAGGAACACCTCTACATCCATAACCTGCATCATTCAAACGATGCGGTTTATATGAAGGAGTTCAGAGGAAACTACGAGAAGTATTTCGGCAGAATCAACAGCATCCCGGTCTCCAGAGCTGATATGGAGAAGGCGGCGCCGCTGCCCGGGGATCATGAGGAGTAAGGCGAAGCGGACTGCAGATGTCCGTACTGCCTCCTGCCGGCTGTTCCGGGAGACGGATTCCCGATAAACAGGTGTCAAAACCTCCGACTTGTGATAAGATTATTTGTATCTTATTGTGATGTCAGGAGGTTTTTTTATGTCCGATTGGAGGATTGAGACCAGGTGTGTCCAGAGCGGCTACAGACCGGGAAACGGTGAACCCAGGGAGGTTCCCATATATCAGAGTACGACATTCAAGTATGACACCAGCGCGGATATGGGGAAGCTTTTTGATCTGGAAGCACCGGGGTACTTCTATACGAGACTTCAGAACCCGACGAATGATTATGTCGCGGCGAAGATCGCCGCGCTGGAGGGCGGAAGCGCGGCCATGCTGACCTCTTCCGGCCAGGCGGCCTCTTTCTTCGCGGTGTTTAATATTGCGGCACAGGGCGATCACGTGGTGGCCTGCTCGACAATCTACGGCGGGACTTTTAATCTGTTTAATGTGACCATGCGCAGGATGGGCATCGATTTTACGTTTGTCAGTCCCGACTGCACGGATGAGGAGCTGATGGCTGCTTTCCGGCCCAACACAAAGGCGGTGTTCGGTGAGACCATCGCGAATCCCGCGCTGACGGTGCTGGATCTTGAGCGGTTCGCGAAGGCGGCTCACGCACACGGCGTTCCTCTGATCATTGACAATACGTTCGCGACGCCGGTCAACTGCCGGCCGTTTGAGTTCGGGGCGGATATCGTGACGCATTCCACCACCAAATATATGGACGGGCACGGCGCCGGCGTGGGAGGCGCGATCGTTGATTCGGGCCATTTCGACTGGATGGCGCACGCGGATAAATTCCCGGGGCTCTGCACACCGGATGAGAGCTATCACGGCATCACCTATGCAGAGAAGTTCGGCAAAGAGGGCGCGTTTATCACGAAAGCCACGGCCCAGCTGATGCGCGACTTCGGTTCCATCCAGAGTCCTCAGAATGCGTTTATCCTGAACTTAGGGCTTGAGAGCCTCCATGTCAGGATGAAGCGGCACTGTGAGAACGGACTGGCACTCGCGGAATTCCTTTCGAAACATCCGAAGGTTGAGTGGGTCAGTTATCCGTCGCTTCCGGGAGACCGCTACTATGAGAGAGCACAGAAATACCTTCCGAACGGTTCATGCGGAGTGGTCTCCTTCGGAGTCAGGGGCGGCCGCGCTGATGCGGAAGCGTTTATGAAGGAACTGAAGGTATTCGCAATCGAGACCCATGTGGCCGATGCCAGATCATGCTGTCTGCATCCGGCGAGCTCCACACACCGTCAGCTGACGGATGAGGAACTCAGAGCCGGCGGTGTATCCGCCAACCTGGTGCGCATGAGCTGCGGGCTGGAGGCCGCCGAGGATCTCATAGCGGATGTGGAGCAGGCGCTTGCTGCTGTCTGAAGCGGATGGCAAAACCGAAGCGGGACTGCCGCAGGTGCGTAATAAGCGGGAGAACGGGATTTGAACTTCAATAAATATCTGTACGGCTCAGTTTACAGGCCGGAGTGGGACCGCGGAGAGGACATCCTCTCCGAAGATATCAGCCTCATGAAGCAGCTCTGTTTCAATATGGTGATTCTGCCACCGGATGTGATTGAGAGAGCGTCCGCGGCGGAAGCGGAAACGGAGAAGCTCCGGCAGCTTCTGTCCGTGTTAGAGGAAAACGGAATCGGGGTTATGGCGGGCGTCGGAAGGACGCTTCCGCCCGGTGAGCTTATAAAGGAGCTGGATGCATCGGAAACCGTCCGGTTTTTTATGGCCGGAGGGCCGGACTGTCCGGCCGCGGAGATCCTCTCCGCACTGCGGGATGCCGGTGTGACAAAGCCTCTGGCGGCGTTGTGCCGCCCGGAGGATCTGTACGGCAGCTGCAGGGCTCCCGACGAAGCGGATGTCATCTGCTATCAGGATGAGACCGACTGGGCATGTGCGGACCGGGACAAAAATATGTATGAGGCTTCCGCTTATGCGGACTGGCTCAGGTGCCTCGGCGGCAGAAAACTGATCAAGGTCGGCATTGATCCCTGTGTCACGATGAAAGACGGCGTGAGGCGGCTCAGAAGGCCGGGAACACTGTCTTTTGATATTTATCATGCGGCGGCACACGGGGCGGGCGGCTTCTTCTACCGGAATTTCCGGCAGGAGATGCGGGGAGAAGACCGCAGAAGGGGCGGCCTGATCGACCACACGGGGCGGACCGGCACGAGAGTACTTGAAGAGGCGGGCCGGCTCGGCAGACTCTTAAAAGAACTCAGGGTGCTGACAGAGAAAGACATTCTGTCTTCCCAGGCCGTATTCGTGAACGGAGATGCCGGTCCGGAGAAGCTTCTGCGGTATTACCGCATTATCCGGAACAGCGGGCTCAATGCCGATTTTATCAATGAAGAGAGCGATTTTTCGCGCTACAGTCTGATTATCGCACCGGAACTCACCCGGATCAGCGAAGAGACCGCCGGCAAAATCCGTCAGTTCGTGCATGAGGGAGGCGTGTGGTTTTCCCACCTTTCACCCTGCGATGAGACCGGGGACGGTGAGCTCTGGGAGGGCGATGCACCGCATGCCCTGACGGATGTGTTCGGCATCCGCATTACGGATCTCGACGAACTGCCGCCGGGCGAGAAAACAGCCCTGGATGCGGCGCCTGATTTCAGGGGACATTTTCTGGCGGAGGGACAGTGCGGGATCGTGTGCGCGGACGACGCGGAGGTTCTGATGAGCTACGCGGGACAGTTCTACGAGGGAACGCCCTGTCTCACGAGGAAGCACTTCGGCAGGGGATTCGCATACTATCTGGCCTGCGGCTGTGCCGAAGAACTCTCCTGGGAGATCTGCACGAGGATCTCCGGCATTACCAGAAAACAGGCGAAAAACCGCCGGATCGACGGGATCGCCATGCAGCGGTTCGATGATGACGAGGCGGAGTATCTGGTCTTTCTTAATTATTCTGACAGAGAGAGGAGGCTTCCTCTCGAGTATAACAAGCTGGATATCCTGTTCGGATATGATCCGCTCCCCGTCTGGGGGGCCATGGTACTGAAGGTATTAAAGACAGGCAGTTCGTGAGGAAGGAACTGACCGGAAAGGAGGCGTGATGCAGGCACTGGAAATCAGAAAAGATCTTTACTGGACGGGAGTACTGGACCCGGACCTGAGGGTCTTTGACATCATTATGGAGACAAAATACGGCACATCGTACAACTCGTATCTTGTAAAAGGCAGCAAAAAGACGGCACTCTTTGAAACCTCCAAATTCGCATTCTGGGATGAACTGAAAGACTATCTGGAGTCCGAGACGGAAATCGGACAGATCGATTACCTGGTCATGAATCACACGGAGCCGGACCATGCGGGGGCCGTCGAGAAGATCATCGATGCCAATCCGCAGATCACGGTTGTATCCACGGGAACCGCAAACCAGTTCCTGAAGCACATTGTCAACAGGGATTTCAACAGCCTGATCGTCAAGGACAATGATCACCTGTCCCTGGGCGACAAGACGCTGGAGTTTATGGTGCTCCCGAATCTGCACTGGCCGGATACCATGTACACGTACTGCCCGGAACTGAAAGCGCTCTTTACCTGTGACTCCTTCGGTTCCCACTATGCCTGCGAGGGCGTGCTGCGCTCCAGGGTGACGGACGAGGCAGGGTATGCGGACGCGACGAAGTATTACTTCGACTGCATTATCGGACCTTTTGCCTATCCGTATATGCACACGGCACTTGAACGGATCAGGGAACTTGAAATCGAATATATCTGCTGCGGCCATGGACCGGTTCTGGATTCACATTTCGAAGAACTGTTTGCGTGGTATGAGGAGTGGTGCGCGGCACCGCCCGCCAAAGACAGAAAACTTGTCGTCATGCCGTACGTCAGTGCCTACGGCTATACCAGAAGGCTCTCGGAGGAGATCATGAAGGGCGTCACGGATGCGGGAGAGATCGATGTGCACCGCTATGACCTCATTTTTGACGACACCTCCGCGCTCTCTGCGGATATGGCCGCGGCTGACGGATATCTGTTCGGCACGCCGACCATACTCGGCGAGGCGCTCTCTCCGGTCTATGAGCTGACGCTCTCGATGTTCCCGCCGGTCTATAAAGGGAGACTCGCGAGTGCGTTCGGCAGCTACGGCTGGTCTGGCGAAGGCGTGCCGCATCTCATCGAGCGGCTGAAGCAGATCAGGCTGAAGGTTGTGGACGGTTTCCGCGTGCGCTTCAAGCCCGACGAAAACCAGCTGGCGGATGCCTATGATTTCGGGTATCAGTTCGGCTGCGCGCTTCTTAAGAAGGAACCGAAGGCGAAAAAGAGCGGCGGACGCACGCTGGTCAAATGTCTGGTCTGCGGCGCGATCTTTGACAGCTCTATTGAGGAATGTCCGGTCTGCGGCGTCGGCAGGGAGAATTTTGTGCCTGTCGAGGGCGGCAGTGATTATTCCGCCGATTCCGACAGGAAGTATCTGATTCTGGGCGGAGGAGCGGCTGCACTGGAGGCAGCCAGAGCGATCCGGGAGAGAGATAAGACGGGCGGCATCACCATGATCAGCGATGAGGCCCATCTGCCCTACAACCGCCCCATGCTGACGAAAACGATGCTGTCCGACATGACCGGCGACCAGCTGGCTGTTGAACCGGCTTCCTGGTATGAGGAGAACGGGATCAGTCTGGTCCTCAACACAAAGGTCGAAAAGATCGATCCCGCTGCACGGGAAGTGACGGTCAGCGGAGAAAACGGGAGTTTCCGCCTCGTGTATGACAGGCTGGTATATGCCCTGGGCGCGTACTGCTTCGTGCCGCCGTTTAAGGGAGTCGACAACCCGAAGGTGGTTTCCATCCGCACGATCGAAGACGCACAGAAGGTCCAGCGCATGACGGGTACCGTGAAGCAGGCCGCTGTCATCGGCGGCGGCGTCCTGGGACTCGAGGCTGCATGGGCTCTGAAACGGGCGAAAATTGATGTCACGGTGATCGAGCACGCCGCAAAGGTCATGGAAAGACAGCTGAATGCGGAAGCTTCGGATGTCCTCATGAATATCATCCGGAATGCCGGGATCACGCTGCTTACGGAATCCGATACGGCTGAAATCACGGAAGAAGGCCTTACGCTCACCGACGGCAGGGAAATCCCCGCCCAGCTTGTGATCGTCTCCACGGGCGTCCGGGGAAATCTGGATGTGGCGAAGGAGGCAGGCCTGGCCATCAACCGGTCGATTATCGTAAACGACAGGATGGAGACGAATATCCCCGATATATATGCGGCCGGTGACTGCGCCGAGTATCAGGGTGTCAACTATTGCTTGTGGAGCCAGTCTGTGGATGAAGGGAAAGTTGCCGGGGCCAACGCCGCGGGCGACGATCTCACTTACGAGACGGTAGACGGCGCCCTGTCCTTCAACGGGATGGGAACAAGCGTCTTCTCGATCGGGGACAACGGAAAAGACCCCGGAAAGAAATACAGGACCGTGGAACTCAAAGATGAGAGACGGAACCAGTATGAGAAGTACACCTTCGTCAACAACCGCCTGACGGGCGTCATCCTGATCGGGGATACGTCAAAGCTGGCGGAGCTGACAATGAAGGTGAAGAACGGGGCCAAGTTCAGCGAAGTGCTGAATCTCTAAATGATTCAGAGACGGCAGCAAAAGCCGTTTCCGGATAGATACATACCATAAATCTCAAAGAAGGGGGAATTACGCATGGCAAATGGTTTTATTGACGAGTTTAAGGAGTTTATTTCGAGAGGCAATGTGATGGACATGGCAGTCGGTGTCGTGATCGGCGGCGCGTTCAGCGCGATCGTGACATCACTCGTCGATGACGTGATCGGCCCGCTGATCGGTGTGCTGACCGGCGGAATCGACTTCAGCAATCTGGCAATCACGGTGGGAAGCGCCAATATCATGATCGGTGCCTTCATCCAGGCCGTGATCAACTTCCTGATCATCTCTTTCGTGATCTTCTCCGTCATCAAGGCCTTCAACAAGGCGAAGGCTCTGACCGCAAAACCGGTCGAAGAAGCTGCGCCGGTGACAAAGATCTGCCCGTACTGCAAGTCGGAAGTTGACATCGCCGCGACACGCTGCCCGCACTGCACATCTGAGATTGAGTGATGAACCGTCTGCAGAAAGAAGATCTCGCCGACGAATTTATGCCGCTTGTCCGTGAGATCGTCAGTGAACTGGACGACGGCGTCATGCCTTCGGAGGACCTCATGCAGGAAGGCGCGCTCGGCCTCATCGCGGCTCTGGACAGACTGAGCGATGACCGGGATGAATGGGGGGAATGCCCTCTGGAGGAACTGATCCGGCATGAGGTCAGGGAAGCGGTTCTCTCCGCGAAGGATGCTTATGCGGAGCTTGAGCGGAAGGACCAGTCTCTTGTGGCCCAGGTGGAACTGCTGAACAGAAGTATTGACCGCCTGACGGAGGAAAGCGGAACAAAGCCCAATATTGACGAGATCGCCAATGACATGGCAATCCCCCAGGCGAAGGTGCTGGATATCCTGAAGCTGACGGGGGAATCGCTCGACGATGAGGCTTTCATAAAACCGTCTGAGCGCGAAGACTGAGAGCGGACCGGCAGGTCCGGATCACATATGACTCTGTCGCAATGGACACGATAATGCTATAATATGATGCGGGGATCAGAACAGATTTATGTTCCGGTGCCCGCATTATTCGGTGTTTATACAGCCGGACAAAGAAAAACGGAGGAGAAGATTATGCCGGAGGAACCGCTTGATCTGTTGAAATACCTGAAATCATATGCGGGATATCTTCTGAAATGGCTTCTGATTGCCGGCGTGACAGGGGCGCTCTGCGGCCTGGTCGGCGCGCTGTTTTATAACGGGGTTGCGAAAGCGACGGAGCTCCGCGAAGAGAATCCGTTCTTACTATATCTGCTGCCCGCAGCCGGTCTTCTCATCGTGTACTGTTACCGCACGCTGAAGCAGGAGGGCAATAATACCGATACCGTCATCGAAGCGGCCAGAGAGGGGACGCGGCTCCGGATCGAGCTTCTGCCGTCCATCTTTCTCGGCACGATTCTGACGCATCTGTGCGGCGGGTCGTCCGGCAGAGAGGGCGCCGCGCTGCAGATCGGCGGCGATATCGGGAATCACATCGGCGCACTGTTCCGCCTGGACCGCGACGAGATGCGGGTTGCGACGATGGCGGGCATGGCGGCTTTCTTCTCCGCCATCTTCGGAACGCCGCTTACGGCCGCCGTTTTCGTGATGCTGTTTATTAATGTGGGATCCTATATGGAGATGGCGTTCCTGCCCTGCTATATTGCTTCGCTGATTGCCATCTGGCTGTCTGAGATGTTCGGCGTCGTTCCTTTCCGTTTCCCTCTGGAGGTGCCTCCGCTTCTCGCGCATCATTTCCTGAGGGTCATGGTGCTGGCCGCGCTGGCCGGACTCGTGTCGGTGCTGTTCGTGCAGGTCCTGCATACGACGGATCATCTGTATAAAAGATTTTTCGCAAATCCCTATATCAGAGTCGTCGCGGGAGCCCTGATCGTGATCGCCCTGACGAAAATCACCGGAACCACTGATTACAACGGCGCCGGCGGCGGGATCATCCGGGCGGCGGTCGTGGACGGGCAGGCGCGTCCGGAAGCATTTCTTCTGAAGATCCTGTTTACGGCGCTGACGCTGGAGGCGGGATTCAAGGGCGGAGAGATCGTCCCCACGTTTTTCATCGGGGCAACCTTCGGGTGCGCCGTGGGACCGCTTCTCGGCATACCGGCGGCGTTCGGGGCGGCCATCGGACTGGTGGCTGCTTTCGCGGGAGCGACCAACACGGTGCTGGCCTCTGTTTTCCTGGCCATCGAAGTGTTCGGAGCCGACGGGATTCTGTTTTTTGCCCTGGGCTGTATCGTCTCGTATGTGGTCTCGGGCTACAACGGTCTCTATTCGAGCCAGCGGATCATTTATTCCAAGGTGAGACCGGCCAGAATCGACCTGACAACGAATCACAACCACCTTAGGAAGCACCTGAGAGAAAAAAGATGACTGTAGTTGCAATTCATTGCGGCGGCAGTTAAACTGTACTGGATGAGGAGGCATTTTCATGAATATAGTAGTATTGTGCGGAGGCGTGTCCACGGAGAGAGAGATCTCGATTGTATCCGGCACCCAGGTCTGCATGGCTCTTCGGGAGCAGGGACACAGGGCGATTCTTCTGGACGTGTTTTTCGGTGATGAATATGTAAATCTGATGGATGCATTTCCCGAGGATTATGACGCGGAACAGGCAGCGGCATTTATCCGTCAGAGAGATGCCCAGATCAACAGCGCCCTGGCCAATCCGAACAGGTCTTTCTTCGGAGCCAACGTCACCAAGCTGTGCAAGATGGCGGACATCGTCTTTCTGGCACTGCACGGTGAAAATGGCGAAAACGGCAAGCTGCAGGCCGCGCTTGATCTGAGAAGGATCCGCTACACCGGAACCGGTTATATCGGATCGGCTCTGGCCATGGACAAGGGGCTCACAAAAATCATGCTCAAAGCCGCGGGCGTGCCGGTTCCGAACGGCTTCACGATGACGCTGAACGATTATGATACGGATCTCACGTCGCGGGGACTTGTGTATCCTGTCGTCGTCAAGGTCTGCTGCGGCGGATCTTCCGTCGGCGTCTATATCGCCCACAACGGACAGGAGTATGAGAAGGCCCTGAAGGATGCATTTGCCATCGAGAACGAAGTGGTTGTCGAAGAGTATATCTGCGGCAGGGAGTTCTCGGTCGGCGTGATCGACGGAGAGGCGCTGCCGGTGATTGAGATCGCACCGCTCGATGTCTTCTATGATTACCGCACCAAGTATACGCCGGGCGCCGCGATTGAGACATGTCCCGCAAAGCTGACGGGAGAAGAGACCAGAAGGATGAAGCAGCTGGCGGTGGAAGGGTACCGGGCTCTCTGCCTGGATGCCTACGGACGGCTGGATTTCCTGATGGATCAGGACGGAAATATGTACTGCATCGAGGCCAATACGCTTCCCGGGATGACGCCGACTTCCCTGATGCCGCAGGAGGCCAGGGCGCTCGGGATCAGCTTCCCCGCCCTGTGTGAGAAGCTTGTGGAGGTTTCACTGAAGAAATACGCGAAGGAGAAGAGACTGTCATGAAGTATCTGACACCCGCCTCGATTGCCGGGGCCTGCGGAGGGCGGTACAAAGGGCCGGAGGAACTGAAGACACGCGAAGTGACCGCGGTGACGACGGACAGCAGAGAGATCACGGAAGGCTGCCTGTACGTTCCGCTGAAAGGGGCCAGAGTTGACGGCCATGATTTTATCCCGCAGGCGATGGACGGCGGCGCTCTCGTGACGCTGACGGAGCATTCCGAAGGTGCCGCGCAGTATCCCCATATACTGGTGGAATCCACAGCGAAGGCGCTTGAGGTGATCGCCGGTTACTACCGGCGGCAGATGGGCCTTCCGGTCGTGGGCGTGACCGGGTCCGTCGGGAAGACGAGCACAAAGGAAATGATCGCCTCGGTGCTTTCGCAGAAATACAGAGTGCTGAAGACACTGGGCAATTTTAACAGCAATGTCGGGCTCCCGCTCACGATCTTCCGGATTACGGAGGAGGATGAAGTCGCCGTGCTCGAGATGGGAATCAGCCATTTCGGCGAGATGACGGAGCTGGCCGAGACGGCGGAGCCGGATATCATGGTGATCACCAATATCGGGGAATGCCATCTGGAGTTTCTCGGGGACCGGGACGGAGTCCTCAAAGCCAAGACTGAATGCCTGGACTATGTGAAGCTGGACGGCACCGTCATCCTGAACGGAGAGGACGACAAGCTCCGCACCGTGACGGACGTACACGGCAGAAGGCCCGTCTTCTACGGCATGAACCCGCAGTTCCGCGTCTATGCGGAGAACGTAAAGCCGCTGGGGCTCAAGGGCACATCCTGTACGATCTGTCTGGATGAGGAGGAGATCGACGTCACGATTCCTCTGCCGGGCATGCATATGGTAATGAATGCACTGGCCGCAGCCGCCGTCGGATCCGCTCTCGGGATGACGCCGGAGGAGATCCGAAAGGGAATCGAGAGCACGGAAACGCTCGGCGGACGTCTCCGCATCGTGGAGGCGGGGGACATCACGCTGATCGATGACTGCTACAACGCCAATCCGATGTCGATGAAGGCATCCTGCGGAGTCCTGAAGGATGCGGACGGACGCCGTGTGGCCGTCCTCGGAGACATGGGGGAACTGGGAAAAGATGAAAAGGAACTGCACCGCGAAGTGGGAAGAGCCTGCGGAAAGATGGGCATCGATCTGTTCGTCCTGGCCGGGGAGCTCTCCCGGGAAATCGGTGCGGGGATCCGGGAGTCTGACCCGGATGCGGACATTCGGGAGTTTGCTTCAACGGAGGAACTGCTCGGCGGACTGCCCGGGCTGCTCATGAAAGGTGATACGGTTCTTGTCAAAGCCTCGCATTTTATGCATTTTGAGAAGGTCACGGAGGCGCTGACTTCTTAAGTAGAAGGAGGATGACGTGATGAAGGAAAAAAGAGCTGCCCGCGGCAGGATTTTCCGGGGCAGGATAGCACTGCTTCTGCTTCTCGTTCTGATGATGCTGCTTCCGGAGCATGTTTTATGCTTTGCGCCCCGCCTGGCCGGGACACAGAATGTATACGCATCCTCGATGCAGCTGATTTCGCGCAGAAGAAAAAAGAAGAAATCTTCTTCCGCGGCATCGGAGCAGTCCGGAGGAAGCCGGGAGAGTGATCTCAGCGTAGAAGAGGACGGCACATACAACAGCAGGGATGAAGTTGCGCTGTATATCCACACATACGGAAAACTGCCGCAGAATTATATCACAAAGAGAGAGGCGGAAGCGCTGGGCTGGTCCTCAACCCTCGGCAATCTGTGGGAAGTTGCTCCGGGCATGAGTATCGGAGGCAGCCGGTTCGGCAACTATGAAGGGCTGCTCCCGCATAAATACGGACGTCATTATTATGAGTGCGATATCGACTACAACGGAGGACGCAGGAACGCAAAGCGGATTGTGTATTCGGACGACGGACTTGTTTTTTATACGGAAGATCATTACCAGACATTTGAAAAGCTTTACTGAAGAAAAGGAGGAGCCTGAATCATGCGTAAGATCATACTTGATTTCGGTGCCGTGTCGACTCCTGAAGAAGTGCAGCAGTATCTGGCCATGAAGTTTGACTTTCCTGATTACTACGGCTGTAATCTTGATGCGCTTTACGATGAGCTGACATCAATGGATATTGACACCTGCGCCGGTTTTTTCGTGCCGGAGGAGAAGCATTCTCTCGACACCTATCTGAAAACCGTCGGGAGAGTGATGATGGACGCGGAAGAAGAGAATCCTCATTTTTCCGTGATTTTCGGAGATCTGGAGCAAAACTTCGAGAGATGATTTCCAATTGAAGAGACAAAAAACTGCCGCATTATTCATTTGCGGCAGTTTTTTCTTGCGGGAAATTGCTCTGCTTTCAGATAAGGCTGCGGTTTTTGATCACCATCTCTTTGATGATGGTGCGGAAATGCCCGTCGATATTCCGCTGTTCCTCGCGTGTCAGATCACCGTACGGCACGGGGGTCCCGTATTCGACGATGACGTGGCACGGCTTCACGGATGGAAAGTGGGCCTCGAAAATATTGGCGGTATTGTTGAAGGCGACCGGAATGATTTTACAGCCGGTGCGCTGCGCCGCCTTGAAGCTGCCCCGGTGGAACTCGGCCAGATTGGCGTCGTCCCCGCTCTTGTTGCGTGTTCCTTCCGGGAAGATAAAGACGGAAATGCCCTCTTTGATGTAGGAGATCGCTTTCTGGATCATCTCCAGTCCTTTTTTCAGGTCATCTCTGTCCAGGAACAGGCAGAAGAGAAATTTCATATTCCAGGAGAGCAGCGGTATGTGTTCGAGGTTGCTCTTTGCGACATAGCCGCAGCGGTTTTTCATCTGGCTGTAGCTGATGATGATGTCGAAGAAGCTCAGGTGGTTTCCCACGAACAGGACGGCCTCGTCCTCGGGAATATTGTCCAGGCCGATCACGGTGACCTTTGTCCCGCAGATAAACAGGAGAATTTTAAAAGCGCACTGCACAATGCGCAGCATGGACAGTTCCGCCTTTATGGGATTAAACTTCCTGATCAAGGTCTCAATCAGAAGAAGAGGCACGGACAGGATACAGTAGATAACAACAAATATAATGGCAATCAGTGCTCGAAGCATCTTTTTTGTCCTTTCCCGGTGCCGGTCTGGTTTCATGACTTGCGTGGACACCGGCCGCGATTGTTTCAATCTGAACCTTTATTATCGCACATCTGTCCCGATTAGGCAAATGACAACTATGTTGCACGGAGCAGGCAATCTGAATATAATGATTACAGCGCGGAACAATCCGTAATCGACTTTTGAAAAGGAAGGGGCTGTACCGGACTATGTTTCTTCGTGCGCACGCAAAGATCAACCTCTCGCTGGATGTCCTGCGGAGGAGAGAAGACGGATATCATGAAGTGAAGATGGTTATGCAGATGACCGGCATGTATGACCGCATGAATCTCTTGCCCCTGAAAGGGAGACCCGGCATCCGTCTCAGCACAAATCTCCCCTATATTCCGGCAGACGAGAATAATCTGGCGTACAAAGCCGCAAAGCTTCTGATGGATGAATTTGAGGTGACGGACGGCCTGGAGATCCGCCTTGACAAGTTTATCCCGGTGGCTGCGGGACTGGCGGGGGGAAGCTCGGATGCTGCCCAGGCGCTGATCGGCGTAAACCGGCTCTTCGGGCTCGGGCTCGACACGGCGGAGCTGATGAAACGGGCGGCGCGGATCGGGGCGGATGTTCCCTACTGCGTCATGGGAGGAACCGCTCTGTCGGAGGGGATCGGGGAAGTGCTGACACCGCTTCCGTCTATGCCGGACAATGTCTGCATCCTTCTCTGCAAACCGAATATCAACGTATCAACCAGAGAGGTTTATACTGCGCTCAGGGTGGATCAGCTGGATTTTCACCCCGATGTGGACGCGCAGACGGAAGCCCTCAGAGCGGGTGACATCAGAGGCATTACCGCGAAGGGGGTCATGTATAATGTGCTGGAGACGGTCACGGGTGAGAAATACCCGGTCATAAAGAGCATAGAAAATGATATGCTGGAAGCAGGCGCGCTGGCGGCAATTATGAGCGGCAGCGGCCCCACGGTATTTGGCATTTTTGACAATGCAGACCGCGCAGAGGTCTGCAGGAACAGCTTAAGGAGAACGAGGCCGTCCGCACGCACGTTTCTGACGTGGCCGGCGGGAGGCGAAAAGGTCTGACATCATGATGAAAGGAAATGGCAATACTATGAATCCGGAAGAATACATGCCGCTTCGGGAGGTTGTTTTTATGACACTGAGGCGGCAGATCCTTAAAGGGGAACTGAAGCCGGGCGAACGGCTCATGGAGATCAATCTTGCAAACCGTCTCGGAGTCTCGAGGACGCCCGTGCGCGAGGCAATCCGCAAGCTTGAGCATGAAGGCCTCGTGGAAATGGTTCCGCGGAGAGGCGCCCATGTGGCGGAGATCACCAGGCAGGAGCTGAACGACGTGCTCGAGATCCGCAGAAGCCTGGAGACGCTGGCGATTTCCAGAGTCTGCGGCACCCTGACGGAAGAGAATCTCAGGGAGCTGCGGGAGAGGGAGGAAGCCTTTGCGGCGAAGGTATCGGGAAAAGATGCCGACCTGGCCGCAATGGGGGAGGCCGATGAGTATTTTCATGATCTGATTTATGAAAGCACAAAGAACCGGAGGCTGATCCAGATTCTGAATAACCTGCGGGAACAGATGTACAGGTTCCGGATGGAGTACCTGAAAGACAAGGAGGCGAGGCAGACACTGACCAGAGAGCATGACGCGATCATCAGTGCGCTTGAAAAAGGCGACCGGGATGAGGCAGTCCGTCTGACCGAAATGCATATCGACAATCAGTACCGGAATATTGTCAGGTCCCTGGAGTTGCGGGATATGGGAGGCGCATGTGATGGAAATCAGCAATAATGCACCGATCGGCGTCTTTGACTCGGGAATCGGCGGGCTCACGGTTGCCCGCGAGATCATGAGAAACCTGCCCTCGGAAAAAATCGTCTATTTCGGCGATACGGCCAGGGTGCCCTACGGCGGAAAATCAAGGCAGACGGTCGAGAAGTACGCCCGCCAGATCGTGCGTTTCCTGAAGACCCAGGGGATCAAGGCGATCGTGATCGCCTGTAATACGGCTACGGCGTTCGCCATCGACGCGGTCCGTGAGGAAGCGGGCCTGCCCGTCATCGGTGTGATCGATCCGGGGGCACAGGTGGCCTGCAAGGAGACCGAAAACGGGAGAGTGGGTGTCATTGCCACGAGAGCGACGATCAGTTCCGGGGCGTATACGGATGCGATCCATGCGATCCGCCCTGACGTGAGAGTGATCCAGAAGGCCTGTCCTCTCCTGGTGCCGTTGGTGGAAGAGGGACTTCTGCATGATCCGGTGACGGATGAGATCATCATGCGCTATCTCGATGAGGTGCTGGAGAACGGCGTCGATACCCTGATTCTGGGCTGTACGCATTATCCGCTGCTCCGGAGCGCCATCCGGAAGCTCATCGGGGATGACATACGCCTGGTCAATCCCGCATATGAGACGGCCAGGAGCCTGTCGGGACTTCTCAGCCGGGAGGGGCTGGCCTGCACGGAACCGAGAAATCCGGACGAACCGTCTCCCTACCGCTTTTTCGTGAGCGACCAGGCCGAGAAATTTGCCGAGTTCGCCAATTCGATCCTGCCGATCGATGTCAGTGCGGCGAGGCTGATCCAGATCGAAGACTACTGAGGTCCGGGATATGAAGAGCGAAGTGCATGTGACAGTCACGGGGGAACAGCGGGATCCGGAGAGGCCTGACGGCCGGGCGGAAGTGATCAGGACTGAGGCAGACGGTCTGTACGGATTTGTGGCGGGGCGGCATCATGTCGTCTACGAAGAAGACGGAATCAAAACACACCTGACGGCCGGCGGAAACAGGCTTGAGATCCGTCGGAGCGGGGCGGCCGATGTCCGGATGATGATTGAAAGCGGGAAGAGCAGTACCGTGCGTTACGGAACCGCGGAGGGAAATCTTGCGTTTGACTTAAGAGGCGGAGACGTGGAGATCCTGGAGTCCGGCGGGACGGTTGCCTTCAGAGCCGCCTACTCCCTGATGAGCGGGGACACAGTGATCTCCTGCAACAGAACGGAAATCCTGATTGAGAAAAAGGACTGACATACGGATTTTTGAAACGGTCGGGGAGGGCAGAACAAAAAAACTGTTCCTCTCCGTTTTTGAAGAACATTAAAAAAGCTGTGAGGAGGACGAATGAATACGGCAAAACATGAAAGAGTGCTTGTGATTGATTTCGGAGGACAGTATAACCAGCTGGTTGCGCGCAGGGTCCGCGAGTGTAACGTGTACTGTGAGATTTATTCATACCGCACGCCCCTTGAGGAGATCCGCGGCATGAATCCGAAGGGAATCATTCTGACCGGCGGGCCGGACAGCGTCTATGCGGAAAATGCGGCCTCCTGCAGCCCGGAGCTGTTCAGCCTGGGCGTCCCCGTCCTCGGTCTCTGTTACGGCGCCCAGCTGATGATGCAGGTCCTTGGGGGCCGCGTCGAAAGGGCTCCGGAGAGGGAGTACGGGAAGACGGAAGTCATCATCGACAAGGCGGGATCGCCTCTCTTTGAAGGGATCGATTCCCCGACGGTCTGCTGGATGAGCCACAACGACTATATTTCACAGGCAGCCCCCGGCTTTGAGATCACCGCCCATACGGGAAACTGCCCGGTGGCGGCAGCGGAAAACGCCGGACGGAATCTGTATGCGATCCAGT
Organism: uncultured Lachnospiraceae bacterium; assembly: GCA_902766955.1. Taxonomy (GTDB): domain Bacteria; phylum Bacillota; class Clostridia; order Lachnospirales; family Lachnospiraceae; genus Chordicoccus. The sequence continues at coordinate 8,557 of CACXFM010000285.1, read as the reverse complement.
TCCACCCCGAGGTCCTTCACACGGAGCACGGATTTGAAATGCTGCGGCATTTTGTCATGGATGTCTGCGGCTGTTCCGGCGACTGGCGCATGGACGATTTCGCGGAGAGCATGATTGCGGAGCTGAAAAAGAAGATCGGCAGCGGCAAAGTACTCTGCGGCCTGTCAGGCGGAGTCGATTCATCGGTGGCTGCGGTACTGCTCTCCAAGGCAGTCGGCAAAAACCTGACCTGCGTCTTTGTGGACCACGGACTGCTCCGCAAGTCTGAAGGCGACATGGTGGAGGAGGTCTTCGGACCGGACGGACCCTACGATCTGAACTTTGTGCGCGTCAATGCGCAGGACCGCTTTTATATTAAGCTGGCCGGCGTGCAGGAGCCGGAGAGAAAGCGCAAGATCATCGGAGAAGAGTTCATCCGCGTCTTTGAGGATGAGGCAAAAAAGATCGGGCATGTGGATTATCTCGTTCAGGGAACGATTTATCCCGACGTGGTGGAATCCGGCCTCGGCGGTGAATCTGCCGTGATCAAGTCCCACCACAATGTGGGCGGTCTCCCCGACTATGTCGATTTCAGGGAAATCATCGAGCCGCTCCGCGATCTCTTTAAGGATGAAGTCCGGCAGGTGGGACTCCGCCTCGGCATACCGGAGAAACTGGTCATGCGGCAGCCGTTCCCGGGGCCCGGTCTCGGAATCCGCATCATCGGGGACGTGACGGCGGAAAAAGTGAAGATGGTTCAGGACGCCGATGCCATTTTCCGGGAAGAGATGGAACGCGCAGGAATCAACGGCGAGGCCAGCCAGTACTATGCTGCCCTGACTAATGTCAGATCGGTGGGCGTGATGGGAGATGAGAGGACGTATGACTACGCCATCGCGCTGCGCTCGGTCAATACCGTCGACTTCATGACGGCAGATGTCACGGAGATTCCCTACAGTGTGCTGAAGACCGTGATGAACCGGATTATTAATGAAGTGGATCACGTGAACCGCGTGTTCTATGATATTACCAGCAAGCCGCCCGCAACCATTGAGCTGGAGTGAGCGGAAGGCTTATGCGGACACTGACAAACTTCGAGTCCGCATGTTATAATAAAAAACAAAATAACTTGACGGAGAAGGATTCATGGCGGGACGCGGATCTTATAAAAATTCCAGAACTGCAAAACGCAAGCGCCGCAGGCGGCAGCTGCAGATTATCTATACGTGCCTGGTGTTTCTGATCGTGCTGGTAGGCGTGCTGGTGGCCGGCCTCGTCACGACCACAAAGACCAAGAATGACCGGGTGAAGGCCAAAAAAGCCGCCGAGATCGCGGAAGAGGAAGAAGCGATCGCCGCAAAGAGGCAGGCGATCGCCGAGGCGGAAAAAGTCGCGGACGCCTATGATTACGACCGGGCTATTGCCATGCTGCAGCAGCAGGAGCATTACGACACGGACACGGAGCTGATCAATGCCATCGCGAAGTTTACTGCGGCCAAGTCCTCGATGGAGGCGAAAAATGTGCTCGAAGTGCCCCACATCTTTTATCATTCCCTGATTGTGGACACGGACCGCGCCTTTAATACATCGCTGTTCGGGGAAGACGTGGTGGCCGGCGTCAACGCCTGGATGACGACGATCGAAGAGTTTGACAAGATCACGCAGCAGATGTATGACAATGGCTGGATTCTCGTGAAGATGCGGGATCTGGTCAATGAGTATACAGGAGACGACGGTCTGGTCCATTTTAAACAGAACAAATCGCTTCTGCTTCCCGCGGACAAGCACCCGTTTGTGCTCTCCATCGATGACTGGAGCTACTATCATTCCTATAAGGGCCAGGGGTTCGGCGACAAGGCGGTGCTGGATGAAAACGGAGAAGTCCGGATCCAGTATACGGATGCACAGGGAAATGTTTCGGTGGGCAACTATGATGTCGTCCCGAGACTGAATGATTTTGTGAAGGAACACCCTGATTTCTCCTACGGCGGCGCGCGCGGACTGATCGCCATGACGGGATACAACGGCGTCTTCGGATACCGCACGGACGTGGCATACAAGACCGGCGAGAAGCTCGACCAGGACCAGGCCGAATGGCTTGCGGAGCATCCGGATTTTAACTGGGACAACGAAGTGGCGGAGGCAAAAAAGATTGCGGAGGCCTGCAAGGCGGCGGGATGGGAGTTTGCCTGCCACACCTGGGGACACTTGAGCGTCACCAACAAATCTGTTGACACGCTCAGGACAGACCAGGAAAAATGGCAGAATACCGTGGCGAATATCACCGGCAAGACCGACACGATTATCTTTGCCCACGGCAATGACATCGGCAACTGGAAGCCTTACGACTATAATGAGAACGACGTGTTCCGGTATTTTAAGGACATGGGCTACAATTATTACGCGAATGTGGATGCCTCGTCGGAATACTGGGTTCAGGTCAACGACCTGTCCTGCAGAATGGGCCGCATCGACTGCGACGGACTGCAGATGTGGAGAGCCATATCCGGGGCAGCCAAGAAGAACGTATTCGAAAAGCTTTTTGATGTGAATGACGTATTTGACGAGAGACGGCCGACGCCGGTGTCCGCGACGGGCAAATCCTGACGGAGAGCGGACGGCCTGCGGGAGTCTTGTCCGGACAGGATGGGTAAACTCTTGCAAGATCCGGGGAATCATGATAAACTAAAATTTGGCGTCATGCGGTCGGCATCCGTCATTTTATGCCGCCGCGGCACACGGAGGCGCAGGGAGCCACACGGTTAACGGAGGAAGAAAAATTGCAAGTCTGGCATGTATTGTTGATTATTCTGGTGATTCTGATCATCGCACTTGTAGTCCTGTATTTCGTCGGCAAACGTCTTCAGAAGAAACAGGATGCGTCAAGAGAACAGATTGAAGCTGCCAAGCAGCAGATGACGCTTCTGATCATCGACAAGAAGCGGATGCGGGTGAAGGACGCCGGTCTTCCTCAGATGGTCGTTGACCAGGTGCCGAAGCTGATGCGGAACAGCAAACTGCCGATTGTCAAGGTCAAGGCCGGCCCGAGAGTCATGGTCATGATCGCGGATGAGAAGATCTATGACATTATTCCCGTGAAGAAGGAAGTGCGGGCAACCGTCTCTGGCATCTATATCCTGGATGTAAAACCCTTAAGAGGCAAGCTTGAGACTCCGCCCAAAAAGAAAACGCTGCGCCAGCGCATGATGGGAATGAGAGACAAGGCCGACGAGAAGCTGAAAGAGCAGGAAAACGCCTCGAAGAAGACAAAGAAAAAGTGAACCATGGAATTGGTAATGAAACCGGTCCGGATTCTTCTGATCCAGGGCCGGTTTTTATATTGACATCTCACGGATATTAGAATAAAATAACTTAGGTTAAAATTTTGAAACGGAGAGTCAGTATGGATTACCAGCACGCGGAGAAATTGAATACAATCCTCTTCCGGAATGCCGGTATCGTGAACTGCTTTGCCGACCGGATCTCCCTGCAGGGAGAGAGGGGCGTTCTCCTCTTTCTGTATCGGGAAAAGAAAACGCTGTATTCCGGAGAACTTGTGCAGAAACTGGGGCTTACGACCGGCAGAATGGCAAATATTCTGAAGAAGTTGGAAGAGAGACGGCTGGTGGAGCGCACCTTTGATGCGGATGACCGGCGGAGAGTCCGCGTCGCGCTGACGGAGGAGGGAGCCCGGGCTGCGGAAGAGGAATATCAGCGAATGCTTGCCGAGGAAGAAGCGGTTCTCGAATACTTCGGGGAGCAGGACACGGAGACCATACTGAGACTTGCGGAAAAAGGAACTTCCTATAAAAATAGTTCCGCCTGACGGACGGAGGACAAATATGCCTTAAATGAGGGCTGTCCCGGACAGCCCCTTTGCAGGCCATAAATGCTTATAATGAAAGATTTTTGTAAAAGATTTGTCTGAAAGATTTTTTCGCGGAATAAGTATCTCAATCCTAAAAAGAACAGGAGAGCTGATCAATGAAGTTAAATGAACTGAAAAAAGGAGAAACCGGGAGGATCACCGCTGTCGGCGGAGAGGGAGCCTTAAGGCAGCATTTCCTCGACATGGGGGTGATACCTGGAGCGTCCATTACGGTCATGAAGTTTGCCCCGCTGGGGGATCCCGTGGAATTCAGAATTCATCAGTTCGAGCTGACGCTGCGCCTGGCGGACGCCGCCAATATCGATGTGGAGCTTCTGGAACAGTCGGAAGAGCCGAAGCAACAGAAGCGGCTTACAAAAAGCCAACATCCGGGACTGGGCGAGGAAGGACGTTTTCATCCCAAAGGAAGCGGTGATCCGCTCCCGGCCGGGACGGTTCTGCATTTCGGCCTTGTAGGCAATCAGAACTCCGGAAAAACGACTTTGTTTAATCAGCTCACGGGTGCCAACCAGCATGTGGGAAATTTCCCGGGCGTGACCGTGGACCGCAAGCAGGGCGCGATTAAGGACCGTCCCGACACGGTGCTGACAGACCTGCCGGGCATCTATTCCATGTCTCCTTACAGCAACGAGGAGATCGTGTCCCGGAACTATGTGCTCAACGAGAAGCCCGAGGGCATTATCAATATCGTGGATGCGACCAATATAGAGCGGAACCTCTATCTGACCATGCAGCTTCTGGAAATGAATGTGCCCATGGTAATCGCCCTGAATATGATGGATGAAGTCCGCGGCAACGGGGGAAGCATTGACATCAACCTCATGGAGGAACAGCTCGGCGTACCTGTGGTGCCGATCTCGGCCCGTAAGCGCGAGGGTGTCGACGAACTGGTCCGGCATGCCGTTCACGTGGCGAAAAACCGCGAGCGGCCGCTGCGTCAGGACTTCTGTGATGAGAATGATCACGGCGGAGCCGTGCACAGGTGTCTGCATGCCGTCTGCCATCTGATTGAGGATCACGCCCTGCAGGCAGGTCTGCCGCTCCGCTTCGCCGCCTCAAAGCTGATCGAAGGGGACCGGCTCGTTCTGGAACAACTGGGGTTGGATCAGAATGAGCAGGAGACGCTGGAGCATATCGTGCTGCAGCTGGAACACGAGCGGGGCCTCGACCGCAGTGCCGCGATCGCCGACATGCGCTTCAATTTTATTGAAAAAGTGTGCGATATGTGCGTCATCAGGCCGCATGAGAGCCGCGAATATATCCGGAGCACCAAAATTGACCGCATCCTGACCGGACGGTTTACGGCGATTCCGGCCTTTATCGGCATTATGGCCCTGGTTTTCCATCTGACATTTAATGTGATCGGCGCCTGGCTCCAGGGAGTGCTCGAGGGCTGGATCAACAGCTTTTCCGCTTATGTGGATGCGGCGCTCACATCGGCGGGAGTCAATAAGGTGATTCACGGTCTGATTACGGAAGGGATCATAGCCGGTGTCGGCAGTGTCTTAAGCTTCCTGCCGATCATCGTGACTCTGTTCTTCTTCCTGTCCATGCTGGAGGACAGCGGCTATATCGCCCGCGTGGCCTTCTTTATGGACCGCATTTTAAGAAGAATCGGACTGTCGGGCAGAAGTATCGTGCCGCTCCTGATCGGCTTCGGCTGTACGGTGCCTGCCGTTATGTCTACGAGAACGCTGCCCAGTGAGAGAGACCGCAAGATGACGGTTCTTCTGACGCCCTTTATGAGCTGCACGGCAAAGCTCCCGATTTACGGGTTCTTCATTGACGCGTTCTTTAAGGGCAATAAGGGGCTGATCATGGTGGCGCTTTATCTGCTGGGAATTGTCGCCGGCATTCTGGCCGCCTTCATTTATAAGAGGACTCTGTTTAAAGGGGAGCCGGTGCCCTTTGTGATGGAACTGCCCAACTACCGGCTGCCGGGGCCGCGCAACGTGGCGCTGCTTCTGTGGGAGAAGGCCAAGGATTTCCTCGAGAGAGCATTTTCGATTATTCTCATTGCGACTGTTGTGGTGTGGTTCCTGAGCCACTTCTCCATCACTTTTAATATGGTATCGCAGGAAGACAGCATCCTCGCGGTGATCGGGGCGTATCTGGTTCCGATTTTCCGTCCGGTCGGCCTCGGCAGCTGGCAGATCGTGACTTCGCTGATCAGCGGCTTTATCGCAAAAGAGAGCGTGGTGGCGACTCTCGGCATGCTGTTCGGTAACAGTGTAACGACGATCATGACGCCCCTCACGGCCGCGTCGCTTCTGGCCTTCAGTGTGCTTTACACTCCCTGTGTGGCTGCGGTCGCTTCCGTAAAGCGTGAACTTGGTGTAAAATGGGCAGTGGCGATGGTGCTGTGGCAGTGCGCGGTGGCATGGGTGGCAGCACTCCTCGTGAGGCTTGTCGGAATGCTTTTCTGAAAGGATCCTGATTGATGAATACTGTAGATTTTATACTGATTGCGGGTCTTGTGCTGGTGATCGTTCTTGCCATGAAAAAAGTGCTCCGCGACCGCAAAAACGGACGGAGCTGCTGCGGGAGCGGTTCGGACTGCTCTTCCTGCGGATGCGGCTGCGGGGGAAGCGGTCTCAAGAAGAATTCTTCCGGCGGGGAATGAGCCGGGGGAACGTATGGTGCTGAATGAATGCAGGTGTGAGGAAGGAAATGCCACTGATTTCGATTGCGGATATGGAAGCGGCAGAGCTGCGAATCTTTACGGAACTTTCTGAGAACCAGCTGAAGCATTATTATGAGCCGCATGGCGGACTCTTCATCGCGGAGAGCGAGAAGGTGACGGAGCGGGCATACGCCTCCGGCTGTGTCCCGGTCGCAATGCTGGCGGAAGAGAAGTATGCGGAGCACCGCATTGTCAGGCTGTTTCAGGAAACGATTCCGGTATATCTGGCTCCTTACTCCGTCCTGAAAGACCTGGTGGGCTATCCGATGACGGGCGGCATGATCTGTGCGATGAGACGTCCGGAACTGCCCCATGTCGAAGAGCTGCTTGAAGGGAAGCGGCGGATCGCCGTGCTTGATCACGTGACGAACCAGACAAATGTGGGCGCCATCATCCGCTCGGCGGCCGCTCTCGGGATTGAGGCGCTGCTTGTGACGGAATCTTCCGGGGACCCCCTCTACCGGCGGTCCATCCGGGTCAGTATGGGGACGGTATTTCAGATCTCCTGGTCCATCGTCCCGGAAGGGTCCTATATCCCGCTGCTGGCAGCGCATGGATTTACGACCGGAGCGATGGCGCTTGAGGAGAATTCCGTGCCGGTCGACGATCCTTCCCTGCGCTCTGCGGAGAAACTCGCCCTGATCCTCGGGAGCGAGGGCTACGGACTACCTGCATCCGTGATCAAAGCTTCCGACTGCACCGTGAAGATTCCCATGGCGGAGGGGGTCGACTCTCTGAATGTGGCGGCTGCTGCAGCCGTGGCGTTCTGGTCGGTTCTTCGGGGATAAAAAAGCGGAATCAGAAATGTTTTTATAACGAAGTGGGACGGCTTTTCTTGACAAGAAACAGCCGTCCTTTTAGAATGAATCGCACAGAATCATTTACATACAGATATGATGAAACCGTACAGACAGGATTTATGCGTAAGGAGGTTTACGGCGGATGACAGAAATCAGAAGACCGGAAACAATGGAGCGAATCGCGACAGAGGCACAGGCAGCTGCATTTATTGAAGAGCAGGTACAGGCAATCCGTTCACAGGTGGGAGATCAGAAGGTGCTGCTGGCGCTTTCGGGCGGAGTGGATTCATCCGTCGTGGCGGCTCTGCTCATCAAGGCGATCGGACAGAATCTTGTATGCGTCCACGTCAATCACGGCCTTTTGAGAAAGGGCGAGCCGGAGCAGGTAATCGAAGTGTTCCGCAATCAGATGAAGGCAAACCTCGTCTATGTGGACGCCGTGGACAGATTCCTTGACAAGCTGGCCGGTGTTGAAGATCCGGAGACAAAGAGAAAGATTATCGGCGGTGAGTTTATCGAAGTCTTCGCCGAAGAGGCGAGAAAGCTTGACGGAATCGCCTTCCTGGCACAGGGCACAATCTGGCCGGATATCCTGGAGAGTGAAGCGGGGATCAAGGCCCATCACAATGCGGGCGGTCTTCCCGAGGATCTGCAGTTTGAGCTGGTGGAGCCGGTGAGAATCCTCTTCAAGGACGAAGTGCGTGTGGTCGGCAAGGCGCTGGGCCTGCCGGACAACATGGTATATCGTCAGCCGTTCCCGGGTCCGGGACTGGGTGTGCGCTGCCCGGGTGCCATCACGAGGGACAGACTGGAAGCCGTCCGCGAGTCGGATGCGATCCTTCGCGAAGAATTTGAAAAGAACGGGCTTGCGGGCAAAGTGTGGCAGTACTTTACCGTCGTGCCGGACTTCAAGTCCACGGGCGTCAAAGACGGAAAGCGCACGTTTGACTGGCCCTGCATCATCCGTGCGATCAACACGACGGATGTCATGGAAGTGACGGTGGAACACCTGTCTCCCGAACTGATGGATCATCTGGTCCGCAGGATTATTGCGGAGGTGCCGGGCATCAACCGCGTTCTCTATGATTTCACGCCGAAGCCGCCGGCAACGGTTGAGTACGAATAATTTCCGGCTCTCCGGAAACCCAGTATTCATGCGGGCTGCAAGCATAAATGTTTAGTGTCTGACAACAGATTGACAACATT
>CACXFM010000284.1 GCA_902766955.1 uncultured Lachnospiraceae bacterium | reverse complement strand
GCGCGTGAGAAATAGTATCCATGTTCTTTTCCGCAAGGTGGATGCGCGTGTTCCGGGTATGATTATGCATAAGCACGACTCGTGCCACGTTGAGACGGTAGTATTGATGTCAAGGAAAGACACATAAGGCTGTCTAAAGTGCTGTATTTGCGGGCTTTTCGGGCGTTAGGCCGTCGGAAGCAGCGAGCAGATTTGACCATAAAAATCGCTTTGTCAGAACATATCAACCGCTTCTGCCAGAGGGTTGAGTAGGCGGTAGAGATTAGAAAGTATCTGGATGGACAGGATTCAGTGATTCTGCCAGTTTCAACAGATGAAGCAGAAGCAGGCGTTAAGAAAAACGGAATCAGAGGATTTGATGTTCTCCGCAGGCAAATGCATTCGACTTATGACCGTATACAAGAAGATGCCCCGGACAAGATATTCACTCTGGGAGGCGGCTGTGATGCCGATGTTCCCATCATTGTATACCTCAGTGAAAAATATCAGGGCAACCTCACTGTTGTATGGCTGGATGCTCATGGCGACCTTAATACACCTTATGAATCTGAATCTGCACTTTTTTATGGAATGCCTTTGCGGTCAGTGATGGATCGCGGCTGCTTTGGCCTTTTGGAAAATCGCTTTCCTTTGTCTGCTTTTCAGATCATACATATAGGTGGAAGAGATTTTGACGAAGCAGAAAAGGCATTTATAGAGCAGACCGGGATGGCTGCATATGCTGTTCGGGATATTCAATCAGACAGTGATCTGATACGAAGAATAGTCGAAGGTGTACATTCGGATCATATTTATATTCATCTTGATTTGGATGTCATTGATCCCGTGGAATTTCCGAACACACCACTTCCGGTTGCAGGCGGACTCCATTGTAAAGAAGTATGCAATATCCTTGATATGTTTGCGGATAAACTGGTAGGAGCGGGCATTTATGAATATGCACCTTCCGGGGCAGGGAATCCGCTTGTTGAAAAGTTGATCCAGTATGGAAAAACACTGTAAATCAGGGTTTTTGGGAGATAAAGATTCATGCGAATAGATTTCAACGAGGTAGCGTAAATAAAAGCAGAGACTTATAAATCGGTATTAGAAAGAGAAAGTGAAACCAATATGAAACGGCCGGATGAAGAACTGATGATGAATATCACCAGAGAAAACAACTTCTCTGAGACTGCTTTTACGGTCAAGGAAGGCGATAAATGGCACCTGCGCTGGTTCACACCCGGAGGAGAGATCGATCTTTGCGGACACGCCACGCTGGGGACAGCTTATGTTCTGTTTCGTTTCTTTGAGACAGAGGCACAGATGCTTGTTTTTAAGACGCTGTCCGGAGACCTGGTCGTTACAAAAAAGGATGATTTGCTGGAGATGGAATTTCCGGCATATGAATTAAAGCCTGTGGAAGTAACAGAAGCAATGGCAGATGCTTTAGGGGTTCGTCCTTTGGAAGCATATCTGGCAAGAGATCTTCTTTGCGTACTCAACGATGAAATGACAGTTCGGGAATTGACTCCTGACCTGGAGAAGATTAAACAGATCGATGGTCTACTACTGCACGTAACAGCTAAAGGCAGTACCGAAGATTGTGTTTCCCGCAGTTTTGCTCCGAAACTCGCAGTGCCGGAAGATCCGGTTTGTGGTTCCGGACACTGCCATATTATCCCGTACTGGGCTGACAAACTCGGTAAAAATGAACTGGTTGCATTTCAGGCATCAAAGCGTGGAGGAACGTTATATTGCCGCAGTGATGGAGAAAAGATATTCATGGCAGGAAAGGCGGTATTGTATTCTGTTGATGAATTATTTGTGGAAGAGAGTTAAATTCAAATTCCAATTTTGAGAGACCAGTGAAATGACCGAAGTAGAACTTTACAAAGAGCTTGGAACGCTAACAAAAAGCAAAGAGAAGTGGGAAGAAAGCATTCCGTATGTTTCTTCCCTCCTCACCTATGACTCCGTAAAGATACAGGCAAAGGCCCTCTGGCTGCTTGGCGAGATGGGCCTCATCTACCCTCAGTCCGTGCAGGACACGGTTCCAGCTATCGCTTCCTTCCTTGACAGCCCGGAGCCGCTTTTGCGGGAGCGGGCTGTGAACGCTCTCGGCAGGATCGGGCGCGGCGACTATAGCATAATCGAACCGTACTGGATGGACTTGTTTCGCTTCGCCTCTGACGAGGAACCAAAAGTCCGTCTGGCGTTTATCTGGGCATCCGAAAACATCGCTACGAACACGCCCTACATTTATCAGGAATATATGCCGGTGTTTGAGACACTCCTGCATGATGCGGATGACAAAGTCCGGATGGAAGCGCCGGAGATCTTCCGCGTGCTCGGCAAGCGCAGGCCGGAGTTCGTCAGGCCGTATATGAATCTGTTGCGGCAAATATCGGAAACCGACGAGAACCGGAACGTAGGAATCCACTGTCTGGGTGCGATCAACGCAACAGAATCACGATAGCGGAAACCGGGGTGGAGCAGGCATGAAAATAATAGAATACGGAAAACAATACAACGATATTATCATGCTGCTTCACAGTGGCGGGCTCTCGTGGTGGAATTACAGAGCGGAAGCTGAGCTGCTCGGTGAGCGCTACCATGTTGTGCTGCCGATCCTTGATGGACATGCGGAGAGTGATCATGATTTTACAAGCATTGAGGAAAATGCAATTCCGTTATCTTCGCATTCGTGAGGATCTATTCGAGGACTATTATCGAGACACGTCGAAAATCTCGAAAAACAACATG
>CACXFM010000283.1 GCA_902766955.1 uncultured Lachnospiraceae bacterium | reverse complement strand
GAGACCTCCATCATCGCACAGCGATAGTATGTCATCAGCTCACGGTATGGCAGCGCGTACTTCTGGATCAGGTCGGATATGTCTCTGTCCGCCAGTTTTGACAGAATATACTGTTCCATCTGTCCGGAGTCCGCTGCTGCCATCCTCTTTAGATCGCTCTCTCTTATATCAAGGGACAGTATATCCAGAATCCGGTATTCCTTTTTGCCCTGCATCATTGATGAAGCATACTGGCGATATCTGTCTGCTCCCATGGCATATCAGCCGCATTGCTGCCGAAATGTCCGTAGCAGGAGACGCGGGAAAACCGCGGAGCTGTCAGATCGAATTTCCCGATAATGGCTGCCGGGCGAGGATCCGCATGCGCTTTGAGAAGAGATTGAATGATCGTTTCATCCACACGCTCAGTATCAAAGGTATCGATACGAACCGACATCGGGTCTGACAGTCCTATGGCATAACTCAGCTGTACTTCACAGCGGTCAGCCAGTCCGGCTGCGACAATGTTTTTCGCCATATAACGCGCCATATAAGCGCCGCTCCGGTCGACCTTGGAAGCATCTTTCCCGGAGAAAGACCCTCCCCCATGACGGGCGTATCCGCCGTAGGTGTCCACGATGAGCTTTCTACCCGTTAGTCCTGAATCCGCCGCCGGACCGCCTTCCACAAAACGCCCGGTAGGATTGATAAAGAACTCCGTGTTCCGGTCTACCATAGATATCGGAAGGGCTGGCAGGATCACATGGGTGATCACATCGCCGCGAAGCTGTTCGATATCCACATCGGCCTGATGCTGGGCGGACACAACTACCGTGGAGATACGCACGGGCTTTTCATCCTCGTATTCCACCGTGACCTGTGTCTTGCCATCGGGAAGAAGATACGGCAGCAGCTTTTTTCTGCGTACCATTTCCAGACGCTTCGCCAGAGCATGTGCCGCTTCGATCGGGAACGGCATCAGTGTCTCGGTCTGGCGGCATGCATAACCGAACATCATGCCCTGATCACCTGCTCCATGATCCAGCTTTTCCTTTCCGCCCTTTTTCAGGATGCCCCGGGCGATATCCGAAGACTGCTCATGAAGGTCGACTTTAACAACACAGCTGTCAGCGTCAAAACCATGACCTCTTTCTGTGTATCCGATCCCCGCAATTGTCTTTCTGGCTATATCTTCATAATCTACATTGGCATCGGAACTGATTTCCCCGAAAATATGGACCTGATCTGTGGCACAGGTAACTTCACAGGCAACATGGGACTCCGGATCCTGCCGCAGCAATTCGTCGAGAATGCGGTCCGCGATCTGATCACAAACCTTATCTGGATGACCGCTTGTCACGGATTCAGATGTAAAATAGCTTTTCTTCATCAGGGATCCCTCCTTATTATTCGGTACCATTACTTAGATATAACCTGTGCTGCTTTCTGTGCCTTTCGCGCTTCCCAAAGTTCATCAGCCTTCGGCGCCCAGCAGGAAGCATAGGAATCGCACTTGGAACAAAGGTGGTCAGCCGATTCAGGTGACTGCATATCGGTAGACTTTGCCCCGGATTTTTCAACGATCTCACGCAGTTTCTCCGGATTTTCCAGCATGGGGCAGGGCTGCATCATATTGTCATTGAAAGGCTGTCCGTCATGATAGGCCATAAACAGCGGGGAGCGCATGATGTCTAACAGGCTCTTTTCGCGGATATTAGAGTCTGCATAGTGGATAAAGGCACAGGGTTCGGCGTCTCCGTTGGCATTGATATGCAGATAGCTTCTTCCCCCTGCGATGCAGCCTCCCACGAATTCTCCGTCATTCTGAAAATCCATGCAGAAAAGCGGCTTGCGGCTGCGGTAGTCACGGATTCGCCGATACACCTCGGCTCGCTGCTCCGGTGTGGGCAGCAGCTCGGGGGAGGCGTCATTGCCGACAGGCATATAATGGAAATACCAGACAAAATAGGCTCCCTTCTCGATAAGCATGTCATAGTATTCCTCTGAGGTGATGGAATCGTAGTTAGCGCTGGTATAGCAGCAGGAGATTCCGTACAGGAGCTTCCGTTCATGCAGGATCTCCATGGCCCTCAGCACCTTGTCATAGACGCCTTCGCCGCGCCGGAAATCCGTGGCTTCCCCAAATCCTTCCAGCGAGATGGCCGGAGCGAAGTTTTTGACCCTGAGCATTTCGTCCGCGAATTCTTCATCGATCAGTGTGCCATTTGTGAAAGCGGTGAACATACAGTCGTCATGCTTTTCACACAGCCGGATGATGTCCTTTTTCCGGACCAGCGGCTCACCGCCTGAGAAGAGATAGAAATAGATCCCCATTTCTTTCCCCTGACAGACAATATCATCTAATTCCTCAAAGGTCAGATTCAGCCTGTTGCCGTATTCCGCGGCCCAGCAGCCTTTACAGTGGAGATTGCAGGCCGACGTAGGATCCATCAGGATGGCCCAGGGAATGTTGCAATTGTATTCTTCCCGAAGCTGATCCTGTACCGGACAACCGATAAGATTTGCGTTGATGAAGAAATTGACTGCCGCGGTTTTCACAACTTCAGGGTCCAGATCGTTGATGATGTGGCGCACATAAGGATAGTAAGCATTTTCCGGGTCTTCAATGGCCGCCCTGATGGCAGCCCTTTGGCTGGAAAGGCCCCCTTCTGCGTATTTGTCGGCCCAGTCCATGAGTTTGATGAGGTTCGTTTTCGGGTCTTTGTAAAGCATGTCAAACGCTTTTGTTAGACCAAGTTTTTTCAGTGTAGTGGACAGTGACATGATGAATCCCTCCTTGGTTTTGATGGCCTCATTGTATTTCGGATTTTTGAAAGCATCTACGGACAAAAGCGGCGGGATTCCCAATTCCTGAGCATGATGTTTGTATTATCGTATTTTTGTACAGATGACTGTTTATGCCTGGTTTTTGCAATACAGGCTTTTTGGCAGAACCTTCCGATTTTAAGCATTATGCCGGGATTGTCTATATCCCGGCCGCCAGATTCGTGATAAAATAACTATAATATGCAGTATTCTGCTTTGACTTAAGGAAGGAGGAACGCTTGTGGCAAATGTGAATATAACAAAGAGAGCGATCCAGACAGCTTTTCTTGAGATTCTGAGCGAAAAAACACTCGGGAAAATAACAGTTAAAGACATTACGGACCGCTGCGGCATTAACCGGAACACATTTTATTACCACTACCAGGACATCCCTGCTCTGCTTGAGGAGATATGCCAGAACCAGGTTGAGGAAATAATCAACGATTATCCAACATTGAACTCACTGGAGGAGTGCCTGGACGCTGCCATGCAGTCTGTTCTCAAAAACAGGCGGGCTATTATGCATATTTATAACTCAGACAATCGAAGCACATATATCAACTCTCTCTGGCGTATTTCTGAAGCAACGATCACAACTTACTTTAATACCGCATTTAAGGATATTCCTTTAACAGATGAGGATAAAACTCTTCTGATCCGTTATCACAAATGCGAATGCTTCGGATTGATTCTGGATTGGATCAACCACGGAATAAAAGACGATTACACCAAAGGATTCAAACGAATCTATCAGCTGAAAAAGGGCTCTGTAGAAGATATGATCCACCGGTGCTACAGTTAAACAGACATTTATTATTCTCTGGCTGTTATCAGTTACAAAATCAGGACGCCCAGCAGCACCCCCACAAAAACCGCATAGCATCCGCCCAGCAGCAGTTCTCTTGTTGTATGTCTTCCCAAGACAACGGAGCTCTTCCAGACCGGTATCATAATCAGCAGTCCCAGAAGGAACCAGGGGCTGAGGCGGAAGGTAAGGGCCATGACCGGTCCTACTACACCTGCTGCATGACCGCTGATTTTTATGTGCATACAATAAGGAGACAGGGCTATCATACCGCCGCTGATCAGATAGCAAAGGTAAATGTAAAGCTCTGTATCGCTTCCTCTTGTGATGAGGCAGTACAAAAGGCCGAGGACATAGCCACACACAGAGAACAGGGCTGCCAGTTTTCTTTGCAGAGGTCTTCCTCCATGATAGAACTGCGGAATCGTTCTCCATATCAGATATGACAAAGCAGGAAGCCCGCAAAGCAATAGGATTGCGGCCCAGATATGACCGTCAGGATACTGTCTGTGAAGTAAAAGCAATGCAGGAAGCAGTAATACCGGGGGGCAGAGTCAATACTCGTATGATCTTTGCGGTTCTCTCACTCACAGTGCAGTTTCCTCCTTGTAGGTATGATTTCAGGGATTACTGCAGCCATAATATCCCCGACAGTTTCATCCATAAATAGACAAAGCTCTTCCCGTGCCGTTTTTTCAGACACGGGAAAAGCTTTGTCTATTGGGTAGATATATACGTTGTTCTGAAAACACTTCACAGATAACAGTAACGGGAAAGGGGTTATCCCCGGCAACACTGACTATAAAGTCCTAAAATACCTGAAGCGGCAGTTCCACGTGGGTCTGCCGCTTCTTTTCATCTTGATACCTGCTATAATTTCCTGATAGCATTCTTGCAAATGACGATACCGTCAGCAAATCAGATCATCTGAAAGTGTTTCATTGCTTCTTCTATCGCTTTGACTTTTTCTTCCGGGCACTTAGGCTGTTTAGAATCCGGGGACTTCGGTTTGTTATAGTTTTTCCGCTCGATGATCCCGTGCTTCCTCTTCACCTGGGCGATATTCAGATGCGTCACATGGAACCCGTACTTCACCTGCACCCACTCCTGGATCTCTTCATATGTAGCCTTGCTCTCGGCGGCGGTCAGATCCAACTCATCCATATCGACCTGGACGCTGATATGATGCTTTGCATCGGAAAGTTTGGACAATAAACATACCGTCTCCACATGGACCGTCTGCGCAAACATATCACAGGGGCAGAACTTCTCCAGACGGTAGCCGCCCGCTTCGCGCAGGATCTTCAGGTCCCGGGCCAGGGTGGCAGAATTGCAGGAAACGTAAACGATGCGATCCGGCGCACAGGCGCAGAGGGCTTCGAGCAGTGCCGTATCGCAGCCGGCGCGGGGCGGGTCCAGAACCACCACGTCCGGACTTTCCTCCGGGTGTGCCGCACAGTAAGCAGGGAAGATCTCCTCGGATCTGCCGACGAAAAATTCTGCGTTGGAGATCCCGTTCAGCGCTGCGTTGGCCCTCGCGTTTTCGATGGCCGGCGCGATGATCTCTGCGCCGCGCACCCGGGCAGCATGCTGTGCCAGAAAGAGCGAAATGGTCCCCGTACCGCAGTACAGATCCCAGACGTTTTCCCGGCCGCTAAGAGCGGCGTATTCCAAGGCTTTCCCATAGAGCTTTTCCG
>CACXFM010000282.1 GCA_902766955.1 uncultured Lachnospiraceae bacterium | reverse complement strand
GCGTTTTTCATCATCAGGGCGGTCAGATCGACGCTGAAGGCCTCCGAAGCTGCGATCGTATTCGGATTCGGCGAAATGATATTGCCCGCCTTGCCGCCTCCGATCATGGCCAGAAGCAGGCTCTCCTTGGGAAGCTTCGCTTTCTTGCCGATGGCCAGGGCGATCGGGGCCACCGTGATGACGGAGATATCCACGAAAACGCCCACCGCACAGATGATCATGGTCGCGATGGCGATGGCCGCCACCGCTTTCTTCTCTCCCATTTTCTCCACGATGGTCTCCGCAATTTTCTGTGCGGATCCCGTGCGGATCAGGGCGCCGGCCAGTATGCCGGAGGTCATGATGCGGAGAACGGAAGACATCATGCTCTGCGCGCCGCTGACCATCGTATTGACAGTTTCAACAAGTCCGCCTCCGCCGATCAGGCCGCCGATCAGGGCTCCCAGGATCAAGCTGTATGCGGGATGTACTTTCTTAATGATTAATACGATTGCGATGGCCAGTCCCGCGACTGCTCCAATCGTCGTAAATGTGTATGCTGCGTCCATGCTACTGTTATCCTCCCGTAACGTAAGATCTTCAAATATAACGTGATACTTTATCTGCTTAAGGTCATGCCGGTTCTGATGAAGCGGAACATGCGCACCGCGCCCAGATAATAGAGTTCTTCCGCCCGGCTCAGTGCTTCCTCAAGCGGCATGGGCGCATCCACCGTCGTCATCAGAGACTCGATTCCGTGATCAAAGATCTTTGCGGCATCCATGCCCAGCGATCCGCTCAGACCGACCGCGGCCACTCCTTTGGCCTTTGCCCGCTCTCCGACGCCCTGCATCACCTTGCCGAAGCAGCTCTGCCAGTCCGTCCTGCCTTCTCCGGTCACGACCAGGTCCACGCCCTCGAGTCTTCTGTCAAACCCGATCAGATCCAGCACCGTGTCAATTCCGGATTTCATCTGGCCGCCGAGGAACACGGTCAGTGCCGTTCCGAGTCCGCCGGCTGCGCCTGCGCCCTTAATGGCATCCGGATCCACGCCAAACTGACTGCGGATCACGTCGCGGTAGTTGCACATACCGGCTTCCAGACGGTTCTGGATCTCCGGTGTGGCGCCTTTCTGCGCGCCGAACGTGTAGGTGGCGCCGTTTTGCCCGCACAGCGGATTCGTCACGTCGCACATCACCGTGATTTTCGCGGCCTTGATCCGCGCGTCAATCCCCGAGACATCGATCGCATGTACCTTCTCCAGGTCTTCGCCGCGGCCTTCCAGCTCATTTCCGTTTACGTCCAGGAAGCGGACGCCCAGCGCCCTCACGCATCCCATCCCGCCGTCATTGGTGGCACTGCCGCCGATGGCGATGGAAATATCCGTAAATCCCTGGTCCAGTGCATGGCGGATCAGTTCCCCCGTTCCGTAACTCGTGGTATAAAGCGGATTCCGCTTCTC
Source organism: uncultured Lachnospiraceae bacterium (assembly GCA_902766955.1). GTDB lineage: Bacteria > Bacillota > Clostridia > Lachnospirales > Lachnospiraceae > Chordicoccus. Next base: position 2,401 of record CACXFM010000282.1, on the reverse strand, counting down.
CATGGGAACCATGGGAAGTCCCGATGCCGCGGCCATCTCGATCACCGCGCGGTGATCGTCAATTCTGCCGTAGTACGCCACGGTCTTTTCCATCAGCGGTCCGTACACTTCCGTGAAAATCTTCTCGCCGTTCTCCGCGGCAATGACGGCGTCCGTCGTCCCTTCGCCGCCGTCGGCCACTGCGACACTCGCGTACTCCGCGTCACCGAATACCTCTGACGCGGCCTTTCCGAGCAGTTCTGCCGTTTTCTCACTTGACAGGGTCCCTTTAAATGAATCTGACGCAAATAAAAGCTTCATCGTCATCTCTCCTCTCATGGTCATATGGAATGGTTTTTCTTAAGGTGTCAAATCAATGTATCCGCTGTTTGATGATATAACTATACCAGTCCCTCTCCGTTTGTGATATATTATATATACCAGTTTTTTGGATATTTATATCGCAATTTTAGTTATAGCTAACACATTTCAAAGGAGGCCGCCTTGTCTGATCCCATTCATATCCGGCTTGCAAACCAGATCGTCGACACCCTGAAATCCATCTGCAATCACGACATCAACTACATCGATATGCAGGGAAAAATCCGCGCCAGCACGGATGCGTCCAGAATCGGTGATTACCACCTGGGAGGTCTCGAGGCGATCCGGAGCGGAGAGAACATCCGGATCACGGAAGAAAAGCCCGGGAGCGGCATGCGCAAAGGCATCAATATGCCCATCACGCATCACGGGGAGATCATCGCCGTCATCGGAATCACGGGGGAAGTGGAGGAAGTAGAGAAATACGCATATCTCGCGCAGCACATTACCCAGCTGCTTCTGCGCGAACACGAGCTTGACCGGAAGATGATGAACCGGCGCGAGCAGACCGCCCACATTATTCACCGGCTCCTGAACAACGAGAGAATCCCGGAAGAATACCTGAACTCCGTGCTGAAGCAGAACCATATCGATTCCGCTGACGGCCTGTGGCAGACGGCGGCAGTCCGGGTCAATCCGCGCTGCAATTCCAAAAACCTGTCCCTGCTGGAGCCCAGGATCTCCCAGGCCTTTGAACAGACGGGCAGCTGCATCTATACCTTCCGCTATCCGAACGAATATATTCTGATGACAAAGGGGGATCCGGCGGGCCTCCGCTCCTTTGCGGAAAAGTACGGGGATCTCCTCCGGATCGGCATCGGCACGCGCGAAAAGCTCACCAGGCAGCACCTGTCCTATCAGGCCGCGCTGCTGGCGGTCAAAAGCCTCCCCGCCGGGAAGAACTGTATCATGTTCGATGATCTGGATCTGGAAATTCTGCTTGCCGAAGTATCCGGTACGACGGCAGATGCCTATGTGAAGAGATTCCTCGGACCTCTCTCCGAAGAGGACTGCCGCATCCTGGACGCATATTTCAGATCCGGCATGTCACTGAAAAAGACAGCGGAAGAACTGTTCCTCCATAAAAACACGCTGCAGTACAGGCTGAACAGGATCCGCGAAAAGAGCGATTACGATCCCCGCGTGTTCCGGGAGGCGGTCGTGCTGTATACGGCTATGAAGCTTTGTGAAATCGGCGGATAAACAGGCCGATAAGAGAAAAAGGGGAAGGTATTCCGCCCTCCCCTTTTGTGTGCTTCCTATTTTGTCACGATCGTTTTTGTCTTGCTCCATGTCGAGAAGTATGTCTTGTCTTTCGTCTTTTTAAATGTCCGGATGCGTACATAGTAAAGGGTTTTCGACTTTGCCAGTGAGACCGTCATCGAAAGCTTCTCCGGATCATAGACATTCTTCTGCGTCCTCGGGCTGCCGAAATCCTCTCTGGTACTGAATTCAATCTGATACCCGGAAATCTGTGTCCGCCTGCCCCATCTGACCGTGATCTTTTTCTTTCCGGGTGATGTAAGAGAGTCAATCCAGCTGGCCTTTGGCTTTACGGCAAAATATCTCACCGCAACGCCGGTATAATTTCCTTTCCCCTTTATGGCAATCGTCGCGCGGCCGGTATTCACATTATTTTTGTATGCCAGATAATAATCCCTGTCCAGCTTCAGTGTTTTATCTTTCAGTTTTACAACAGGAGTCTGCGTGTGCGGTTTCCCGTTATAGACTTTATGGACAATCCCTGAAATATCCGCATTTTTGAGTGATGCCGGCTTGATCGTAAATGTCGTTTCGACAGTCCCCGTATAATTTCCCGTCCCGGTGAGCACAAGTTCTGCCGTGCCGGTTTTCACGTTATTTTTATAGGTGACTTTGAAGTCTTTCCCTGCCGCAAGATTCCTGCCGTCCATTGTCACCTTGGGAACAGGCTTAATCTGAGATCCCGTATATGTTTTGGGTCAATCACTTTTTCTGTGTGATTAATGGTTATTGATTACGTACGCCCCCCTTGACTGAACCTGTCAGAAACGCTGCGGCT
>CACXFM010000281.1 GCA_902766955.1 uncultured Lachnospiraceae bacterium | reverse complement strand
GCGGCCAGATGCTCAGCGGCACCGTCATTGACCCGGCTTCTCAAAAGCGGAAGGATCTGCAGGCGCAGTCTGTTCCGCGAGGCATCCGGAATCCGGTTGGTGGAGTCCTCCACCCAGGTGCAGCCATTTGCGGTCAGCCAGTCAGTAATCTCCTCTCTTGTCACGGCCAGAAGCGGGCGGATGAACTGCCCGTTCACGGGCCTCATCGCGGAGAGCCCGCTGATCCCCGTCCCTCTGGCGATACGGAAGAGAACGGTCTCGGCCAGATCATCTCTGTGGTGGGCCAGGGCGATCTTCGATCCCCCGTCCGCGGAAGCCGCCTCCCTGAAGATCTCATAGCGCACGGCCCTTCCGGCCTCCTCCAGGGACATGCCTCGCGCGGCCGCCTCGGACGGAACATCCCGCCGGTATACGCTGCAGGGAATCCCGTGCTCCGAGCAGAGCTTCTCCACAAACGCCGCGTCTCTGTCCGCTTCGCTGCCGCGGATCCCGTGATGGACATGGACCACCCTGAGATCCAGACTGCAGTCCTCCGCATAAGCCAGCAGCATATAAAAAAGGAAAACCGAATCCGCCCCTCCCGAAACTCCCGCCGTCACGCGGTCACCTGATCTGAGCATCCCGGTTTTCCCGATAAAATTCCTGATTTTCTCTTCTGTTTTCATACATCCCCGCCGGGCGCATCTCACGCCGTCCGCGTCACTCTTCATCGGCGGATTTCAGTACCAGCTCGTCGCTCTCCACGAGCCCCAGCCTGTCCTTTGCGATCTGCCTGACGGACTCGTCCGTCAGCATATAGTCATTTAATGCCTCTATGCTCTCCGTCCTGAGCTCCTCCGCCCGGATCTCTTCCCTCAGTTCGGCCTCGCGCTGCATCCCCGCGTCGATCCTGTCGTGAAGACGCAGTCCCTCAAGAAGAAGCACGGAAAACAGAAGACATACGACCAGCAGTATCGCCAGCATGGCCAGCCGGTTTTCGGCAGAGACACGCTTATATCCTGCCCGCCTTTTCTTCCCCCTTCTTTTCATCATCGCCCCTTCCCTGATCGTAGTCTCTATTTTACATCAAATTCGGTCTGTCCGCAACCGCGGATCACTTGTGCCCCGGGATGGCCGTCATCCCTCTCACAGGTATTCAAACATGGCGGCCGCGTCTTCTTTCCTGACCGTCTCGGCCGTCTGCAGCACCTTCACGCGCACGGTTTTCTCCCCGAAGCGGATCTCGATCACATCCCCCGCTTTGACCTCCAGCGAAGCCTTTGCGGGCCGGTCATTCACACTGACCCTTCCGGCGTCGCATGCCTCGTTGGCCACGGTTCTCCGCTTGATCAGCCGCGATACCTTCAGATACTTGTCAAGTCTCATTTTCGTGCTCCTTACCATAAGATACCGGAGAAGCACACAAAGGGGAGAAGCTTAAAAGAGCCTCTCCCCTTCCTGCCGTTCCGGCTGATTGTTCATTATTTGTTGACAGCGTCTTTCAGAGCTTTGCCGGCCTTGAACTTCGGAGCTTTGGAAGCCTCGATCGTCATGGTCTCGCCTGTCTGCGGATTTCTGCCTTCACGGGCTGCTCTCTCGGATACTTCAAAAGTGCCGAATCCGACAAGCTGAACCTTCTCGCCCTTCTGCAGCTCGCTGGTGACGACATCCACAAAAGCCTTTACTGCAGCTTCAGCGTCTTTTCTGGAAAGACCCGTTTCACTGGCGATTGCAGCAGATAATTCTACCTTATTCATAGTAACCTCCTAAATAGTTCTATTTGTTATCCGAATAAAGTGATAGACTCTTCATTTATACAGCCAAACAGAGCTTCTGTCAAGGAAAAAGCACCTGTCATGCAAAGAGCGGCGCAAGCGCGTCCGCGAGTATTTTCTTTTCCTTCTGCGCCTCTTCCAGCGTTGCTCCGAGCGTCGTGAAGTACGTCTTGATCTTGGGCTCCGTGCCGGAGGGACGGACCACGACCACGGACCCGTTGTCAAGCGTATAGATCAGGACATTCGCCTTCGGGAGACCTGTCTCCTCCGGCTTTGCGTAGTCCCTGATCTCCACGACCTTCCTGCCGGCGATATCGGCGGGCGGATTCTCACGCAGCGAGTTCATGATGCCGGCCATCTTGTCCATGCCGGTCAGGCCCGGGAACTCAAAGCTGTCGACCTGGTTGAGATAGCGGCCGTACTGTGCGTAGATCTCTTCCATTCTCTGCTTGATGGAGGAACCAATGCTTCTGTAGTAGGCGGCCATCTCGCAGATCAGCATGGAGCCGATCACCGCGTCCTTGTCGCGCACATACGGTCCGGCCAGGTATCCGTAGCTCTCCTCGAAACCGAAAATGAAGCGGTCGGCTTCGCCTGCTGCCTCCAGCTGGGCGATCTGGTCGCCGATCCACTTGAAGCCCGTCAGGACATGGCGCAGTTCCACGCCGTAATGCTCTGCAACCTTGTCGGCCAGAGGTGTCGAGACGATGGACTTGACGGCCACCGGGTTCCGGGGCATCGTGCCCTTCTCGATCCGGCCGGCACAGATGTAGTCCAGAAGGAGGACGCCCATCTCATTTCCCGTCACCAGCTCATAGGAGCCGTCCGGGCACTTCATGGCGATGCCTACGCGGTCGGCGTCCGGATCCGTGGCCAGCATCAGGTCCGCGCCGACTTCTTTGGCCAGCTCCAGTCCCTTCTGCAGCGCTTCGAAAATTTCGGGATTGGGATACGGGCAGGTCGTAAAATAGCCGTTGGGATATTCCTGCTCCGGTACGATCGTGACATCGGTGATGCCCAGATCCTTCAGAATCCTGGTCACGGGAACGAGGCCCGTGCCGTTCAGCGGGGAATACACCAGTTTCAGTCCGGAAGAAGCCGCGAGGCCCGGTCTCACCTGTCTCGATTCGATCGCTTCATAGAGAGCTTCCTTGCAGTCGTCTCCCACGAAGCGGATCAGGCCCTTCTCGACGCCTTCTGCGAAGGACATATATTTCGCGCCGGTCAGAACGTCTGTTTTCTGAATCGCGTCATAGACGACCGCGGCGGCGTCATCCGTCATCTGGCAGCCGTCCGGGCCGTAGGCCTTATAGCCGTTGTACTTGGCCGGGTTATGTGACGCAGTCACCATAATGCCGGCATTGCAGTGATAATATCTGGTCGCAAAGCTCAGTGCGGGCACGGGCATCAGCTCATCGTAGATCATGACATGGATGCCGTTTGCGGCCAGGACACCTGCCGCATCCTTCGCAAAGGTATATCCCTTCAGCCGGCTGTCATAGCTGATGGCAACCGTCTGTGTGCCGCCCTGTGTCTTCACCCAGTCGGCCACGCCCTGCGTCGCCTGGCGGACAACCCAGATATTCATGCGGTTTGTTCCGGCGCCGAGCGTACCGCGCAGCCCCGCCGTGCCGAACTGCAGAGACACTGCAAAGCGGTCCTTTATTGCGTCGTCGTCATTACTGATGCGCATAAGTTCTGTCTTCAGATCACAGTCAATCAGATCCGCTTCCAGCCAGCGCCTGTATTCTTCCCGGTACATATCCTTTCCTCCCAGCAGCATTCGTTTTTTTATTTGTTTTCAACAAAAAACCGACGGTAAACCGTCATCTTTCATTATAATCCGCTGCAGCGCGGGGGTCAAGAAACACACAGCTCCCCCACATACCGGATCAGCTTTTCTCTGTCATTCATGGACGGATCCTCAAGGACGGCATCCAGCGCCTTCTCCAGATACTCGCCGATGCACCTGCCGCTGATCCCCATTTCTTTCAGATCATTTCCGTCAATCTGCAGATCCTTCAGATTCAGGCAGTCGCCTCTTGCGAGGATCTCCTCATAGACCCTGCTGACGCCGTCGAGTCTCGCCATCTTTTCTTCTCTTTTGTAGAAGCTTTTGGCCTCATTGTCCGCCCTCTGGACGGCCAGGTAGTCGCGGAAGCTCTCTTCCCCGATCAGATGGACCGCGCGGCGCACCGACGCCGCCTCTGCTTTCGGCCGCAGGTCGTGCCAGCGGATCAGGTTGACGGTTTTCTTCCTGGTCTCGTTGTCGAAGCGCAGTCTCCGCAGAATGCCTTCCGCCATCTCCGCGCTTTTCCCGGCATGGCCCTTGAAATGGTCCCGTCCCTTCGCATCGGTCGTTCTCATAGCGGGTTTGCCGATGTCATGGAGCAGCATTGTCAGGCGCAGAATCCTCTCCGGGGGAATCATCGTCATCGAGCACAGAATGTGCCCGCCCACCGAAAACCTGTGGTGGGGCGTATGCTGCGGCGTGTCCATGCAGACATCAAACTCCGGCAGGATCACCCCCGTCACGCCCAGCTCGTGGAAATCCCGGAACTGCTCCGGATGGGGAGACGTAATCGTCCCGACAAGTTCGTCCCGGATCCGCTCCGCGCTGATCCGGATCAGATTCCCGGCGTGCCCGGCGATCGCCGCTCTGGTCGCCCCATCGATCCGGAAGCCGAATCTGGCGGCGAAGCGGACGGCCCGCATGATCCGCAGAGTATCTTCGTGAAACCGCTCGTCCGGGTCCCCCACGCAGCGTATGACGCCGTCCCGCAGGTCCTGCTCGCCCCCGAAGAGGTCAATGAGCCCCGCCCGCGGGTGATAAGCCATCGCATTGATGGTGAAATCCCTGCGCCTCAGGTCCTCCGCCAGATGCGGCGTGAAGGACACGGAATCCGGATGCCTCCCGTCGCTGTAATTCCCGTCAATCCGGTAAGTCGTGACCTCGAAGCCCTCCCGGTCCAGCATCACGGTGACCGTCCCGTGTTTCATCCCGGTATCCACCGTCCGTCTGAAAACGGAACAGACCTCTTCCGGTCTGGCAGATGTCGTAATGTCCCAGTCCTTCGGCTCCCTGCCGATGAGGGAATCTCTCACACAGCCGCCGACGGCATAGGCCTCAAACCCATGCCGTTCAAGTGTCTCAATAATAAAATTAACTTTATCAGGCAGTAAAATATGCAAACTCCGTCTCCGTTAATAAGCCCGGCCCCAGTAAACCAGCTTCTTCGCGGGCTTTCCGCAGCAGACGCACACGGCGCCCTCCGGTGCCTCCGCTTCGGCTCCCAGCGGCATGCAGCGGGACGTGGCTCTTGTGTCATCCTTGATCTGATCTTCGCAAGCGCGCTCACCGCACCAGTAAGCCTTCACAAATCCCGGCTTTTCTTCGACGGTATTTTTGAAGGACTCATAATCGGAGGCCTCATATGTATGCGCATCGCGGAATGCTTTGGCCCTCTCGAACATATCCTTCTGGATCGTCTCCAGGAGAGCGCCCGCTGCCTTGGCCGCATCATCCAGGGCGATGACGGTCTTTTCCCTGGTATCGCGGCGCACCATGACGCACTGGCCGTTCTCGATATCCTTGGGACCGATCTCGATTCGCATCGGGAAGCCGCGCATCTCCTGATCCGCAAACTTCCAGCCGGGCGAGCGGTCGGAGTCATCGACCTTCACGAGGATGCCGGCCGCCTTCAGGGCCGCCGCCACTTCGTTCGCCTTGTCGAGCACGCCCTCCGCGTTCTGTCTGATGGGTACGACCACGCACTGGACCGGAGCGATTCTGGGCGGCAGCACCAGGCCGTCGTCATCACCGTGAACCATGATGATGGCGCCGATCATGCGGGTTGTCATGCCCCAGGAAGTCTGGTGCACATACTTCAGTGTGTTGTCCTTATCCGTGTACTGGATCCCGTAAGCTCTGGCAAATCCGTCGCCGAAGTTGTGGCTTGTGCCGGCCTGCAGCGCCTGTCCGTCATGCATCAGGGCTTCGATCGTATAGGTCGCTTCCGCGCCCGCAAATTTCTCCTTGTCGGTCTTTCTGCCCCGCAGCACGGGAATGGCCAGGACTTCTTCGGCAAAATCGGCATAAACATTCAGCATCTGCTGTGTTCTCTCTTCCGCTTCCTCAGCCGTCGCGTGAGCCGTATGTCCCTCCTGCCATAAAAACTCCCTGGAGCGCAGGAAAGGCCGCGTCGTCTTCTCCCAGCGGAGAACGGAGCACCACTGGTTATAAACCTTCGGCAGATCCCTGTATGACTGGATGTCCTTCGCATACAGGTCGCAGAAGAGCGTCTCGGATGTAGGGCGGATGCACATGCGCTCCGTAAGAGGCGTCAGGCCGCCCTGCGTCACCCATGCCACTTCCGGTGCAAAGCCTTCCACATGATCCTTCTCTTTATCAAGCAGACTCTCCGGAATCAGCATCGGGAGATAGACGTTCTGGACGCCCGTCTCCTTAAAGCGGCGGTCCAGTTCCTTCTGGATATTCTCCCAGATCGCGTAGCCTGCCGGCTTAAATACCATGCAGCCCTTGACGGAAGTATATCCGGTCAGTTCCGCCTTTTTTACAACATCCGTGTACCACTGTGCGAAATCCACGTCACGGGACGTGATGGATTCCACAAGCTTCTTGTCTTTTGCCATGATCTTCATTGCCTTTCTGATGATTTCTTTTTCTTTCATGCCCTTTGATGGCGGGCCGGCCGTCCCGTCCGTCTGTTTTCCGGCGGGCGGAAGCACATATTACATGGTGCCGAAAATTCTGTCGCCCGCGTCGCCGAGGCCCGGCACGATGTAGCCGATTTCATTGAGGTGGTCGTCCAGGGCGCCGACAACGATGTCCACGTCCGGATGTTCCGTCTTCAGTTTTTCCAGTCCGACGGGAGCCGCGATAATGCACAGGAAGCGGATATGGCGGCAGCCGTGATCCTTCAGCTGGGAGATGGCGTCACAGGCGGAGCCGCCCGTTGCCAGCATGGGATCCACCACGAACACTTCGCGCTCTTCGATATCGGCCGGAAGCTTGCAGTAATACTCCACCGGTTTTAAGGTCTCAGGATCCCGGTACATGCCGATGTGGCCGATCTTGGCGGAGGGAATCAGCGTCTGCAGTCCCGACACCATACCCAGTCCGGCTCTCAGGATCGGAACGATGGCCAGCTTTTTGCCCGCGAGGCGCTCCACCGTCGTCGCGGTCAGCGGCGTCTCGATCTCCACTTCCTCCGTCTTCAGATTTCTGGTCGATTCGTAGCATTCCAGCATGGCGATTTCGGAAATCATTTCACGGAATTCCTTGGTCCCCGTCCGCGCGTCCCTGATAATGCCGATCTTATGTTTGATCAGAGGGTGATCCATAATAATTACATTTCCCATATCCTTCCTCCTTCGCTAAACAGTAATCACCTGGTGTCCGGCCGCTTTCAGCAGCCGGTTCATGATAGCCATTCCCATTTCCGGCGTGTCAAATGACTCCGAATACAGGACATCGAATCCCATCGCGTCACTCTCACGCAGAACCTGGAAGAGATGCTGTGCAATTGTTTCCTCGCAGGCCCTGCTGCCGACGCGGAACACGTGTGCCCCCCGGTACAGGTCTGCGTTTTCCTCCGCGGCGAGAACGCCCGCCTTCCTGCCGGCGCGGGCCGCTTCCGCGGCCAGTTCGTTGATCTTTGCGGTCACGGCTGACCGGCTGCCCTCCACGATCGTGAGAGGGGCTTTCGGTGCGTAATGCCTGTACCGCATGCCCGGCGCTTTCGGTCTCACCTGCTTCGCTTCGCCGTCCTCCGTAATGCCCGGATCAATCCGGACCTCGCCCACGGTGTCCACGAGCATGTTCAGATTGATGAAGCCGGGGCGCAGAATCACGGGCACGTCCTCCGTGAGGTCGACGATCGTCGACTCGAGGCCGATCTCCACGTGTCCGCTGTCCAGGATCATCTCGATGCGGCCTCCCAGATCCTCCAGCACATGGTCGGCCATGGTCGGCGACGGTCTCCCGCTCGCATTGGCGCTCGGCGCGGCGATATAGCCGCCGCCGGCACGGATCAGCGCGAGCGCCGTCGGATGATCGGGCATCCTCACGGCCACCGTGTCAAGTCCGCCGCTCGTCTCATAAGGCACGAGTTCCGTCTTCCGGAAAATCATGGTCAGCGGCCCCGGCCAGAAGCGCTCCGCGAGTTTCACGGCCGCCTCCGGGATTTCCCGGACGACAGGCTTCAGGCTCTCAAAGTCCGCGATATGCACGATCAGCGGATTATCGGACGGACGGCCCTTGGCCGCGTAGATCTTCTTCGAGGCCTCCGGATTCAGGGCATCCCCGCCGAGTCCGTACACCGTCTCCGTGGGAAAGGCGACCAGCCCGCCCCTTTTGATGACGGCGCCGGCCCGGGCCATAAGCTCCGCATCCGGCGCGGCGGGATCAATCTTCAGCACTGATGTCTTCATCCTTTAAGCGTCCGCCTCCGCTTCGTCGTCTTTCTCCTCAAAATCCATGTCGAAGTCCAGAAGCGCGTCCAGTTCCTCCTGGCCGAATTCCGGGCCGTCCAGGGATGTTTCCCCGAAATCCAGTTCGCCGGCGCCGTTATCCGGGCTTTCTTCCAGCGCGTCCTCGATGAGTTCTTCGCCTTCGAGATCAATATCATCCAGAGACGCCGGCATATTCTGAATGATTTCGTGCACTTCCTTGTAAGACTGCATAAACTTGCGCTGCATCTGGTTGAACAGGTCCACGATCTCATTCATCTCGTCCTGGACCTCCAGATACTTCGTCTTGCCGTCCTTGAGCTTGGCGTCGATCTCGCCCTGGACGCTGCCGATCCGCTTTCTGGCCTCGCTGTCCGCTTCCGCGAGAATGCGGTCAGCCTCCTCCTGCGCCTCCTCGATGATCCGGTTTCCCTTCACCTTGGATTCATAGACCAGTTCGCCGATCTGGTTATAATTATCGATGTATTTCTGGTACTTGTCCCTGATCTCCTGTTCCAGGCGCTCGACCTGCTCATCCTTCAGCACGATGCGGCTCTTCAGTTCGGAAATCACCTTGTCGCGCTTCCTGATATCCCGCTCCATCGAGATAATCTGCTTGCCGTGCTCGTCTTCCTTCTGTTTGATATAGGCGAGCACTTCGTCCTTATCAAATCCCCTCAAAGCCTGCTTGAACATCCCGTATTCATCCATATAACTCCCCAGCTCCTTTCCGCCTGCGCCGTTCAGGCCAGATATTCTTCTATCATCTGCCAGACAGACGGCTGCTCCATGCCGAGTTTCCACTCAGCAGCTCCCGCACAGTCCGCTGCCCGGATCAGCTTCATTTTTTCTTCGAGAGACTTCCGGTCCTCCACCCAGATCTGCCAGAGGTAATCTCCCTCTTCCTTTTCGCCGTAATACTGGCCGGAAGACTCGTCCCATGCAAGTTCGATCCCCAGCTCCTTTGCCCTGGCCTTCGCCTTTGACATGCCGTAAGCCCATGTGCCGTTCTCCTGTCCCTCTCCTGTCTTCCACAGTCTCGAATAGAACGGAATCGCGGCAATCAGCTTTTCGGGAGGCACTTCGGTGAGTGTCTTCCGGATTCCTTCCTCCACGAAACCGACCGACGCCACCGGACCGGCTTTTTCTGATCCCGATGTATGTTCATCATAACACATTGTCACGATATAATCGACCACTCTTGCCTGTTCGGTGCGGTTCAGATAGCCGGTATATGCCGGCACATAGGTGTCCACGGACAGCACAAGTCCCGCATTCCGGCACTCGACCGACAGTTCTCTTAAGAACTCGAGAAATGCATCCGCGGAATTCTTCCGGACAAGCTCGATATCCACGTTGATGCCGTCGGCGCCGACCTTCAGGACCGTCTTCACGACGGAATCGATCACCTTCGTGCGGGCGTCATAGGACTGCAGAACGGCCGCGGTCTCTGAGGAAGAGCCCAGCGCGCCGTCAAAATCATTGAGCACCGCCCAGACATCAAATCCCTTCCCGTGTGCTTCTTTTACATACTCCGCGTCCGCGACGGAGCGGACCTCCCCGTCCGTACTGTTCAGATAAAACCAGGTGGGGGCGATCACGTTGACGCCCGTCACATCCTTCACGGATTTCAGGAGCGCACGGTTGGAAGCGGCACTGTCCGTCTGGTGGAACACCATATTGATTTTGCCGTCCGGGGCCTCCCCGCAGGCTGTCCACTCTCCGAACGGGTCCGGGAGCGACAGTTCTTCCGTCTCCCTCTCTTCGACGGCGTTCTCTCTCACATAACCCGTATAGCCGTTGTAGGTGGCGACATACACCCAGCCCTCCACCTTTTCCGGCAGCGGATTGCCCTCCGCATCCAGGTCAAGCACATAGGCCCGGTCGCCCTTTTCCATATCCCGGATTATGGGGCTTTTGATGCCGGCGAGCCGGCGCACCGGTGCATCCTTTGTAAATTCACAGGTTCTGTATATGCCGTTCAGCCTCACGACCTGCCGCATGGGCTCTTCGTAGAGATGCAGATCCACTCCCATGATCTCCACGAGATAATCCGCGGCAATATACAGCTCCCCGTCCAGAAGAACCGCCCTGCCGTCCAGCGCCCTGCCGTCCCTGAGCGGGTATACCCGTTTCTCTTCGGGCAGCGTGACGATCAGCTCGGAGGCCGGCTCGTCATAATAGACGGAGGGGTTAATGCGGGTGTGGACAGTCTCATACGGTATGAAGGAGGCGGAATCGATCATTCTGCCGCACAGTTCTCCCTTCACTCCGTTTACGATCACCGCCACGTCATCCGCCCCGCTGAGACCGAAATACTCTTCGGAGGACATATGCTTCGATGACGGCATATAGCGGACAATCAGAGCGATAAGCACAACAACGGCGACCGCCGTGACAGCTGCCAGCGACCGAATCTTCATGGCGGTTTTCCGGTCCCTGTCAGCCGTCCCCGGAAGATCCGCACCACTGTCCCGCACTTCCGGGACCTGCTTCTGAGTGTCCCCTTCAGGAGACGTATGCTTTTCATCACACATATGAAATTATTATGACACAATCACGTGGAAAGGGTCAATCATCCGCTTGCCTGCGCATTTATCTTCCTTAAAAAGGTTTAGAAAGTTTTGTAAAGCAGCGATCTGTATACAGAATCGCGCCGGAATGCTATAATGATTTTACACATTTCACAGACATTGCCGGGGAGCTTCCCGACACCGGCAAGCAACCACATTTTCAGGCAACTCAGCAAGGAGAGTGAAAACATGAGCAGGTTGAGTATTGTTACCAAAAGCAATGCGGAGCAGACCGTCGAAGAGCTTTACAAGGATCTCGAGCGGCGGGTCAGTGCTTCGCCCCCCGCGCTCTGTCCCGTGGATCTGGCCGCATCGTTTCTGCATTTCTGCCATGCGCAGTCCTGCGGGAAATGCGTGCCCTGCCGGATCGGACTGGGACAGCTTGAATCGCTGCTCGGCCAGGTTCTGGACGGAACGGCTGACGAGAGCGTGCTTCCCGTCATCGAGAAAACAGCGGAAAGCATTTACTATTCCGCCGACTGCGCAATCGGATCCGAGGCAGCCCTCATGGTCCTGAAAGGCGTCAAGGGATTCCGCGACGACTATCTGGAGCATATCCGGCACGGCCGCTGTTCCTGCACGCAGAGCCAGCCCGTTCCCTGTGTGGCAGGATGTCCGGCGCATGTGGATATCCCCGGCTATATCGGCCTCATTCACGAAGGGCGGTATGACGACGCGGTCAATCTGATCCGCAAGGACAATCCCCTTCCGGCTGTCTGCGGCATGATCTGCGAGCATCCCTGCGAGGAGCGCTGCAGACGCACCATGGTGGATTATCCGCTCAATATCCGCGGACTGAAGAGATACGCGGTCGAGCACGAAGGAACCGTGCAGGCTCCGAAGCGCATGGAGTCCACCGGCAAGAAAGTGGCCGTCATCGGCGGAGGTCCCGGCGGACTGACCGCTGCCTATTACCTGAGCATCATGGGCCACGACGTCACCGTCTACGAACAGAGGAAACAGCTCGGCGGCATGCTGCGCTACGGCATTCCCGCATACAGGCTTCCGCGCGAGATTCTTGACAAAGAGATCGAGGATCTCAAGCTCGCGGGTTTTAAGGCCGTGACGGAAGTATCCGTCGGAAACGACATCTCCATAGAAGAACTTAAGAAACAGAATGACGCCCTCTTCATCTCGATCGGCGCCCATACGGATATGAAGCTCGGCATCGAGGGCGAGGACGCGGAAGGCGTCGTCTCGGCGGTTGAAATGCTGCGCGCGATCGGCGACAACGACTATCCGGACTTCAGCGGCCTCGATATCGTTGTCATCGGCGGCGGAAACGTGGCCATGGACGTGGCTCGCTCCGCCGTGAGGTGCCATGCGAAGACCGTGAACGTCGCATACAGACGCAGGAAGATCGACATGACCGCACTGCCGGAGGAAGTCGAAGGCGCCATCGCCGACGGCTGTGAGATCCTGGAAATGGATGCTCCCCTCCGGATTGAGAAGACTGCCGACGGCAAAGTGGCCGCCCTCTGGATTCAGCCCCAGATCGCGGGCCCGGTCAAATGGGGACGCCCGACGCCCGTCGCGGCTTCGGCTGAACCGGTCAGGATCCCCTGCGACATGGTTCTCGTGGCCATCGGCCAGGGCATCGACTCCGGCAAATTCGACGAATTCGGACTGCCCACCAGACGCGGCAGAATCGGTGCTACCGACGAGTGCGACATTAAAGGCTTCGACGGCATTTTCTCGGGCGGCGACTGCGTGACGGGTCCGGCCACCGTGATCCGCGCCATCGCGGCCGGCAAGACCGCTGCGGCAAACATTGACGAATATCTGGGCTTCCGCCATGAAATCACAACGGAGATCGAGTTCCCGGGCATCCGTTTCGACGACCACAAGCCGCTCGGACGCATTAACATGAAGGAGCGTCCGGCAGCCGAGAGAAGAAATGATTTCAAACTGATGGAATGTCCGATGAGCGACGAGGAGGCATGTCAGGAATCCGGCAGATGTCTCCACTGTGATCACTTCGGCTACGGGATCTTTAAGGGAGGCAGAGTGACAAAATGGTAAATGTGACAATCGACGGAAAAATGATACAGGTTCCGGAAGGGACTAAAATCCTCGACGCGGCTTTGGCGGCCGGCATCCAGATCCCGACGCTCTGCTATATGAAGGAGCTCAACGAGATCGGCGCCTGCAGAGTCTGCGTCGTGGAAGCGGAGGGCTATGACAGGCTTCTGACCGCCTGCAACAACAACGTGACGGACGGCATGGTCATCCGCACCAATTCGAAGAAGGCCCGCGATGCGAGAAAGACCAACGTGGAGCTGATTCTTTCCCAGCACAACTCCAACTGCGCGACCTGCGTGCGGAGCGGAAACTGTGCCCTGCAGAAGGTGGCAAACGATCTCAACATTCTCGAACTTCCCTATGAAAAGGATCTCCCGGAAAACACAAGTTCCAGGGAATTCCCGCTGATCAGGGACAACGACAAGTGTATTAAATGCATGCGCTGCATCCAGGTCTGCGACAAGATCCAGAACGGCGGCATCTGGGACGTCGTCAATACCGGCTCCCGGACCACCGTGGACGTGAGAGACGTCTACACCCTGGAAGACTCCAAGTGCGCGCTCTGCGGCCAGTGCATCACCCACTGTCCGGTCGGAGCTCTTCGCGAGCGGGATGACACGGACCGCGTCCTCGACGCCCTCGCCGACCCGGACAAAATCGTGGTCGCCCAGATTGCGCCCTCCATCAGGACCGCCTGGGGCGAGGCCTTCGGTCTCACGCCGGAATTCGCCACTGTTAAGAGGCTCTGCTCTGCCTTCCGCATCATGGGCTTTGACTATGTGTTTGACACCAATTTCTCCGCCGACCTCACGATTATGGAGGAGGCGACGGAATTCCTGCACAAGGTGAAAAACGCCGAAAACGAGAAGTTCCCGATGTTCACCTCCTGCTGCCCGGGCTGGGTGAGATACTTAAAGGGTCATTTCCCGGAATTCACGGATCAGGTTTCCACCTCCAAGTCACCGCAGCAGATGTTCGGCGCCATCGCGAAGAGCTACTATGCGGAGCTCCTGCAGGTGGATCCGTCTAAGATCTTCTGCGTGTCCGTCATGCCCTGCGTGGCCAAGAAGGCGGAATGCGCGTATCCGACCATGAAGG
Source organism: uncultured Lachnospiraceae bacterium (assembly GCA_902766955.1). Lineage (GTDB taxonomy): Bacteria > Bacillota > Clostridia > Lachnospirales > Lachnospiraceae > Chordicoccus. The sequence goes on along the minus strand of CACXFM010000281.1, from coordinate 15,057 downwards.
ACGACCAGGGCAGCCCCGAGGTCGATGTGGTCCTGACAAACCGCGAGGTTGACAGGCTGATCCGCGCCGAGCATATCGTCGCATCGAAGCTGGAGGAATCCGAGCTGGATATGCCGCTCGGCATCGGCAGCGGCGCGGGCAACATCTTCGGCGCGACCGGCGGCGTCATGGAGGCGGCGCTCCGCTCCGCATACTACTTCGTGACCGGCCAGAACCCGGATCCCGACGCCTTCAGTTCCGTGCGCGGCATGGACGGTTGGCGCGAATACAAATTTGATCTGGCCGGCAAAGAGCTGAAGATCGCCATCGTGAACGGTCTCGGCAATGCCGGAAAGCTTCTGACCATGCTGAAAGAGGGCCGCGTGCAGTACGACTTCGTCGAAGTCATGGCATGTCCTGGCGGATGTGTCGGCGGCGGCGGCCAGCCGATCCACGAGGGCGAAGAATGGGCTGCACAGAGAGCACCGGTTCTGTATCAGCAGGACGCGGCAGACACGCTCCGCTTCAGCCACGAAAATCCGTCCATCAAGGCGGTCTACAAAGACTATCTGGGCGAGCCCATGAGCGAGCTGGCGGAGCACCTGCTCCACACAGACCAGCACGGGTGGGATATGCCCTGATTACCACATACCTGCAGAATAACGAAGGGGCGGCCGCAGTTTCTACAGCGGCCGCCCCTTTTTTTAAGTTTTCCGTCAGAATCATGCCATGCGGGTTCAGGATGTCTTCGCTTCCTTCAATGCCGCATTGACCGCTTCCTTAAATTCGTTATAGTTGATCGTCGCCCCGGAAATGGCGTCCACATCGTCGACATTGCCGCTCTGAATCAGCTGGCTCGCGTATTCGTCGCAGGCCGCCACCGCCTTCTGGGCTTTGTTGAAGTAGTCTTTGTTGGCCACGCCTCCGCTCTTTTTGCCGTAGTTCTCATCCTTCAGCGTGCCGTCCTCTTCATATGTCTTAAACTCGCATTCCGTCACGGCATTATCCTTGATGGTGATCTTCACGACGCCGTAGCCGTTGCCCTCGTCCGACTCCTCGTCCTCGTTGATATAGACTTCGCTTTTCCCTTCATACGTGCCGTCCGCATATTTCGCGGTGCCGCCCCCGCAGCCCGCGAGCAAAGTGAATGCGCAGGCAGCCGCCATAAGTCCCGCTGCTCTTTTCTTCATCATATGCGTCACCTCCCTCAGACATGAAAGCGGATATGTCCGGTAAAGTTCTCATTTACGGTTTCCCTCGCGATTTTTCCGTTGCGGAGCACGACCATCCGCTGCGCGACCTCGGCCACTTCCGGGTCATGCGTGACCACGATCAGGGTCGTGCCGTCCTCGTGCAGGCGGCGGAAAAGCTCCACCACGGTCTCCTCATTGGAATCGTCCAGGTTTCCGGTCGGTTCGTCCGCCAGAATAATCTCCGGATGGTTGATCAGCGCCCTGGCGACACAGACGCGCTGCTGCTCGCCGCCGGACAGCTGGCTGGGCAGATGCTTCGCCCGGTCCGCAAGTCCGACTTTTTCCAGCGCCTCGTACGCTTCCTTCTCGTCGGGGATACTGTGGTAATACTGCGCCAGCATCACGTTCTCGAGAGCCGTCAGATAATTGACCAGATGGAACTGCTGGAAAATCAGTCCGATTTTATCCCGGCGGATGGTGGTCAGGTTCTTTGCGCTCTCTTTGGCGATATCAATCCCGTCGAGCAGGACCTCGCCCTTCGTCGGCTTGTCCATGCACCCGATGATATTCATCATCGTGCTCTTGCCGGAACCGGAGGGGCCCATGATGGCGACCCATTCCCCGCGCTCCACTTTGAGGTCCACATTGTCCAGCGCGTGAAGATCGCCGTAGATTTTATAAACATTATGCAGCTCTAAGAGGCTCATCGATCATTCTCCTTTTAATACCAGCGCCGGATCAACCTTTGTCGCGCTCCTGATCGGCAGAAGGCAGGCAAGTCCGGTGATTGCGATAGATACGATTATGGTGACAGGTACGAGCAGCGGCTGGAACGTAATCGAACTGCTGAACACCTTCATACTGACAGTCTGGGCAAACGCAAATCCGAGAAACGCCCCGATAATGCCGCCCAGAAATCCCAGCAGCATGCCCTCGCCCATGAACTCGCGGATAATGCTTCCGTCGGAAGCGCCGATGGCCTTGCGCAGACCGATCTCGCGCCTTCTCTCCGCCACGACGGCCGTCATCGTCGTCGCCACGCAGATCATGGTCAGTGCCAGCACAACGATCGTCACCAGAAGCACCAGGGCCTGCAGCTTTGACAGAACTGTCGTCTCGGATGCCGTCACTCTCTTGACCAGCTGTGCGCGGACAGCCGGCACTTCCCCGCTGACCTTCTGCGTATATGCATTCAGTTCCTCGGCTCCGGCCGACATACTGACCTCCGCCAGATCGATCTTGCCGCTGATTTCCGTCAGCGCTTCCAGGTCCTCCATGCTGATATACACATAGTTCTCTTCCGGTCCGCCGGTACTTAAGACCGCCGTCACGGTGAACTCCGCTTCGCGGTAACCGTCCTCTTCCGCGTCCTCCTCTCCGCCGGATCCGTCCGACGGCCCGGCAGCAGGAGATTCCGCTTCTTCTGCCGCGGATTCCACTCCGTCGGCCGCGGATTCCGCCCCGCTCTCCGCCGGCGTCTCCTCCGAATCCTCGCCGGTATAGACCATAGAAAATGTGCTGCCGTTTTTCAGCTGCAGATTGTCCGCCACATTCTTGCCGATCATGACCTCGCCGGAAGCAGACGGCCATTCGCCCTCCACAAGCCAGTACGGGCTGGTCTTCTGTGCGCCTTCCATATTTGTCCCGGCCGCCATGACAGGCTGCTCGTGAATTCTTACCGATTCATACCGGTAGGGTGCGCTGCCCACCAGTGCCCCCTCATCCGCGAGTGCGAGTCCGGCTTCCAGATCCTCCGCCGAGAAGCTGTTCTCAGATGGCGTGAACAGGATATTGGCGCCGTAATTCCGAAACTGCGCACCCATCTGGCGCGGCACATCGTAGTAAATCGTCACAAGTCCGGACAGAATGGTCGCTCCGATGGCAATCGCCAGGAGCGCCACCAGCATTCTCGAACGGCGTCTCATGAGAGAAGCCGTGATCATGCGGAAAAACATTTTTCTCTTTTTCATGATATCGTTCTTATGCCCCCGTTATCTCCCGTGCAGTACTTCGGCCGGCTCAAGACCGAGCAGCATACGGATCGCCGGTATGCTCCCGGCCAGCGTCACCAGAATGACCAGTACCGCCACGATCGGAATGACGACCGGGCGCATGGTAATGGCAGAGCCGAACACCGTGTTGCCTATAATCTGGGCAAACCCGAATCCCGCCGCGAAGCCGGCGATCCCGCCCAGAATTGCGGTCAGGGAAATCTCCGTGAGGACAAGCCCCGTAATTGACCCGTTATATGCGCCGATGGCCTTCATGAGGCCGATTTCGCCGCTTCTTTCGATGACGCTGGCCGTCACCAGGTTGCAGATGCCGAGTGCCGCCCCGACAAGGCTGAGCGCGGTGATGAGGATCATCAGGAGCTGCGTCTTATTCAGAATGGCGCCCTCCGAATCAGCCACCTGCCGCACCGCGGAGGCGACGGAATCCGTGATCACTTCCTGGATCTGGTAGCAGATCGAACTGACATACGCCGTGCAGTACCAGGTTTCATACTGGGCGATGGTCAAAGACTGCGGATTCTTCGCGGCCTTTGCGGCCAGCTCATTATCCGGCGTCGTCAGGGCGCTGACCTCAATGCTGCTCACGCAGCCGTCCATATCGTCCAGCGCCTGCGCCGTATCCAGGCTCATATAGATCTGATCATCTTCACTGCCGCCGGAATCATAGACGCCGACCACCGTGAGATCCTTTTCGGCAGAGGTGCCTGTCACATGCAGTGTATCGCCGGCGGCCAGCCCGAGTCTCTCGGCGACATGGATTCCCGCCATCACCTCGTTTTCACTGCCCTCCCGGCTCTCGTCGATCCACTTTCCGTCCGTGATCTCCCACCAGCTCCGCAGGGAATTCATGCCGGCATCGAGCTGTTCGCCCGTGGGCAGTTCCATGTGGTGGTTAAACCAGCTCCCGACGGCGGTCACGGAAGATCCGTCGTCGAGCGAAGCCGATACATTGACAAAAGGTGCATAATCCACGATATTGAATGCCCAGAAGATGGTCTTGATCTTTCCGAGCTCATCCTCGCGGAGGTAAGCGCCGCTGTCGGGACTTCCCTCCACGTCATACAGGTCATTCAGGACCGACGCCTGCTTCGGCACCACCGTGATATTGGCGCCATACGTCTTCAGCTCCTGGTTGACTTTGTCGCCCACGTCAAATACCACGCTCAGCATGGCCGTCGCGAGGGAGGATCCCAGCGCGATCGTGAAGGCGATCATCAGCATTTTCCGTCTCTGGCGGAACATGGCTCCGCGTATCAGTCTGAAAAACATCCGGCCACCTCCTTATTTAAAATCCGACTCATATTCCATGAGTCCGTCGACCGGAACGATGATATTGCCGTCATGGATTTCATAATCGATGACCTTGGGGTTGCAGCCCCCTTTAAATCCGATCGTATTTATGTTCATCACCACGTCGCAGAGGTTGCAGACCACCTGGCCGCCCTTTTCGTAATATCCCGTCTCGCCGCAGATATCGCAGGCGTCGAGACCGACCCCGTACGCAGATGAATTCGGTTTCTGAATCACGATAAAACGGATGGTCACACCGTCCTCCGTCGTATATCCGAACCGGTGGAGATGGCCGTCGCTCACCTGATCAAAGGATACATACACCGCTCCGTCTTTCACGGGCGCGTCCTCAATCGGGGACAGCTCCACTTCCCGGTTTGCATACGCCTTGACGGAGGTCAGCATGAGGACCGACAGCACGCCGCAGATCAGGCAGGATGTGCTCCAGCGCCTCGCGCTCCGCCATTTGGCGATAATTTTCCGCCGCTCCGCGCTGTTGCGGTACGGCTCGTTGACGTGAAAACTCCTGACCCAGAGGATGACGGGGACAACCGCGCCGACCGCAATGGTCAGAAAAATAAACCACTGGCTGTAATTGGAAGCGTGTTTCGCGATCACAAACAGGGTGTGGTTGGAGGGGATCAGTCTTTTGGCCAGCATAATACTGAACGAAGAAGTGATCTCCTTCACTTCATTGACCGCAAGGGCCAGCACTGCCAGAAGAAAGCTCACGGACAGGCTCAGTCTCAGGGCTCCCTGAAATACGGAGACGCCCGCCACGATGCAGAGAACAAGGCCGAGCACAGCCCCGATCATGCGGTAGAGAAACGCCGTCGAAAAGACAGTCTTCTCTGTCTGCAGTACGATATGCGGATAAGAAAGAAAATCCGGCAGGTAATAAAGAAACAGAAGAGCGATCATGACCGCGCCCGCGGCCACGGCAGCCGTTCCCGCCCATTTCACTTTTTTTGCGAGGGCGGTCATCACAAGAAAGACCAGAAAAGCCGCCAGCATGACGGAGAAATTCCGCAGATTCCATCTGCCGGTATCAATTCTGTTCGTATAATTCTTGAAATAGCCCATGACGAAACCGGCAATCAGACCGGCGCAGATGCCGGTTCTCGTGCCCAGTTTACCCTTCGGGCCGAATGCATGTTCCAGATATGCGGACAGCAGCCCCGTCATGATCATCAGCGCGAGCAGCTGTTCAACAGAAGAAATCAGATATTTAAGCACAACAGTTCCTCTTTCTTTTTTGGTTCCCGGACAGTGGTAATGCGCTGCACCGAAATCCGTTTGGAATTCCGGCACAGCGCACTTATTTCACTATAGATCAGTGATCGTTTTTTACCACTCCTGCGGTGTGTAATCCCAGCCTTCGAATGTATACTCGAGGTTGCCGTCAGCAAATGCAGTGTCGAATGTGCCGCCGGGGCCTGTTTCAGCATCCGTATGAACCAGATAGCCCATTTCTTCCGGGCTGTGGATCGTGAATGTCACATTGTAGGTATCAGCTTCCGGAAGAGCGATGTTGGCGCCGTAATGCGGGCCGTCGGAAGCGCTCATCGGCATGAATGTGCCTTCTGCCGCCGTCTCGCCGTTGGAGCCGACTACCTTATAATCAACCGTCAGATACGGAACCCAGTCGCCCACGCCGTAGCCAAGGTCATTCTCAAGAGCGGAGATGTCGGCTTCCAGATGGATGTCGAATCCCTCGATGCTCTCATTGCCGTTGGACATCGGAACAGGCTGGAAATACACTGCGGAGAGATTGATGAATCCGACTTCCTGGTCCTCAAAAATCGGATACTCCGTGAATCCGGCAGCTTCGCCCGGAGCCGCTGCAGCGCCGACGTTGATTGCCATTGCAAATGCAGCGATGATACCTGTCATGGCAGTCGCTAATGTTCTTTTCTTCATAGATGACCTCCTGTAGATTAAGTAAATCTTGTATGTTTATCACCTGCCGGATCCCGGCCGGAAATAACCTGTTTTATGATTCCTGCTGTCCGCCGCCCGCGGCATCCCGTCCGGCGAGCATCTCGCTGACGATCTCCCTCACGACTTCTCTCAGGTGCGCCTCTTCCTCGGCCTTCTGCTGTGCTTCCAGAGCTGCGCGCTCTTCCGCTCTCTTCGCCTCTGCTTCCGCATGAATGATGCGGTTCTTCTTCGTCGTCCTGACGAAAATGATGACCGTGACAACCAGGAGCAGAAGCTGCGGAACCAGCGTCTCCAGGCACGGATAGATGCCGAGCACGTCCATCACGTCATTCGTCGGAATCCACTGCAGCCAGGACGGCGATGTCATGCCGAACACTTCGCCTTCGATCAGCTCCTTGATGCCGGCCCCGAGGAAGGAGATCGACATGATGAACATCAGAATACTGGTCGCCGTAAAGAACGGCTTGATCGGGATCTGGATACTGAGCAGGTGGATCGCCAGATAGACGAACACCAGGCAGATGCAGCCGACAATGAAACCGGCCCAGACCATATCCAGATTGCCGCCCGAGAGCATGGGCTGGAAGAAGAGCACGACCTCCGCGCCTTCCCTGAATACCGCCAGGAATGCCGTGAGGGCCAGTGCAAGGACTCCGCCGCTCTCCGCGGACTGCTGCGCTTTCCCTTTAATATAGGAGGTCCACGCATCCGTCTCGGACTTGGACAGCATCCAGTTGCTGACGTAGTAGAGGACAACCACGGCGATCAGGGCCGTGACGCCTTCGATGATTTCCTGCGAAGCGCTGTTGGCCAGCTTCAGCGCATTCAGAAGCCAGGCCAGGACGAAACTCGCCGCGATGCCGATCAGGGAACCCAGATACACCGGGCGCACCAGCTTCTTTCTCTTCTTCTCGTCGCCTTCCGACGATTTGATCAGGTAGGCGATGATCGCACCGACGATCAGGATCGCCTCGAAACCTTCTCTCAGGATAATGCCGAAGCATGCTGCGAAGGTGGCCATCGCCGCCGCCTTGGCCGAGTCGCCTTCAGATGCCGAATCGGAGGAGCCGCTGTCTTCTCCCGACGAGGTGCCGTCCAAAATATTCGCGTCCTCGCGGAGCATGGACTTGAGGAGTTCCACCTGTTCGTTGAACTCGTCCGTCGAGCCGCCCTTTTTGGCAACCGACTTGCAGGCCGCAAACTGGAGCTCCATCTCGGACTTGCGCGACCCGGAGATATAGCCCATGGCTACCCGCTCGAATCCGGTCGTCTCATAGTAGCCGTAATACGCATCGCTGACCGCTTTGTAGGCCAGATCGGCGTCGCCTCCTTCATATGCGGTCTTGCCGGCGTCGAGTACAGCCGACATGGCGTCCGCGACGTCATTCCACGTGGCGGCCGGAGCGCCGCTGGCTTTATAGTCATCCCAGGTTTTGATGTAGGCCTCATCCGCAAAGGTGAAGGCGGACATCAGGAAGGATGCCGTGACCACTGCCATCAGGAATGAAAGGATTCTGGTCTGCCGTTTTGATTTGAAATGTTTCACCGCTATTTTCACTCTTTTCTCTGAGTTTTCCGACGCTACTGTTCATTAGCTCCGAAATACGTCAGTTCTATTATTCTAACTCGGGATTATACACCTATATTTCTGTTCATAGTTTCATCTTATCGACTTTGAATTCGGCGTTATAAAAGCCTGTCGAAAAGCACAGGAAAAGCCCGGTCCGCTTTTTTTATGCGGACCGGGCGGCCGGAAATCCATTATGCACCATATAATCCAGGAACGCCTCAGCGTTCTTGCCGCGCCCGGTGCGTCAGCACCATCTCCATCTGAGCGCGGCTTCAATCCGCCGGAGGCTGCACTTTCAGCAGTTCAGCCGGCTTCATCCCGCGGATCCCGTCCGGATCAGCCAGCACATGCCCATCGAAGGTGAAGCACCCCGTCTCATCTCCGGGAAACGAAAAATAGACCTCCTCCGGCTTCAGCGCTACCGGATAGCGGCGGTACCACTCGGGGCAGAACCGGGACATATACAGGTCCGCGACGCGGTACGCCTCACACGCTTCACTGTCTCCGACAGCGCCGATCTGGACGCCTCCTCCGGGCTGTCCCGCCCGGCTCTCCGACGGAGTCGAATGAAGAATCACCGCACTTCCGTCAGCGCAGGTTCCCAGGGAAATCCAGACGTGCCCGCTGATGCTTACGATATCACCGGGTTTCACGCGGTATCCCGTCCCCGGCCCGGCGTCCTTCCTCAGGGTGCCGTATCCCCGCTCCGCCAGCATCGCGGCAAATCCGGACGCCTTCGTGACATAGCCGGGTTTCCCGTTCTCCGTCTCCAGTGTATTATAGACCGCCCAGCCGAGATAGCCGGAACAGTCGAGTCCCTCGTGACAGTACACATTCACCCCGTCATGCGGATAATAGCTGCGTCCCCCGCGGGCGGCATCCTCTCCCTTATAGGAATAAAACGCGTCCTGTCTGTCAAAAAAAGTCGTCCATTCCGGGCTTGCGCCAAGCGTCCTCGTCTCCCTGCCGGCACCCGTATCTTCGCGGTTCCAGCCGCCGCCGTAGATATACAGTGTTCTGCCGACCGGCACAAGGGCCGTCTTCAAAAAATCCGCAACTGTTTTTCTCATCCTCTTATCTGTCATAATCCTCAAGAAAACTGTGTCTGACGCCCCCGGACTGCCACCCCGGCATCGTGTCGAGGCAGACCGAATGAATACTGTTGAAGATACTCTGGTCCAGATCCGGCGTCTCCTCCTTCATCTTCCGGATCAGTTCCTTGATCGCCTTCCTTCTGGTCCCCCCGTCGTGCGTCTCCGAGTTGTCCGTAAACCTGCAGGCGCACTGCAGAAATTCAAGTCCGTTATAGCGCTTCCAGGCGATGATATCCTTCTCGTGCACCTCATAGAGCGGACGGATCAGTTCCATCCCCTCGAAATGATCGCTGTGCAGCTTGGGCAGCATGGCCCTGATCTGGGAGCTGTAGAACATGCTCATGACCGTCGTCTCAATCACGTCGTCAAAATGATGCCCCAGCGCGATCTTGTTGCACCCGAGCTCCTGTGCCTTGTGGTACAGCCAGCCTCTCCGCATCTTGGCGCAGAGATAACACGCGCCGTGTTCCTGGCTGTAGGCGATCCTGAAAATATCCGAATCATGGATGGTCAGGGGAATCTGCAGAATCTCCGCGTTCCGTTCGATCATCTCCCTGTTTTCCGGCCGGTAGCCGGGATCCATGACGAGAAACGTGTTGGAAAACGGCACCTTGCCGTGGCGCTCCAGCTCCTGCATCAGCTTGGCCAGAAGCATGGAATCCTTGCCGCCGGAGATGCAGACCGCGATCCGGTCGCCTTCCGAGATCAGCTGATAGCGGCTGACGGCGTCGATAAAGGGGTGCCAGATCGTCTCGCGGTACTTTGTGATGAGGCTGCGCTCTATTTTCTGCTGCGGCGTGAGTTCTCTTGCCATATAGTGTTCTCCCGGTATAAAAAATAAGTGCCCGCTGCTTTTTGCGCTCCCTCACGCATGGCAGTGACCGGGCACTTTCTTCATTATACCAGACAGCCGTCCGCTTTCCTACTGTTTCACGGGCCGGCACCTGTAGACCCGACAGCCGTGAGGCGGCAGGAGAATCCGGAAAGCCTCCTTCTGCACGCCCAGATCCCTGTGGTCCATGCAGTCATAAAAGCGCAGCCCCATGCCGGAGGCAGCCGTCAGGCCCATATCCCAGAATGTCACTCCCGCACAGCCTTCGCTGTCCGAAAAATTAAACAGTCCGACCGCATAATCCCCTCCCGCAAGCGGCTTCACAAGCACGACGGCGCCGGGATTGCATTCACATTTCAGCCGGTAGCAGGTCCTGCATTCCGGGTCCTGGTTCAGGGCGATCAGGTCCGCGTTCTGGAGCAGTTGCCTTGTTTCCTCATCCGCAGACCTGATATCGCAGCCGATGATCAGCGGTGCGTTCAGCATGGCCCAGAGCGCGAAATGCGTCCTGTACTCCTCTGCCGTACAGCCGCCCTGGGATGTCTCGGGGTTGGATCCCCCGCCGTACATCCCCGCGACAAGCATGTCCATGTCGTCGAAACAGCCCGGCCCGCCGCATGAGAGATGCTGAAGCCTCTGTTCGGCAATACTTTTGACGGACGCCCAGCTGTCCTGTATATCCACCGTCGAGCGGTAGGTGTGCGCGCCGGAAGACCGGATCCACGTCTCCACGTCCTCCGTCCCCCACTGGCAGGCCGCGAGTATGATATCCCTGCCGCAGTTCCTGAGAGCCATACTCATCCGCCTGTACAGCATTTCACTGCCCTGTGAGTTGGGGCGGTGGCAGTTGTCATATTTCAGATAGTCGACGCCCCATTCCGCGAAACAGGCGGCGTCCTCATACTCGTGTTCGAAGCTTCCCGGATAGCCCGCACAGGTGCGCACGCCGCAGCACCCGTAGAGCCCGAACTTCAGTCCTTTTGCGTGGACATAGTCGATCACCGGGCGGATTCCGTCCGGGAATTTCGCGGGATCCGGAACCAGCTTGCCCTTCCCGTCCCGCTCTTTCGCGGCCCAGCAGTCATCCAGGATCAGGTAGCGGTATCCTTTCTCCGCATACCCTTTCTCTGTCAGCGCATCAGCCACGCTCATGATCAGCTTTGCGTCATATTGATCGTAAAATGTGTTCCAGGAATTCCACCCCATCGGCGGAAGCTGCGGAAAGATCGGTTCTCTCATTTCTTCTGGTCTCCATATGCCGTACTGTTTCTGAATTGCGTCGGACTGACACCGCAGACCTTCCGGAACATCCTCGAAAAGTTCAGCGGGTCGTCATACCCGGTCTGGAAAGCGATTTCCCGGACCGGCAGATCGGTCTCCTTCAGCAGGCGCCTCGCCTCCGAAATCCGCACCTGCATCAGGTAATCCTGCAGCGACTGGCCCGTCTTCTTCCGGAAGACCGTCGAGAAGTAGCTGCGGGTGAATCCTATGAAGGAAATAATGTCGGCGACCTGAATCGTGGCGTAATTATAGTGAATGAAATCGATCGCCTTGGCGACGTACTCATCCGTCGGCCGCTCCCTCCTGCGCGTCGCCTTCTTCTCGGCGGTCTCCGTCGCCTCCATCGCCAGGGCCAGGCATTCGAGGAGAATCCCTCTCCTGCGCAGATCATTGATATAATTCATCTCCGGCTTCTCATGCATCCGGCAGATCAGGTCATAGAATTCCCTGGTCTCATAGGCAGAGTCCACGCAGTAGACGTCCTCCTCAAACCCGATCTCCCGCACGAGCTGCGGCGCTAGGCTCCCGTTAAACGTCACCCAGCAGTACTCCCACGGATCCTTCTCGTCCGCCGTGTACTCCACCACCTCATTGTCCTTCAGAAGAAAGAACTGTCCGAAGTGGGGGTGGAACTCCATCCCTCTGACCTTCAGCGTCCCTCTGCCGGACAGCACTGCGTGCAGGTGATAGCAGTCCCGGAGTTCCGGCCCGTACGTGACCCCGGGATCACATTTCTCCATCCCGCAGGCAACAAGAAAAATATCACCGTCCTGGTCGTGGTCATACTCCAGACAGTGATAATGCTTATTACGGACAACCCTGTCCTCAGCCTTCACGGCATTTTCCTCCGTCTAAGCAGAAAATGCCAGACACCGCGGGTCCGCGGTGCCTGACACCTTGCATGATTATTCACTCGCCAGTACTTCGTTCATCATCTGCGCCATGCTCTCGCAGACCTCGGCCATCTTTTCCGGATGCTGCCACGCTTCCACCAGACCGGTTGTGAAGCCGCCTTCCCATGCGGTCGTGTAGCGTGAAGCCGGATGCTGGATCAGCGTTCCGTTTTCCTCGACAAGCAGGAACGGGGAAATATCCATTCCGTCGAACGCCTTGACAAATGCATCGGAAGCGCCCTTGTAAGCCGCCATCGTGACGCCCAGCTCGGACTGCTTCAGCTGGCCTTCTTCGCAGCAGAATGCGGAAATCAGATCATATGCGGCCTGCGGATCCTCGGTATTGGCGGCAGCCGCCCAGCCGAGTCCGTTGTACAGAGAGCATCTCTCGCCCTCGTCGCACTGGCCGTTTCCGTTCGCATCATAGTACGGAATCTCGGCCCATGCATAATTTGCCGCATCCGCAGCCGTATAGAACGTGTTGACCATCCAGGAGCCCTGCAGCATCATGCCCACGAGGCCGGACTGGAAGAGAACGTCCGGATCCGTCACTGCCATCTCGTTCTGAGCCGGCATGCACGGGAAGAGGTTGTCCGCCAGCCATGTCATGGCCTTGATGGTGTTTTCGTCGTTCATTCCGGAGGTCTTGTTGTCATCGGAAATCAGCTTTCCTCCGAAGTCATAAATCAGGTTATACCAGCCGTCCTGTCCGTCGTTGGTGTTCATGGCCGTGCCGTAGACGCCGTCCGCCTTGCCGGCTTCCGTGATCTTGGCAGCCGCATCCTTGTAGTCATCCCATGACCAGTCGTTGGTCGGATAGTCCACGCCGTATTTGTCAAAGATCGCCTTGTTGTAAAGGAGCGCGATGGTGTCATGATCCTTGGGCAGCGCATACTGAACGTCGTTGTTTCTGTAAATGTTGACGATGCCTTCATAATAGTTGGACAGATCAATCGCGTCATCCGCTTCAATATAGGAGTTCAGGTCCAGAAGCATCTCGGCTTCCATGTACTTTCTCGCCTCATTGATATGCATCCAGAAGACGTCCGGAAGCTCTCCGCCGGAAGCGCCCGCCTCGAGAAGCGTCCAGTACTCGTTCCATGTGATGACGTCGATCGACACCTTGACACCGGATTTCTCGGACCACTCGTCCGCGATCTGCTGCAGTCCGGCCAGCTGGTTATTGTCCCAGATCGCCACACGCAGTTCCTTTGTCTTGTACTCAGCTGCGGAAGCGGGTACGCCGCCCAGCATGGTCACCGCTGTCAGAACCGAAAGACCTGCAGATAACATACGCTTGAAATTCACCATGGTTCTCCTCCTGTTATTCATTTTTATAACCCGGATGTATGTTCTTGATTACTGAAAAAAGAATAACATGCAGGCGGAAAAGAGGACATATCGCACAGTTCTCATGACATGGAGAAATGTTCTGCTCACTCCCTGTGTCCGTCTCTGAACATGGAGAAACTGTCCATCGGATAATGCTCAAGATTATCCAGGATCTTCCGCCCGTCCGCCTTCGCGAGGAGATCATTTCTGGCCTTTGTCACCATCGTCTCGACCTGATGCTTGGAGGGGCCTCCGACACAGCCGCCCGGACACATCATGCCTTCTATGAAGTCCTCCGTGAGGCGCCCCGCCTTCAGGAGGGTCAGCGCCTTTTTACACTCATCGCCGCCCGCACACTTGAGAAGGCTCACGGACGACACATCCTCGCCCATCTCCTTCATCACCTCCAGCACGGCGTCCGCCACGCCGCCGCTGCCGGCAAACCGCTTGCCGTAGAGCGAGGCCTCCTGATAATCCTCTTCGACGGGCACAATCTGCACGTCTCTCGAATCGAGAAATGCCACCATCTCCCCGTAGGTCAGGGCATAATCCGCGTTGTCCGCGATATTCTCGTTCAGCGTCTCGCCCTTCTTGGCAATGCAGGGGCCGATAAAGACCGTCACGCACTCCGGATCCTTGGATTTCAGGTAGCGGGACACGGCGACCATCGGCGACACGGTCGACGATTTATTCTCTTCATACTGCTCCGGGAAATGATGGTGCAGCAGGGAAATAAAGGCCGGGCAGCAGGATGTCGTCATCTTCCTGCCCTCCTTCTTTGCCTCGATCCACTCCTTCGCCTCGTAAGCGGCCGTCATGTCGCCGCCGAGGCCCACTTCCACCATATCCGCAAAACCGGCTTTCATGAGCGCGGCTCTCACGGCCGCCATGCCGATTTCCTTCCCGAACTGGCCCTCCGTCGCCGGTGCGCACATGGCGATCACGCGCTTCCCGCTCTTCATGGCCTTAATCACGTCCACGAGGTACGTCTTGGAGCCGATGGCACCGAAGGGGCAGTTGTGAATGCAGTGGCCGCAGTGCACGCACTTCTCGTCGTCAATCACGCACAGGCCGTTCTCATCATAATGAATGGCTCCGACGGGGCAGGCCTTGCGGCAGGGTCTCTCCAGATGGACGATGGCCCCGAAGGGGCAGGACTTGGCGCACATCCCGCAGGACTTGCATTTTCCCGAATCGATGCGCATCTTTGCGTCGCCGGGGGAGATGGCCTGAAAGCGGCATGCATTGAGACACGCCCTGCCCAGACAGAAGCGGCATCCGTCCGTGACCGTATATTCCTGAATCGGGCAGTCGTCGCAGGCTGCCGGGATCACGGCCACCACATTTTTGGTCGGCTTGTTGACATCCGGGCTCTTTCCCATGGCAAGCCTGATCCGGCCGCGTACAATCTCCCGCTCCTTATAGACGCAGCACCGGTACTCGGGCTTGGGGCCCGGGCTCACCTCATATGCGATCTTCTCGCGGTTATCGTGCGTCAGTTCGTCATTCCACGCCAGGCGGCACACCTCGCGGATGACGAAATGCTTCAGGTCAACAATCCCCTTGTCATTTGTAATCATAGGTCTCTCCTTATCAGATGTCTGTTTTTTTCCAGCCGGAATCCATTTTCTTCTTCATCT
>CACXFM010000280.1 GCA_902766955.1 uncultured Lachnospiraceae bacterium | reverse complement strand
GTTTCCTTTGATTTCAAATGTTGAATCTGCAACTGAGTTATAGCCCGCAGGTGTGGTCTTTTCGGATAAGGTATAAGTGCCGTCCGCAAGACCGGTGAATGCCTGTACTTTACCTTCGGCGTCTGAGATGTATTCGGTTGCGTCTTCAATCTTGTCTACCCAGTTCACTGTGGGTGCGGTAACGGCTGCTTCGCCTTCTGTCTGAGAGGCGCTGCTGTCTGCCTGAGAGGGGTTCGTGAGCTGATAGTATTTGCCGTCCTTGTTTTTGATGACGAATCCGGCTCCTGCAAGGGGCTTATCATCCTGGTCGGTCTTGGTTACGGTGAACTTCGCGTTGTAGACTTTCGTGTTATCAGGAACCGTGGTGTACTGGTAATTATTTCCGTAAGAAACGGTAGCTGTATTCTCTGCCGGTTTATCCTGCAGTGCGTCGGAGGTGACAGTGGCGGTATAAGCAATTTTGATCTCTGTGCCTTCCTTGAGGGCTTCTTCGAATGTGAAGGTGAGGGTGATCGTGTCTCCTTCGTCCGGCGTTTTAGAGACTTCATATTTGACATCATCCAGACCGGAGATCGTCACATCATCGTTATAGGCGAGACCCGCATCCATTTTGTCGTGGAATTTATATCCTTTTGCGCCTTTTCCGGCTGTGATGGTGACTTCATAGTTGACGACTGCGCCAAGCTGTGCGAGAGCCTTCTTTCCGTCTTCGTCGTAGCTGCCTGTGCCGACTCCTGTGATAGCCTTGTTGAGTACGGGAATGGAGTTTTTGTCTTTTACTTCCGCGTTGGGATTGGTGCTGTTAATGGTGACGAGGGAGCCGGTCGTCGTGGTGATGAAGTAGTATCCGTTCGGGAGATTTTCGGAGGTGACCGGTTCGGATCCCTTAGCCGTGAGGGTGGCGACCGGAGTGTCACCTTCAACGTAAGCTGCGATTGCGTTGATGTCGTCCTGTGTCAGGCTGGTTGCTTCCTTACCACCCGCATAGGAGACATTGCCTGCGCCGTCTACCGTGAATCCTGCGGGAGCGTTTTCTTTTCCGCTCATGAGGCGGTAGCTGATGGATGTGCCGTTGCCGGAGGCATCGAACACTTTGTAGATGTTATATGTGGTTTCCACGTTCGGATCCACGTCAGTCGGAGGTGTGATTGTGATGGTGCCTGTTGATTCGGTTGATTCGGCGGCAAAAGCGGTGACGCCGAGGGCGACTGTCAGGATGCATGCGATGAGTAATGCGATAAGTTTTTTCATAGTATTTTCCTTTCTGAGATCTTTTCTCTTACACACTCTTACGGCTTCCGATCTGCCGTTTTTTGTTTTTATGTGTTGCTGTTTTATGAGCTCATTATATTTTGATCGGGTTACCGAAGCGGTTACGCGCAAAAAACACAAGAATTTCTTTGAGGTTACATTCGCGGCTGAGGTATCCGCCGATGAGATGGCGGTGTAACCGGTTCTTTTCCATGCTTTTCTTGCTGTATATCGGAAGAAGGAACTATAATGTAAATACAGCACGGAATAATCCGTAATCAACTTGTACGGCTCATGTCTAAGGAGCAGAAAGGACGATATGGCTGATATACCTTTTCTTTTCCGCAATACGAAGACGGTCCGCAATCTGCGGGCCTACATGGATTCCGAGTTCAGTGAAGTGCTGCACACCACACTTAATCCCGACGGCCCGGGTGCGATCCGCATCCATCTGATTCCGCCGAAAGCGGAAGATCACTCTTTCGGGCCGAGTGTCGCCATCATCAACGGCACCGATATCGTACCGGTCAATTTCATCTGGGCCGTGATTCTGGCGGAACTGATCCGGGAGACCAACCGGTATGACGGCAGGGAGATCAGCGAGGAGATCATTCAGAAAATCCTGGATGAAACAGCTGACCATGTGAAGCAGATTATACCGGCGCTTCCTAAGAAAAGGATCCGGGGAGACATCCGGGTGATCTACACGACGCTCCGCCAGATTGCTTACCGCGAGGAGGTCACTGAAAATGTAGACTTTATGAGCATCGGGGATTATGCGCCGTTTATGCAGGCTCCTCACCGGATGGACCTGATGGTCAGCGCCATGACGAAGGACGGACACTGGCATTGCAATCAGAAATGCGTCCACTGTTATGCTGCGGGCCAGACGCTGTCCGAAGAGAAGGAGCTTTCGACTGACGACTGGAAGAAAATTCTGGACCGCTGCAGAAGTGCCTGCATCCCGCAGGTGACATTTACGGGCGGCGAGCCCACCATGCGGGAGGATCTCTTTGAACTGATCAGTTATGCCCGCTGGTTTATTTCCCGTCTCAACACAAACGGGATCCGTCTCACGGAGGACTACTGCAGAAAGCTCCGTCAGGCGGAACTGGACAGCGTCCAGATCACCTTCTATTCAGCAGATCCCGAAATCCACAACCGGCTGGTCGGCGCCAAAAGGTATGAGGAGACCCTGGCCGGAATCCGGAATGCGCTGGCCCAGGGGCTGTCCGTCAGTATCAATACGCCCCTGTGCACGCTCAACCGCGACTACGGGAAGACACTTGCGCTGCTCCATGAACTGGGCGTCGTTTATGTGACCTGTTCCGGTCTGATCACGACGGGCAGTGCCGCGGGATCCGAATCGGAGGCCTTGCAGCTTGAGAGCAGTGAACTTGAGGAGATCCTGAGGAGGAGCGTCGCATATTGTCATGAAAACGGCATGGAGATCGCCTTTACCTCTCCGGGATGGCTGGAAGAGGAGGTTTTTGAAGAACTGAATATTGCTTCGCCCTCCTGCGGAGCCTGTCTCTCCAATATGGCCGTGACCCCGGGCGGGAACGTGGTGCCCTGTCAGAGCTGGCTTTCGGGTAAGCCGCTCGGAAATATGCTGACCGACGACTGGAACGTCATCTGGGAGAGCGAGGCCTGCCGGACGCGGCGGGACTTCTCCGCGCAGGTGAATGGTGAGTGTCCTTTGAGGAGGTACCGCTGATGAGAGATACGGCCATGAAAATGAAAAGAACATTCGCAATCAGACTGGCAGTTGTGCTGGCGTTTTTATTCCTGATGCTGTCGGCGTGTTTTGCACAGAACGTAAAGGCGGACGATCCCACGGACGAGATTGAGCATTTCCATATCACCGTGGACGTACAGGAAGATGCCTCTCTGAAGATGACCTACCACATCGACTGGAAGGTGCTGGATGATCAGGCCTACGGCCCTCTGGACTGGGTCAATATCGGTCTGCCAAACAGCCACCACTCGGATATAACGGCTGTCTCGGACACCATCGACCATTTTGAGGACAAGGGGTCTTCGGTGGCCGTCTATCTGGACCGCAAGTATTATAAGAATGAAGTGGCAAGCTTTGAGTTCTCCTTCGTCCAGGACCATATGTACCAGATCGACCGGTTCGCCGAAGGGGAGACGGCTTTTATTTACACGCCCGCATGGTTCGACGGGATCGAGGTCAAAGACCTGGAGATCCGCTGGAATGCTGAATCGGCCGGCGCATGGCAGCCGGAATGCCAGCAGGAAGGTGATTATCTGGTCTTTTCCGCAGAGCTTTCGGCGGGGGAGCGGTATTCGATTACGGTCGCCTATCCCAGTGATGCGTTTGCATTTTCCGTTGACCGCCAGGCTTCCGGTGGCACCGTGGCGATAAGCGGCGGCGATTCGGATTCCGGATACAGCATTCTGTACGCGCTGGTCGGGGTTGTCTCCATAATTATCGGCCTGGCGGTTCCCATTATTCTGCTCAGCCGCTTTATTCGCTGGATCAGGGACGGGCTGGGTTTCGGCGGCAGTTCTTCATCTGCGCCCGAACCAAGAAAGAAAATCGTGCGCACCAAAATCGAGTATTTTGATAAATGCCCCAACTGCGGTGCCGGACGGGAGGAAGGCCAGGATAACTGCGCATACTGCGGCACCAGTATGATTAAAAATAAGGAAGTCGTGGAGGAAAAGGATCTGGAGCATCCGGAATCCTACACCAAAAACGGCACTTACAGATACGGGAGAGAACCCAATACCTACATCTACGTGAATACAATTACGCTGCCGGGCAGCCGCTCTTCGGGCCGCCGCTCAGGCGGTTCGCACAGATCCGGTGGCGGTTCCCGGCGAAGCGGAGGCTGTGCATCCGCATGTGCGTCAAGCTGTGCCTGCGCATCGAGCTGTGCCTGTGCCTGCGCCTGTGCTTCTTCGGGCAGGGCCGGCTGTTCGGTCAAGGATTTCTTCCGGGAAAGCATACACCGGGGCAGGGTCCGGGTGGAGAGCAGATATGATTGACCAGAAATGGAATGAGCCGATCGGGGAGATGGAAGTCGCGGATACTATTCTGCGATACGGGGCGGATATTCTGAAATCCGATGTCTTCAGGAAGGCCGCGGATGAGACGCACCATCTGCACGGAACGGTCCTGGATCACACGATCAACGTCTGCGTCGCCAGCCTGAAGCTGAGCCGCTTTTTTAAGAAGCGGGGAGTTAAGGTGAATGAAAGAGACCTGATCCGGGCCGCCCTGTGTCACGACCTGGGAATGGTCGGAAGAGAAGAAAAATACAGGCACCGCGTTGATTCCTGGGGAAAGCATCCAAAGGAATCGGTGCGGATCGCCCGCAGCCTGCTTCCGGATCTGAGCGCGGAAGAAGAGGAGATGATTCTCAACCATATGTGGCCGGCAAGCGGTTCTCTGCCCGGGTCAAACGAGGCCAAGATCCTGAGCCTTGCCGACAAATACGCGAGCATGGCGGACTGGCAGTCCTGGATCACGAAGCGCAGATATGCGGCGCGGATCAAAGAACGCCTGGAGGCGTATATGGAGAGGGAATCCGAAGAGGACTCGGATTAGCTCTCATTCGAGGTTTTGTGTAATTTTCCATATTGACAAGTACAGTATCATTGTATATGATAATGTCAACATATGGAAAGGGTTCCACATATTTGAAATTTGGCACTTTTGCAATTTAGAGTGCATTGAGATCCACAGATCATAAAACTGTGGATTTTAAAAAGGAAAATATGGAACCCGTTCCACAAAAGGCCGGACCGGGCGCGCGGGGAAGGCAGGAAACACGAATGAGATCAAGTTGAAAATGAAAGCGTAATCAGGAGGTATTTAGGATGAAGAAAACACTGAGCGCTGTGATAAGTCTGGCACTGGCTGCTTCAGTTCTTCCGGCTTTGCCGGCAGCTGCGGATGATGGAGTCGTCAATCTTACAATCTGGAGCCCGACGGACAGAGAAGCCGTTGAGGCATGGTGGGTTGAGAAGCTTGCAGAGTGGAACGAAGCGCATCCGGATATTCAGGTGAGCCGCGAAGCAATTGACCGTTCCGATTCGTATGCTTATGACAATAAAATTGCGACTGCCGTGACATCCAATGATCTGCCGTCGATCTTCTATGTGGACGGTCCGCAGGTTTCCTATTATGCGGCAAATGAGATCATTCTGCCGATCACGGAATACTTCGATGAGGAAACCATGGCCGATTTTGTGCCGTCGACAGTTAAGCAGTGCACATATGACGGTGAGCTGTATGCCATCTCGGCGACCGAATCCGGCGTAGCTTTTTATTACAACAAAGACATGCTGAAGGAGTGCGGCGTGGACACGGACGATCTGGATTCCCGTACGCTCGAGAATCCGCTTACCTGGGATGAGATGGCGGAAATTGCCGAGAAATGCACAACAGACGATCATGTCGGCACACATATTATCATGGACCATGGCGAAGGGCTGCCGTACGCTCTGGAGCCGATGTATATTTCAAAAGGCAAAGACTACATCAGCGAAGACGGAACGGAAGCCGAGGGATATGTGGACAGTGAAGAGGCTGTTGCGACGACAGAGTTCCTTGCTGACCTGATCGCGAAGGGCTATGCGAGTGTTGATCCGATTCAGGATGAGTTCCTCAACAAAGCCTGTGCGACGATGATCGGCGGATCCTGGGAAGTGGCGACGCTGGAAGCGAACGCTGACTTTGACTGGGGTGTCACCTACTATCCGGTTTCCGATACGGGCAAGGCTGTCTCTCCGTGCGGCGACTGGTCGGCAGCCATCAGCAGAGATTGTGCGGATCCGGAAGCAGCCGGCGAGTTCCTGCAGTGGCTGATGAGCACGGATAATGTGGCGACCTATGCGGCCGCGATCGCAAAACCGGCGACAAGAAATTCCGCTTACGAAAATGAAGCGATGGCTGATTATGCGGAAGGACCGCGTGCCCTCTTCGTCGAGCAGCTGAACAATACGGCGGTTCCCCGCCCGAGAACACCTTCCTATGCGACTTTCTCTGCCAACTATGCGGAAGCCATGACAAACATCTTCTCTGATGCGGCTACAAACGGCGAAGTGGATGCTGATTATATCCAGGATGAGCTGACAAATGTTGCCGAACTCTTTACAGAAGACTACGAGACATACTACGCCGAATAAAAAACATCTGCATCCTGCTGTCCTTCCATGTGGCGGCAGGATGCAGTCAATACAGGTTTTGATGAATTGAAAGGATCAGGATATGGCAAAAGCTGGTAATCTGACAGGCCGGAAAAGAAATGAACGGATCACGGCATACGCTTTTGTTGCTCCGGCGGTCATCCTGCTGATCGGCTTCCTGGTGGTTCCGATGGTCTATACTGTCTATTTCTCCGGTTTTAAGTATCAGATCATGAGACCGGATAAAATGGATTTTATCGGAATTCAGAATTATGCAAAGCTGTTCAGTGATAAGAATTTCTGGGTGGCGCTGAAAAATACCGTGTATTTCACGGTGATTGTTGTGCCTGTCCAGTGCGCGATGGCATTGGGACTGGCTCTTCTAGTAGCAAAGAAATTCAGGGGAGTATCCATTTTCAGGACCATGTATTTCAGCCCGCAGCTGACTTCGATGGTCGTCATCGCCGTTCTGTGGTCGGTGCTTTATAATGCGAATCCGAATACGGGTCTGATCAACTCTCTCCTGGTTAATCTCGGGATGAAGCCGGTCAACTTCCTGACGAATGAGCATACGGCCATGAATGCGATTATTTTCATGTCCGCGTGGCAGGGAGCCGGCTATCAGATGATGATCTTTCTTGCCGGACTGCAGGGGATCCCGCGGGATCAGTATGAAGCCGCATCGGTTGACGGCGCGACAAAATTCGAGCAGTTCCGTTACATCACCCTCCCGGGCCTGAAAGGTACAATTAAGTACGTCATCATGATTACCATGATTCAGGCGATGAAGCTGTTTACCCAGCCGTATATCATGACGCAGGGCGGACCGAAGAATGCCACAAAAACGCTCGTGTATTATATCTATACGCAGGGTTTCCAGAAGGGCAATTTCGGGTATGCGTGCTCGATAGCGACGATTTTCTTTGTGATTGTTGTGACGATGTCCCTCGCAATGAAGCGGATCACAACGGCAAATGACTGACGGAGGTGCGCAGATGAAAAGACAGTCATCTCTGAAATTTTCTGCCGGACTCGGAAAGTTTCTGTTTTACTTTGGAAATATTGTGATCGGCATCATTTTTGTATCTCCTCTGATCTGGATGATTTCCGCATCTCTGAAGCCAGAAGCGGAGATCTTTGCCAACATGAACTCGATCCGGACATTTCTGCCGAGTCATGCATCCCTGGCCAATTATGCGGAAGTCTTCAAACGCATGAATCTGGTGCAGGTATTTAAAAACACACTGCTGTACATTGCACTGATTCTGGTATTTGATCTGCTGGTCAATTCCATGTGCGGTTATGCCCTTGCGAAATTTGACTTTAAGGGGAAAAATGCGATTCTGAACCTGGTTGTGGCTCTGATGGTTCTGCCGATGGAGGCGATTATGCTGCCTCTCTATATAGAAATGTCACAGCTTAACTGGGTCAATACGATGATAGCACTGGTCGTTCCCTTCGTGGCAAAGTGTTTTTCAATCTATATGTTCCGTCAGTTCTTCAGTGATATTCCGGATGATCTGATTGAGGCGGCGGCCATCGACGGCTGCAGCCCTGCGGGAACTTTTTTCAAGATCGTGATGCCGATTTCAAAGACGGTTTACGCGACCGTGTTTATTCTTGACTTTGTTGCTCACTGGAATGACTTCATGTGGCCTTTCCTGGTTATGACGGGGGAAAACAAGAGGACGATCCAGCTGGCGGTCCAGTCTTTCTTCGGGACACAGCCGATTCACTACAGCGCGATTATGGCCGCTCTGGTGATTTCTGCAATCCCTATGATTATCATGTTTATTTTCATGCAGAAGTACTACGTCGAAGGAATTGCTTCTTCAGGAATCAAGGGATAAAGGATTGTAAGGGAATTTTGAATATGTTAGTATTTTCATATGGCATGGGTTCCATATAACGGACGGCTCCATGCCCTTGAAGATCACAGTCAACTGCGGGCGGTCGGCGGAGAACGCCGGACGTCCGTTCTTTCTGTTCTGACATAGGAGAAATGACATGGCGACAATCCAGGATGTGGCAAAAAGAGCACAGGTCGGAGTGGCAACTGTATCACG
Organism: uncultured Lachnospiraceae bacterium; assembly: GCA_902766955.1. GTDB lineage: Bacteria > Bacillota > Clostridia > Lachnospirales > Lachnospiraceae > Chordicoccus. Next base: position 3,214 of record CACXFM010000280.1, on the reverse strand, counting down.
TGTCCTGAATGACAGCGGCTACGTCAAAGCGGAAACGAAGGAGAAAATTCAGCGCGCGATTAAAGAACTCAATTATACACCGAATGCCGTGGCCAGAAATCTGTATCACAGAAAGACGGGGATCGCCGCACTGCTCGTGCCGGAAATATCACATCCGTATTTTGCGGAATTTATCGATGCAGCTGAAACTGCCCTGTACAGCTATGGGTACCAGTGCATGATCTGCAACACCTGGAGGGAACAGAATTACGAAGCTCATTATCTGGAACTTCTGAAGCAGCAGAGGGTCGACGGGATTATAACCGGCGTTCATACACTGGATATCGACCGGTACAGACTGATCGACCGCCCCATTGTGGCACTGGACAGACAGCTTGGCGACAATATTCCATGTGTTGCGGTCAATCACGAAAAAGGCGGCAGAATGGCCGCGGAAGCACTGATCCGCTCGGGCTGTCGGAAAGTCCTGCAGGTCACCGGGCAGAGTCATGTATCCACTCCTTCCAACAGGAGGCACGAAATCTTTGAGCAGGTCATGCATGAAAACGGAATCGAGTGTATTAACTATATTTCCAAATGGAACCGGTTTTCCTACACGGATTTCAGGGATGCGGCATTGGAGATCGCGGAGAAATATACGGATATAGACGGTTTCTTTGCGACAGACATGACGGCAGCTGCCCTGATTCACACATTATATGAGAAAGGCCGCAGATGTCCGCAGGATTTCAGCGTAGTGGCGTATGACGGCACATACGTCAGCAGTCTTCCTTATCCGAGCCTGACTACTATTGTGCAGCCGGTCAGTGAACTGGCGTCAAGCTGCGTGGATCTGCTGATGAAACTGGTCAGGGGTGAAAAACCCGAAACGATGAACATACGTCTGGATGTCGAATACAGACAGGGTTCGTCTACATTATGAAAGCAGGTTGACTATGGTCAGTAAAGAGTTGAAAAAGGCCCGTGATTATGAGGCGGGTAAAATGAAAGAGATCGGCAGGGAGGAACGGCCCGCCTTCCACCTCACGGGAGGCTGCGGCTGGATCAATGATCCAAACGGATTTTCTTTTTACAGAGGTGAGTACCATCTTTTTTATCAATATCATCCGTTTTCGAACGTCTGGGGCCCCATGCACTGGGGACATGCAAAGAGCCGGGATCTTCTGCACTGGGACAGGCTGCCGGTTGCAATGGCTCCGGACACATCCTGCGACTGTGCGGGATGTTTCTCCGGCAGTGCACTGACGCTGCCTGACGGCAGACATCTGCTGATGTATACGGGAGTCCATTCCGATATCGGTGACGGAGATGACCGGGAGAGATTTCAGACACAGTGTCTGGCCTTCGGCGACGGTGTCAATTATGAGAAATATGAAGGGAATCCCGTGATTTGTCCCGATATGATTCCATGGGAATGCCGGGCCACCGATTTCAGGGATCCCAAAATCTGGCAGGAGTCGGACGGCACATACCGCTGTGTGGCGGCGGCCATGACCGCAGAAAGAAACAGCAGAATCGTGCGCTTTCGGAGCACAGACGCTCTTTCCTGGGAGTATGACGGCGTGATCGCGGAGAGTACGGCACAGCTTGGCGGCATGTGGGAATGCCCCGATTATTTTGAACTGGACGGAAAACAGGTCCTCTGTGTGAGCCCGATGGCGATGATGCCGGAAGGAAGGGAGTACCATGCAGGGCACAATACGCTTGCTTTGGTCGGGGATGAGGATCCCGTGACGCATGAATTCTGCAGGGAATCTATGCAGCAGATTGACAGCGGCATCGATTTCTATGCGCCGCAGACTATGCTGACGCCTGACGGGAGAAGGGTTATGGTCGGATGGATGCAGGCCTGGTCAAACTCCAAATTTGTGCCGCCGGGAGTGAAGTATTTCGGACAGCTGAGTCTGCCGAGAGAACTGCATGTAAGAAACGGAAGGCTTATCCAGCAGCCGGTCAGGGAACTTATGGAATTCCGAACGGAAGCCGTGATTCTGAAAAATGTCGGGATGGGTTCCGAAAAGCGCGCATTTGAGGGAATTGAAGGGCGGCTTCTCGATATGACCGTGACGGTGCGCGATCTGAGTGAACTGAAGAAACTGGAGATCTTTGTGGCGGCAGATTCGACATATCACACTTCAGTGAGTTTCATGCCGAAAAGAAAGCTGCTTCGTATTGACAGAAGCTATTCCGGTTATCTCTATGATATCGTGCATACCAGAGATATGGACGTGGAGACTGAAAACGGGGAGCTTGTCATCAGGTTTGTCATGGACAGGTACAGTCTGGAACTGTTTATCGGCAAAGGGGAAAGAACCGCGACGCTTTCTCTTTTTACGCCGCTCTCTGCACAGGGCATCTATTTTCGTGCTGAGGGGAAAACCGTGATCGATATAGAGAAATACACAATTTCGGAATTGTCATAACGGATCGGAAAGAAGCACCGGCAGCTGGCAGACAGCAGCCGGCGCTTCTTTCTGATATTGCTGTATGACGGGAGGACGAATTATAATATGATTACAGTGCCCTGCGGATTGCGAATGTGGGGCAGGATTGTGGGAGTGCGCAGCGCTTCACAATCCGTAATCGGCTTTTGGTGACCCCGCCATCATATTTGCGGAGCGTAAAGGAGAGAATCAATGAATGTCAGGGAAGCGGTGCTGAAAAGAAGAAGTATACGTAAATACACGGAAGAACAGATCAGCGAAGAGGATCTGCTTACCATACTGGAAGCGGGGCTTAACGCGCCCTCCGCATCAAATTACCAGCCCTGGTATTTTGTTGCCGTAAGATCCCCGGAGAAAATGCGGGAGCTTCTGGACATCATGAACGGAGTGGCCAGGGACCATGAGCCGCTGATTACGGAGCGCTTCCGGAAACATCCGGAAGTGGCCCGGGAAGTCCACGGATTTCTTCAGACCCTGGGAGGGGCGAAGACCTGTATCATCGTCTTCCGCTACAAAGAGGAGTATCTGAATTCCGGCGAGGACATCATTGAGCACAGTCTGGGCGCCGCCATTGAAAACATGCTTCTACAGGCGCAGGAACTGGGCATCGGGAGCTGCTGGGTTGCGGCTCCGTCCGAAACCGGCGCAGATGAAATTATCAGGCAGCACTTTGCACCGGATAAAGGGCCCTTTGCCGCAATTGTCACGCTGGGATATGCGGAGAAGGTGCCGCCGGCACCCAAGAGGAGGGAAGGCCGCTGGGTCATGAT
>CACXFM010000279.1 GCA_902766955.1 uncultured Lachnospiraceae bacterium | reverse complement strand
TTTAATTTCACTATCACATTCAAAATAAATTGTACTCATTGCTTATTCTCCTTCCTTTCTGTAAACTCTCTTTGTTATTTGGATATAATTTCCATCACGACGAAAGATTGATTAATAACAACCTCGCCGCGCCTTATATTCAGATTATAAATGCAATAGATACCGGATGCCAGTATTTTGCAATAAATAACTTTAAAGCGAGAATTGTTTTGTAATGCACAAAAAATACGATATAATTTACTTATACAAAAACGAGTCACTTGTGCAAGAAGGAGCCAGATAATGCAGGAAAATTACGAATTAGTTCAGCGTGGATTCAGAATTCTGCTCGTGTCTATGTCATCTTATATCGGACAGACGCTGCACCGCATCTATAAAGATCACTGGTGGGATCGCGTATGTCTCATGTTGAATGACCAGCGCGATCTTCCGGATTACGGTGATTACGGCGATCTGGTCGATTCTCTGGATGTCGCAAACTGTCTGCGAATCATCACAAGAATGTGGAGAGATGATTTTTCGGCCCTTCTTCCGCGCAACTGCCTGAACTGGGCGAATGAACTCATGGGCCTTCGCAACAGCGTCGCCCACGCCGGACAGCAGGATCTTGATCAGCCCATGGCAGAGCGGGGACTCGACACCATGGCACTGCTCTGTGCAGAGATCGATCCCGAAGGCGCGGATGAAATCAGGAATAGCTACCGCGAAGTCCGGAACAGAGCAAATGATACAGTCCGCCCGACAATGATCATTCGGGGAGCCGAACAGCCGGAATCGGATTCAAAACGCGGTGCTCTGCAGGATGGCAGTCTTCTGAAGCTGGTCGGCACGGATACCGTCCAGAAGACCACTCTGACACGTAAGGTCACCTATGCCGGCAAGACGGTCGTTTATCCCGTCTACAAGGTCCGGCTGGATGCCCTTTATTACAATGACCAGAATGACCGCATTGCCACCTGGATTACACAGTATGAATCTGAAAACGGAAAGGATTCCTTAAGCGAGCTCAATACAGATATCTACAACCGGATCATCGAGAACTTTATCTGTGACAGCAATCCGGAAGCGATCCGGAAAACGGAGAAAAACATCTCGCTTGTCGGTCAGCGGGAGCCGGGCGTTACACTTGCGGACGGCCGGATTGTAGACGGCAACCGCAGATACACCTGTCTCCGCCGGATACAGAGAACGACAGCCGAGCCTGTATATTTCGAGACGGTCCTTATGGACATGGATATCCGCGAGGATAAAAAGCAGATCAAGCTCCTGGAGCTTGCCATTCAGCACGGAGAGGAAAAGAAAGTCGACTATGACGCGATCGATTTTGCAATCGGGACCTACCGTGACGTCGTACAGACAGAACTGCTGACCATAAAAGAATATGCCGCGAGCACCAACGAACAACCTGCGGATGTCCGGAGGCGCATTGAAATTGCCGGTGTGATCTGTGATTTTCTGAATTACATCGGACTTCCGGAGCAATATCACGTGGCCCGTGAATATCAGGTCAACGATCTGTTTCAGGAAATGATTCCTCTTCTCAGATCTTTGGAGGAAACCGAAAAAGCAGAACTGAAGAGGATCGCCTTCAACAACGTGATGATGAAAGCGATTCCTGACCAGCGGAAATTCATCCGGGACATCAAGGGCCTGATCCGCAGTGATTCGTACAGGGAATACTTTGATGACCAGCGGAAATTGGATACAGCAATCCATGAGAAGCTGAATAAAAAAGAAATCCATACAAAAGAAGACATCGATGCCTTCGCATCAGAGAATGTGGATATTGCGGACGAGCTGGCCATGTCCATGGAAAGAGCGATGCTGCGCTCCCGCTCTCAAAAACTGAAAGAAAGACCTTCTGAAAATGTGACAAAGAGCATTGCAATGTTGAAGGATATAGACACCCGCTTCTTTGACCGGCTTGGAACAAAAGAAAAAGCCATTCTTAAGACTGACCTCGGGGAGTTGATCCGAATTGCGGAAACAATGAAAGAGTTACTGTGATTGGCAGGTAAAATATGGACATAAAAAAAATAGAGATTGATAATATCGGGCTGTCAAGACGATCCTCCAATGCCCTTCACCGTGTCGGTGTTAAAACCGTCGGCGAAATGCTGGAATATACCGAAGAGACACTTTCCGGGATCCGGAACATGGGCCAAAAATCCATTGACGAAGTCCTCCTGAAGATCGGGGAATACCGAAAATACGTTTCAGAAGGCCACCTGCCTGATCCGGATGGAACCGGTGACGGGATCCTGCCGGATATGCCGGAGGAAACCACCCATGATCATGAGCCGTCTCTTCGCGATCTTCTTTACAGCAAAGATGCGCATGATCGGATTCTGCAGTACGTGCAGGCAAATGACTGTGATGTGAAAGCGATCGGGTTTTCCGTCCGTTCTAAAAACCTGCTTATGAGAAATGGGTATCCGAAGGTCAGCGATTTCATTTTCCTTACAAAAGACGAACTGAGAGAATTCAAGGGCATGGGTTCCGGATCTCTGAAGGAGATTCAGACATATATTGACGACTATCTCACAAAGCATGAAGCAAGACTGAGAGTTTTCTGCGACGGGAATGACAGCGTTCTATTGGACAAAGAATCGGTCAAAGCCATCATTCTTGACACCTACAACAAAATCGGTTTTGAGGGATTGAACCTCCGCGAACTCAGAGAAAAATCCGGCATGCCGAATCAGGTCTCCGACGAAATGCTGAAATCTGTTCTCGGCAGCCTTCTCGCGGACGGGACGCTTGAATACGTAGATTTCCGGTGCTACCGGCTCTTTCCGAAGTTTGCCGATTATCTGACGGAATGCACCAACATTGATGACAGAAATCGTGTGATTATAACCCGCCGGCTTCAGGGGGAGACGCTGGAGGCTATTGGTGCGGATTACGATATGACCCGGGAACGGGTTCGTCAGATCGTCGCCGGCAACATGAAAAACATAAAAGGCTATTTGTCGGCGGATAAGGGTGTGAAATGGTTCGATGAGGACTATTACCGCTATTTTTTTGAAACCTATTCTATCGAAAAGAAAGATGCGGAGGAATGGCTCGGCATCAGCCGACATGTCTTCTCCTACATGGAAATGACAGGCACGTCCAAGGGCCAAAAGTCTCTTGATGAAGCAGTCGATGATTATCATAATCTTGATCTCGGCTTCCGTCTTAAGATCAAGAACTATCTGAACCGGAACAAACTCTTTCTCGACGGCAAATGGATCAATAAAACGAGAGCCGATCTGGAGGAGTATGTTGTCCGTAAATTCTGCGCGGAAAATGTGTCCTTTGATGAATTTACCGGGATTTATAACAACTTCCTCCGTAAGGAAGAAGTCCCTTATGATGAGAAGCTCTATTATACGGATGCCGTCATCCGCACAAGAAAGAACCGGCTTTCTGAAGTACGCTTCCTGCTCTGGAAGCAAAATGAGCAGATCCGGTATTATGATATCGACGGACAGGATTTTACAGAACTTCTCGACACACTGAATCTGGACGCCTATGAAAACATCGAGTACTCCACATGGAAATTCATGCAGGATTATCCGAAAATCATGGAAAAATACGATATCCGGGATCAGTATGAACTCCACAATCTTCTGCGGAAAATTGTTCCGGATGGGGCATACCACGATTTCCACTGCGGAAGAATGCCGATGGTACGCTTCGGCACCTTTGACCGGGACGGCGCACTTCTGAATCTTCTGATCGACAGCGCTCCGATCTCACAGGCGGATTTTGCAGAGTTGGTTCATCAGGAATACGGTTACGATGCGGCAACCGTGATGGGTACTTATCTTCAGCCACTGGCAGCATTTTATCACCAGGGTATGTATACGATCGACCAGAAAGCTATGCTGGCTGACAATCAGAAAGCTCTTCTTACAGAACTAACGGAAGACTTCTATTACATTGATGAAATCCGGAAGATCTACGCAAGAGTAATTCCCGGTGCGGATCTTGAGGAGATCAACCCGTACAACCTGAAACTGATGGGCTTTTCTGTCCTGACGCGGTATGTTTACCGAAACCACAGCTCTCTGGATGCTTATTTCAGGGATCTTCTGACGAGGCAGGATGTCACCGATATCACGCCATACCGTAACAGATTTGCTTACGTTGCAGCTTTTTCCGGCACGCTTATGAACATGAAAAACGATCTGGAGGTTCTCGAGTTCGAACCGAACCAGATTATCACGTTCCGGAAGCTGGCTGCGGCCGGCATCACAAGAGAGGAGCTTAAGTCGTTTTGCGATGAAGTGGCGAATTTCGTGGCGGCCGAAACGTATTTCAGCGTGCAGTCCATAAAGAAGGATGGTTTTGAGTCGGAGCTCTTTGAACTCGGGTTCTCCGACTGGTTCTACGCAAGTCTGCTTACTTCGGATGAAAGATTCTCAGATACAAAAGCGTTTGGCAACATCCTTCTCTATAAGGGAAATAAAAGGATCACGATCCAGTCCTTTGAGGAGTCACTAATCTGTGAGCACGGAAGTATCGATGTGTATGACCTTATGACTGAGATGGAGGAGACGTACGGCTGCCGGATCCCGGATCGTCTGGATCTGGTCTACAAGCTCGGCGGAACAAACGTTTATTACGATAAATATATGGATAGACTATATGCGAACTCAGAAATCCTCAACAGAGAACTTGATGACGCGGAAGGAATGTAAACATGAATTCGTTTGAAGAGCAAAAAGAAATCCTGTTAACGGAGATGGCCAGGCTGCATGCGCGGCATGAGCTGTCAAAAGATATGGGGCCGGACTTTTTTGAACCCGGTATGATGGAATATCCGGAACAGTCCGACGGATCCTGGGATGAAGCCACAGGAGAGCTTATGCTGCGGTTCGAGTCAAAAGGGACCCGGTATGATGGCCGTACGGAGCAGATCGAAAAAGTAAAAGCGGGCGATGCTATCTGTATCAAGCGGGATCCGGAAAATGCCTTCAATCCGAACAACTTCCTGCTTCTTACGACGAAGGGAAAGGATGTCGGCAACATGCCCGCAGAACTCTGTAATGCTGTTGCTCCCCTCTATGATGGCAGACTCCTTGAGATCGAAAATGCATTCGCCAGCTTTGTGGATCCGATCTCAAAGAGAAGCCGTCATGCCAAGCAGGCGATTCTGTTTGTGGAACTGCATGCAAAACTGACGACGCCGAAATGTGATGCGGGAGCTTCGGAAACAGAACCGGCAAATGATACGTCAGCGGAGACGGTCGATCCCTATGCCCTGCAACTTGATATTAAGAAAAACAGCTTTTATATCGGCGGGCACGAGATCCGGATCGATATGCCCCTTTCGGATTTCCGGGAGCTCAAGTTCTATGAGCAGGCAAAGGAGGTGCAGGATCTCCTGGATCCAGACTGCCTGCATGTGTATCTGCGTCATACATCGGAGTACGCCGGCGAGAACTGGGTTGTCTGTCTGCTGTTCCGGAACGGATATTTCCGTGAACTGTGGCTTGAGCATGCAAAACTCTTCCAGCAAAGGAGCCTTATTAAAAACGCCGCTTCCAATCCGCGTCTCCGAAAAGACCGCTCAGCTCTTTTTTCCAAACTGAAAAACCGGCTGGATATCCTTGCGGACAGAAAGGGTGAGCAAACATCAAACCACGGCAACCTGCATTACGTCTACTATCTTGATGGACATGGGGCAACGCTCGTGCAGGACAACAATCTGCCGGCGATCGTCATCTATATAGAATACTATAAAACAGATGATAACGCGGACGGAGGATCCAATGGAATATGAGATTGATGTAAACCAGCTGCGCAGGGACCTAAAGGACTATTACGGCACAGCCATGTGGAACGGATTTCCGATGGCGCTTATGGACCTCTCCAGAATCGAACAAATGTCGGATCAGGAAATCATCGAGCTGGCGCAGCAGATCGGTATGGATTTGGGCATCACCTTAAGAGATTAAGATGATGCCCCCATGGATTCCTTTTTATCGCAAAAAACGATCTCCGGCATTAGCGGACACCCACCCATACACAGCTCCCTTATATTGCACTCCGTGCAGGATTGCCTCATAAGATTTCTGAAGCGCTCAAAAGGCTCACTGTTCCAGGCTTCCGCTATGGTCATATTTCGCAGAGAAACCTCAAATTCTTTTTTCTGATCAAAACTACATGGAACCATCACAAGATCCGGTCCGATATAGCAGCTGAAACGACCGCCTTCGCATGTATCCAGAGATTCCGGAAGTACATGTTTACAGAACCTGATAGCTCCGGGAACATTGCAGCTATCCATTCCCACCTTGAAGGAATGTGCGGCATCAATCAGGCCGAAGAACTCCTCTACTCTCGGATCGTCAACAGACAGCACATTAGCTTTTGATCCCTGTCCTGCCGGTTTGTGAAGTAAAAATATCACAGCGTTAATCCCCGCCGGAAAATCATTTCGCTTCAGCCTGTCAATTGCTTCATCAACATCAGGCTTTCGCGCCAGTACATCGCGCCATAATCTCGCGCCATCAGATTGTAAGCGTATAACTTTGTGTGTCTGATATTCTTTTTCACATTCTTCTATAATGGTTGCGTTCCTCAGCAGCCAGATTTAGAAAGAG
>CACXFM010000278.1 GCA_902766955.1 uncultured Lachnospiraceae bacterium | reverse complement strand
GATCAGCTCCGGATAGATATCCTCCGGATAGCAGTAGAGGATCCGGATCCATCTCAGGTCCTCGATCCGGCACAGTTTCCGGAGCAGCTCATGGAGGCACTTCCTGCCGTACAGGTCGGTGCCGTAGAGAGTCGTCTCCTGTGCCACGAGGATCAGTTCCCGGACGCCCCTTCGGGCCAGGATCTCCGCTTCTTTCACGAGGTCCTCTTCCGGAAAACTTCTGTAGCTCCCGCGGAATGACGGAATGGCGCAGTATGTGCAGTGCTTGTCACACCCTTCCGCGATCTTGAGGTATGCGTAATGGCCGCCGGTTGTCACGATCCGCCTGCCGGGGACCGTTTCGGGATCACGATTGATGTCGGGAGTAAAGACCGCTTTCTGACCTCTCAGCGCGGAATCCACCGCCGCGGCAATCTCATCAATGCCCGCCGTTCCGACAAGTGCATCAATCTCCGGAATCTCTTCCAGGATCTCTTCGCGGTATCTCTGTGCCATACAGCCGGCCGCAATCAGAACCTTCAGTTTTCCGGTTTCCTTGAGCCGAGCCAGATCAAAGATCTTCTCAATGCTCTCTTTCTTCGCATCTTCGATAAAGCAGCAGGTGTTGATCACCGCCACTTCCGCTTCGGTCTCGTCGTCGGTCAGTTCAAAGCCTCTGTCCGCCAGGATGGAGAGCATCCGCTCGGAATCGACCAGGTTTTTATCACATCCGAGAGAGACCATGAGGAGCTTTGCGGAACTCACTTCTGCTCCTCCTCCGGATGTTCGTCGGGAAGAATGTGCACCGCACCGTGATAGATCTCGTCGACCGCCACGGACAGCGGCTTTCTGCCTTCCGCGTTCTCCACGAGCGGATCATCGCCGCTCACGATCTGTCTGGCGCGCTTGGCGGTCGCCATAACAATCGAATATCTGCTGGATACGATCGGAGTCGTATCGTCTTCGCTGTCAGCGTTGACCGCTTCCATCATTTCCTTGTATGAGGGATGTATCATCATGGTAGTATATCTCCTTTCGTCCGGATCACCGGATCATTTCAAATTCCTCTGTTATCGTGTCGATCAGCTGCCGGTTTCTGCAGGCCCGGCGGTGCTCGGCGGAAATAATCCCGTGAAGTGCCTCTACGCACTCATCGAGATCATCGTTTACCAGTATATAGTCATAAATCTGCATGGAGCCGGCCTCCCGGACGGCATTCTTCATGCGCTCGCGGATCTTTTCGGGGGACTCGCTGCCGCGGCCGGTGAGGCGGCGCAGAAGCTCCTCGACAGTGGGAGGCGTGACAAAAATCAGAACGGTATCGGGGAACTGCTCTTTGATTTTAGCGGCTCCCTGTACCTCGATTTCAAGGATCACATCCTTTCCCTCCGAGAGGCACTGATCCACATATGCCTTTGGGGTGCCGTAGAAATTGCCGCTGTATTCCGCATATTCATACAGCGCATTGCCGCTGATCATCTCACGGAATTCTTCCTTTGACACAAAGAAATAATTGACTCCGTGAACTTCACCGGGCCTTGGATCTCTGGTCGTGGCGGACACGGAAAGCGCGTACTCACTGTGCGCTTTGAGAAGCCCGCTCATCACGGTTCCTTTGCCGGAACCCGAAAAACCGGAAACAACGGTCAGAATTCCTTTTTTGCTCATGCAGTCCCTCCGTGCTGTCATTCAATGTTCTGAATCTGTTCTCTGATTTTTTCGATTTCCGTTTTCATGGCGATGCCGAGATCCGCCGTGATCAGGTCCCCCGCTTTGGACAGCGTCGTATTGGCCTCCCGGTTCATCTCCTGGGCGAGAAAATCAAGCTTGCGCCCGATGCTCCCGTTCTTGTCCAGCTCTTTTTTCATCTGCTGGATGTGGCTCTTCAGTCGGACCGTCTCTTCATCCGTACAGATCTTATCGGCAAAAAGGACACATTCCGCCGCGATCCTGGATTCATCGAGACTGCGGTCTTCCAGGAGTTCCGTGACCGTCTCATCGATCCGCTTGCGGTATGCGGCCATAATTTCGGGCTCGTGCGCAATGACCTGGTCCGTATAGGCTTCCAGCGAGTCAAGCTTGAGCAGAAGGTCGTTTTTGAGTTTCCCGCCCTCCAGCTCCCTGGCCTCGTTAAAGTTGGCGGCTGCTTCCCGGATGACGGGTGAGAGCAGGTTCCAGAACAGATCGGTATCCGTCTCGGTGGTGCCGAGCGTCAGAACGTCGGGCGCCTTGGCGATATCCGTGACGGACAGCTTGGAATCAAGGCCGAATGTCTCGCCGATCTTACGCATGTAGGACACATATTCGGCAGCCAGCGCTTCATTATAGACAAGCGCGCCGGCTTTATCCCCATATTCCTCCAGCGTGATGTAGATATCGACCTTGCCCCTGAAAATGTGCTCTTTCAGCAGATTTCTGATTTTGGATTCAAGCGCATTGATTCTTCTGGGCATCCGGATATTAAAATCCGCATAGCGGTTGTTGACCGCTTTGATTTCCACGGTGATTTTGCGCTCGTCATCAGCCGTTTCACAGCGGCCGTAGCCTGTCATGCTTCGGATCATCGCAAGCATTTCCTTTCCGTCGGCAGTTTGTTTTTTAGAGATTCCCGGCCATTTATTCACATAATTGACGTGGTTTAGAGTTTACATCAAAAGTGCACTTCCGTCAACAAAGCGCCTCAGCGGTTTCGCTGCAGGCCATCCACGCCGGGAGTGACCATCATCGAGTAATTGGTGTGATAGATGACAAAGCCCGGTTTCCCGCCGTTTTTCTTGCGCAGATTTTTGCGCTGCGTATAATCCACTTCCGCTTTAGGCGCTTTCCGCAGAGATGAATACCAGGCAGCCAGCGAAGCGGCCTCTTCAAAGGTTCTGTCAGGCAGCTTTTTTCCCCTGCACCTGACGATCACATGACTTCCGGGAGCTCCCTTGGCGTGAAACCACCAATCGCCCCCCTCCGCGGTTTTAAAGGAGAGCTCCTCATTCTGGTAGTTATTTCTTCCGACCAGAATCTCAAATCCGTCCGAGGATGTATAGGAATACGGCTCCGATTTTGCCTCCCGGCGGGCTCCCTTGACGGTCTTTGCTTTTTTGGCGGCAAACCCGTAAGCTTCCAATTCCCTGCGGATTTCCGCAAGATCGCTCTCGGTCTCCGCCAGATCGATGGCGACCAGGATGGAGTCCAGCTGCTCGCTGTCGGCCCGGGACTCCGCGATCTGGGTTTCCATAGCCTCGGCCGTCCGCTTCAGTTTGTTGTATCTGGCAAAATAATGCTGCGCATTTTCCGATGTTGTCAGCAGCGGATCCAGCGGAATCGTGACGGGCTGCCCGTCGTAGTAACTGGTGCAGGTGAATTCCCGCGCGCCCTCTTCGGCCGAATACCCGAAGGCATTGAGCAGTTCGCCGTAGATTCTGTAGGTTTCCCGCTTTTCGGTGCTCTGCATCTGCTTTTCCTGGATCAGCAGTTTCTTGCGCACCCTGTCGCGGGCCGAGGATGCGATATGGCGCAGGTCGGCCGATTTCTGCCGCATCCGGGTGACCTTCTCCCTGGTTCCGTAATAGTTGCGGATCATGGTGCCGGCATCGGGACATCTGATGATTTCGTAAGGCGCGTGGGCGTACATGGTCAGGGGGAGGCTCGCGAATTCGACGGCTTCCCCTTTCAGCATGACGCAGGACGGTTCAAAGCGTTCCTCCCGGAGGGCCGCGATCAGATTCTCAAAGGCCTGCCCGAGTGCTTCCCTGCCGTCTTCATCGAGATCTCCCCAGCCTTTTCGCGGATCCGCCCCG
>CACXFM010000277.1 GCA_902766955.1 uncultured Lachnospiraceae bacterium | reverse complement strand
GTTGATATAGCTGGTCAGGTTCTCCGAAATATACCGATAGAACATAGTGCCGAGCACATAATTCTTAAAATCCCAACCGTCTACAGCGCCGCGGAGCTCATCCGCGATCGCCCATATGGCGCGGTGAAGTTCATCGCGCTCCTGTTCTTTCTTGGTGTCAACCATTTTGCCCGCCTCTATTTGTATCATCATCCTGGATCACATCCATGATATCGTTCATCGTACAGTTGAGAGCGCAGCATATTTTGGCAAGAACTTCGACTCTAACATCTTCGTTCTTTCCCATATGTGCCATCGCATTAGTGCTGATCCTGGCCTTCTGGATCAGCTGCGTTTTACTCATATCTCTGTCGATCAGCATCTTCCATAGTTTTTTATAGCTGACTCCCATGCGAGCCTCCTGCTTTTTCTGAAATTATTGTATGATCCATCAATTGTTACTATATCACGAATACCGGTTTCCTTCAATTCTATATTGAACTACTCAACCGATGGTGTCGGCAGTTGCAGACATTTCCTTCTTTGCTGCTCCAAACCCTTTGGTCCGTCCAATCTTCCTGACAGCCTCCCGGCGCGCTTCGCTACAGGGGGGGGGTAAAAGTCGTATCGACAGCCGCTCCTTTTCACGGTGGACACCCTTGCTGTTCAGCTATGTACTTCGTCGTTGCCTACGCTACTCGAGACTTTCACCCGTTAGAGCGCGCCCATGGCGCGCAAACTAAAAAAAAGAGAGCACTTCAGTGCTCTCTCAGCGTTTTGATAATCCGTCGCTTATATGTCAGAAATTCATCAGTCAGGGTAAAATCCTTCCGGTTTTCCCTGGCTGTTTCTATTTTGATCTGACTGTGAATCTCACCCGGTCTGCCGGTCATGATATAGATGCGGTCAGACAGAAGGATGGCTTCGTCGATGTCATGGGTGATAAAAAACACGGACAGGCCGATCTTGCCGATCACGTCCAGATACCACTCATGGATCTGGCTTTTCGTGATGGTGTCAAGCGCGGAAAACGGCTCATCCAGAAGGGCCGCTCTGTTTCCCGTCAGATAGGTGCGGAGGAGCGCCGCTCTCTGCCGCATTCCTCCGGAGAGCTGGCTGGGATACAGATACTGGGTGCCCTCCAGGCCGAATTCGCGAAACAGGGGATCCGCCTTCTCTCTGGCTTCTTTTTTCGGCGTCCCTTTCAGCAGCATGGGCAGTGAGACGTTGTCGATGATCTTTTTGTGAGGCAGAAGCAGATCTTTCTGCAGCATGTAACTGATCCTGCCGGGCTTTCCGCTGATATCTTCTTCTTCGAGGAACACCCTGCCCTCTTCCGGCGTCACAAGGCCGGACAGGACATGGAACAGGGTCGTTTTGCCCGCTCCGGACAGGCCGAGCAGAGAAACCAGCTCGCCGCTGTCCAGATGGACGGAAATATCCCTGATGATGGTTTTGTCACCGTATTGTTTTGTGATATGCTCCGCTCTCAGAAGTTGCATGTTCTTCCCCGGTTTATTCCGGCAGGTAATCATTGGAAAAACCAATGCCTGTCAGATCATGAGTTGTCAGGCCGTTTTCATACAGCCAGGTGTAGAAGCCGTTCCATCTCTCCGGATCAATCCGGCCCCAGGAAGAGGCATCATCGATATATTTTCCGGAAAGCCATTCCTGGCTGGCATAGACCAGCTCCTGGGCATCGGCCAGGGAGCCCGTGCTGTCTCCGCTGATCAGGAGATCGGCGGCTTCTTTCGGGTTTTCGATGGCGTATTCATAGCCCTTTGCGGTGGCGGCAAGAAATGCTTTGGCGGTATCCGGATGCTCCTCGAGGAAATCGTTGTTCGCGATCAGGACGGGCGTATAATAATCCAGCACCGGTGCAAGCTGGCCGAAATCCAGATAATTCACGTCGACGTTTTCGATCTGCGCATTGATGCCGCTCCAGCCGTAGAAGACCCATACGGAATCGGTCTGGTGGGCGGCAAGCGCCGCGGGCTCGTCCGTAATATCATTCGGGATCTGCTTCAGCTTCGAGAAATCGCCCCCGTCCTCTTTCATGATAAATTCGATCATGGCCAGCTCGATCGGGGACTCCCAGGTGGAGTAGACCTTTCCTTCCAGATCTTTCGGAGAGCTGATGCCGTCTTCTTTCCGGGACATAATGCCGGACGTGTTGTGCTGGATCAGGGCCGCCACGGTCGTCACGGCAAGCGGCTCATCCATATCAAAAGCGGCTCCGATTGTGTCCTGGGCGTCAACCGCAAACTGCGCCTGGCCGGACGCACACATGAGGGCGGCTCCGTTTTCCGGCGGCTGGACAATACTGACGTCCAGTCCCGCTTCTTCATAATAACCGAGCGCCTGCGCAGCATAGAGGCCCGTGTGGTTGGTGTTGGGGGTCCAGTCCAGGCAGACTGTGATCGAATCGGCTGCACAGACAGGTGCCTGCATCATGATGGAAACGGCAGCGGTCAGGAGGCCGGCTGTCAGAGCGGAATATTTCATTTTCATTTTTAAATCTCCATATTTGATTTGGTTTATTTCTGTTTCCCGGTGTCGGCCCTCAGATGCGGCATGGACAGATCCCGCAGGATATTGACCAGCAGGATCAGCAGGAGGCTGATGACGATAATCACCAGGATCACCGCGAACATCCGGTCAAAGGAGTAGGCTTTTCTGGCCCTCGTCATATAGACGCCCAGTCCCTCGAAACCGCCCAGCCATTCGGCAATCACGGCGCCGACGACGGCATAGGACGCGGACACTTTAAGACCCGAAAAGAAATACGGGAGCGCCGACGGAAATTTGACATGGTAAAAAATCTGCATGTCAGTTGCGCCCATGGATCTCATCAGCCGCAGGGAGTCCGGATCCGCGCTCTTGAATCCGTCCAGCAGACCGACCGCGATCGGAAAGAACGTGGTGATCACGACGAGGGTGATCTTCGGAGCTTTGCCGAAGCCCATCCAGAGCACGAGAATCGGAGCAATCGCGATCGTCGGAATCGTCTGCGTGATGATCAGGATCGGATATAGGGCCCGCTGAATGACGCTGAAACGGTCCATGAGAGTTGCCGCGGCAAAGGCCAGGAGGATTCCGGCCAGGAGGCCCAGGAAGGCCTCCTGGAGCGTGACCGCCGTATGCATCATCAGATTCGGGAAATCCTTTCCGACCGCGGTAATGACCTCCAGCGGTGACGGCAGCATGTAGTGCGGGATGATGCCCGCGCTGCACAGGAACTGCCACAGGGCGATAATCAGAACGATGGCTGCCGCGGCAGGCAGTTTATCTGTGATATTTGCCGACTTTTTTCTCAATGGAAAGAACCTCACCCTCCGGTTTATAGCTAACTTTGATATACGCCGCGACGGAAGGCGCTCCGGCCCGGACGGCGATATGCTGGCATTCTTTGACGATATCCATCAGTTCATCATAGGGGCCCTCGATGGTGGTCTCAAACGGACCGACATAATAGTTGTACCCGGATGAGGCGATATATGCGATCACTTCATCGACGATTCTGATCAGTTCTTCATCGTTTCCCGCGGCGGGCAGGCTCTGAATTGCAACACTTGCTTCCATAATCTGATTCTCCTTTCGCTGTGACCAGTCGCAACCTGCACGGAGTGCTTTTTTGTTTCATAGGAAATCCAAAGGAATTTGGTAAGTAGGTGTGCCCTTTACAGGGCATACCCCTCTCAGAACTGGACGTGCGGTTTTCCCGCATCCAGCTCCCTGTAAAGC
>CACXFM010000276.1 GCA_902766955.1 uncultured Lachnospiraceae bacterium | reverse complement strand
CGTAGAATCCTCGAGCAGATCTCTGACACCGGAGGCGTGGACGGTAACCGCAGAAGTCATGATGAGCGCTGTCAGAAGCGACACAAATAGTTTTTTCTTCATAATTATCCTCTCTCGTATAAAGTATATATTTTCATGTTTTTTGTGATGGGGGTGCGAAAAGCCGATTGCGGATTAGTATGTGATATAATTATATTGTAAGTAATTTCAGGTCTAAAGGGCAACTATAAATATAGATTTTGCTTATTTCTGCCTGAAAATGTTAAAATTCACATTATTGCATCTCCCCGATTTGTATGTTAATGAATAGATGGAACTGTATATTTTGATACAAGTCAGCGAGGAGGCATGAGAAAATATATGAAAAAGATAAGAAAAGCGCTCGTGATGCTTGCGGTTATTACCGTCATAGCGATGTTCCCGGTGACAGCAAATGCGTCAACAAACTGGAAAAAGGGCGGATTCAGCGGCGGTGCAGCCTGGTCATCCTGGCATTACGTCACCGCAGAAGAAAAACTCGATTTCTTTATGTTGCCTGCAAAACACTATTTTGCAAAAAATCCGACTCTCTATGTTTATTGTTATAAGAGCAATGGTAAAAAATACAAGGCCAAAAATTCGATGAAAATTGAGATTTACAGCACAAGGACCAAGAAGTGCGTCTATTCAGGCACTATAAAATGCGGGCAGAAGATCAAACTGAAGGCATGGAACGGTCCCCTTGGAGCAGGGTATTTCGGCTCTGACGGATTGAAACAGCTTAGGAAGGATAATACATGGAAGATCCGCATCCGCCGTTCCGGAAAATCCACCCCGATCGAATGGTGGGCAATAAAAGCCGTAAACGGCATCTGGTAACAAGTCCGGAGCACAGGATCTGAGAACTCATTTTGGGGCATCCTTTTTTCAGGGGATGCTCTTTTGCAATGTGCCGATCCTTTCGCATCTAAAGGAGTGACCCATGAATAACACCGGCTTTGATTATGACGATGCCCTTCTCGCTTGGGAAAAAGCCATGCTGCGTCAGAGAATCAAATATTCCGATACGCCTCCCGGGATCCGTGATTCCGGGACTGTCTCAGCCCTTCAGGCTGCCCTTGCGAAGAAGACAGAAGCGGCGGGTTCCTCTGCACTGCCCTCACTCCTTGGCAGCACAGTCATTTTGCCGGAGCCATTTGCCGGAAGAAAACAGGAACTGGAGCGCATCGCGCATATTTTTGAAAACGGCACCGGTCCCGCGATCATCTGCGGCATCGGCGGTATCGGAAAAACAGCGCTCGCGAAAGTCTATGTTCTGAAAAACAAGGACTGCTACAGCCGTATTCTCTTCCTGACCTTTGAGGGAAGCCTTGAGCGGCTGATCTCGAATGACAGCTCGATCCGCATCAAAGATATGGAATACAGGGCGGATATCTATAAAACCCGCCGCCGCTATGCCAATGCAAAACTGAAGGTCCTTAAGCACATTCTTGCAGCTGAAAAAGTCCTTATCATTATCGACGACTGGAATCACCCGGAGGGAAAGCTCCAGGAAGAGTTTCTCTCACTTCCGTGTGATATCATAGTCACAACACGATTGGCACCGGAACGCTGGAACAGCGGAAGCGCATTTGAGCTTAAGGAATTGACGACAAAGAAAGAATGGGAAGCGTTTTATCAGCTGTATACGTTACCTCTTGATGATGCCGCAGATAAAAAGCGGAAACAACTCTTTAATGCCCGCCGTCATGAAGTACATGGACACACTCTCAGGATGAAGCTTTTTGCAGCGGAAATGAATGCGGGGCTTTCTCCTCCCGAAAAGATTTCGCAGAAACCATCCGGAGATTTCACCGTCCCGGAACGAAAAGCATCTGCTTCTTTCGGCAAAGACGGACTCCTTGACCGGTTTACTCTGAAAAAGCAGGAACTAAGCGCTCTGGCAATGCTCTCTGTCATGCCGGTGGAAGGGATTTCGGAAGCGCGCTTTCTTATAATATCCGGCGTATCCCAACGGACTTTGACAACACTGAAATCCCAGCTGCTTATCCAGACGGACAGACATGCAGCCGGAGCAGGCGAAGCAGTGATTTCTCTTCATCCGGTAATTGCTGAGGAAGTCCGGCAGAAATACCGGCCTTCATCGGTAGTCTGCCGTTCGCTTATGAAAGGCCTGGCAGGCGAAGTGCAGCTCACCTGGATGAACGGACAAAAAGACAGCGCGGTCTGGGAGCCCGTCATTTATTCCGTTCTCAAAAGCTTTAATCCGCCTCCTGCGCGTTTTGCCCGCGAATACGAAATCCTGATCACCTGGCTGTGGCTTCAGGAGTATTATGAAGATGCGAAACGGTTTATGAAAAAACTTCTCCGCGCGGTTCATAGTATGTATGGGGACGCCCACGTTCTCACCGGGGCAATGCAGCTTCGTATGGCCGCAGTATGCTTTAACTCACGGGCTATGGAGGAAGCTGATTTCTGGTATGAACGTGCCTATGATACCATGAAAGGGCTGCCGGCGGCGGATCCCATCCGGACAGGATACCTGTCGCATGCGGCCTCCAAGCTGTCGCGCGTCTGCAGAAGTCGGAAGGATTTTGCACACGCCATGGAACTGATCGACGAGGCAATTTCGCTGTTTCACCAGTGTATAGGTGATCTGAAGAAGTTGGAGGATGTTACCGCTCTTCCATTTCATACTTATCTTACCTTGTCCTACTATCTGCTAGATAAGGGAAAAATCTTTCTTCGGACAGGCCGCATAGAAGATGCGGAGAAAATGTACTGTCTGGCAGAGGATGCGCTGAAGGGTGATGACGAGGCCATGCATCTGGCCCGCAACACCTTTGGTTCCACTGAATATGAGAAGTTCCGCCTCGGACTATACGAAGCCCGCGGGCAGTGGATTTGTGCCGCAGGGCAGGCCCGCCGGATGCTGGACTATGCACTCTCGATGCGGTCTCCGGAGCACAGTTATGTGCTCGATGTAAGAGAGTGGCTGGCAGATGCCCTTGCAAAATGTGAAATGCCGGAAGAGAGCACCCGGGAATATATACAGGTTCTTACGCTTCTTAAAAAGTATCATCCACTTATGAAAAAAAGGATCCGAAAAATTGAGCAGAAACTTCAAAACAGCGGAAGTAAACTCCATGCAGCTGATGAATGAACGCGCGTTCGCTCTGTTCATTCTTCCAATCATGCTGTCAAATGTCTTCCAGCAACTCTATGCTCCCGTCAATGCCGCTGTCATATCACGCTTCCGAAGTGCCGATGACCTCGCGGTAATCGGAGCCTGCTCGTTCACCGCGATGTTGCAGGGCTTTGTATTTGGAGGCATGTCCACCGGCTTTGGCATTTGTCTTTGTGACTGCGCGGGTGAGACTGGGGCATTTTCAAAAGGAGAATTATCCAGGTCTTCAAAAGTCTGGACAGCCTCCCTCGTTTTGACCGGATTTCTGACGTTCCTCGGCTTCATCGCGGCGGCAGCCGCTCCTTTAATCCTGACATTTCTCAGGCTACCAAAGGAGCTCCGCGTTATGGCGTGTCCTTACCTGGCGATGCTTCTTGCCGGCTCCGGCCCTTCCACGCTCCGGGGTCTTATGATCTGGATGCTTCAGGCAAAGAAACAGACTGCGAAAAGCGGTCTGATCTCTGCGGTCAGCGTTGTGACACAGACAGCGCTCACGGTACTTTTTATCGGTTTCCTGCATCTTCCCGTATGGGCTTCCTCTCTTGCCGCGGCACTGAATCATCTTCTGATTTCTGCCTTGATTTTTCTTTCCCTTCTGAGGGATGATAAAACTATTGTCGAAAAAGGAACAAATTCCTTTCCTCTCTCTCTGTGCCCGGTCCGCAGCATAAGTCCCGAAATCTGGTCACAGCTTCTTGGCGGAGGCTTCTCCAAGGCCGAAATGAAGCTTCTTACCGGGCTTGGCGCTCTCCCGAAACAGCTTGTCTTAAACAGCTTCCCGGTTGACAGGATTGCAGGATATACCGTCGCCATGACCATCAGCAATATTCCCCAGGTCATTCTCGGCGCTTACGGCACCTGCGCCGCCATTTTATTGGGAAAATGGTATGGCGCGCAAAAACCGGATCTCCTCAGAGCGGAAGCAAAACGTCTCTTTACACATGCCGCTGTGCTGGCTGTTCTTCTCACCGTTTCCATCTTCATCTTCGGCTCTCCGCTCATTCGCGCAGTTGCCGGGGAAGGGGCATCACAAGAGCTCATCCGCTCGGGTTATCAGGTTCTTGCGATATCTTCTGCCGGACTTGCGGGTCTTGCGATCTATTGTGTGGGACATTTCGGGCTTCAGGTAATCGGGAAATACAAGGTGCAGCTTGTTTTCGGTTTCATTTCAATGCTGACGCAGGTGGCCGCCCTCGCACTTACGGCACCGCGTATCGGCTTTGTCTCCCTTCCGTTTACGATGATGATGAGCTGGATCATCCCGGGCATCGCCGCGGGAATCGCTTCAGAAAAGGCGCTGAAAAAATGAACGAAACTGAAAAGAAAGAGATACTGAATCTTGCTGACGCCTGTATCAGGGAATGCAGGAATCCAAGGCCGGAGAAGCTCTGGCTCGACGGGATGGTTTCCCTCTTTATGGAGAAGTACAGAATTTCAGACAAAGCAGAGCTGGATGCCCTGCTCTATACGCGAATGTCCGGAAGAACTCCCGGTCAGTCAGATATTCTCAAAATCCGCTACTGGCGGACAGGAAGACATATTCCCTCAAAACGGGAGGACTATGTGTACTTCGGGGAAGCCCTGGATCTTTCGGATTCCGGAATGCGTTATCTTATACAGATGTATTTTAACCGGTGCGACCTGTGTTTTTCGCGGGAAGAAGTCCGGCATCCGCAGGAGACTGAACGCCGGGAAATATATCAAAAACGCATCGAACTTTTGCACTCTCTCACCGGGGAATATCTGGAACGGATACATCCGGATCTGATGGTGCGAACAGGAGTAAAACCTGAAAGCCTTGAGAGGAATCTGCGTTTCCTCTACTTTACAGACAGCCTTGGCTATACGGAAAACCGCGCTGTCCCTGACCGTACCGCAAGTCTTTCCTATGACGCCGAATTCAGGCGTATCCTTCGTCTTGAAGGTGAGATTCCGCGGCGCACGATGCTGCGGCACCTGATTCTGCTCGGCAATCCCTTCCTGAACAAAAGGCTTCTCACAGAAAGACTGGAAGCCCTGGGCTATTGCGGCCTTCATCATGATCACACCGGAGTGAAGGGAGAACGGACAGATGCATTTTTGATTGACCTTCTTGATCTTTACGAAAACACCTGCAGCGGACGGGATCCGCAGGAATGCGCCGCGTGGCTCAGAGGGGCTCTTCGGATTGCGGACGTCCGGTTCCTTCAAAGCGGCTCGTCGGCGCTTCGCTTTATGTATTTTAAAGCTCAGGACAGCTTGTAAAAAAGTATTGGGGACGGTTCTCAGGTACTCATTTTCTCAGGCGCTCCGGGCCATATCCATGCTGATTATATGCCAGACGTCATATGAGTCAGTGAGAACCGTCCCAATGTCATTCAGTTAAGCAAATAGGCTAGATCTCATTCAGAGGTCTGGCCTTTTTTGTTCTCTACTCCAAATAAT
>CACXFM010000275.1 GCA_902766955.1 uncultured Lachnospiraceae bacterium | reverse complement strand
CGGTGACAGGCACCACACCACGGCGGCATAAAGGACGGAGCAACGGAAATCATGAAAAAAGGTCTGTTTGAAAAAATCATCAAGTTTATCATCGGGGCGGTTCTGCTGCTCTACACACTGTTTCCGATTTACTGGCTGGCGGCCATGTCGGTGCGGCCCACGGATGAAATGAAGGGGCGTATTTCACTTCTTCCCGCATCCCTCACCGGGGAGCATTTCGTCCAGCTGTTTACCGAGAAGGGATTCGGCAGGGCACTCATTAACAGTGCCCAGGTGACGCTGATCTCGCTGGCCGTCTCGCTGACGTTCGGTCTCTGCGCGGCGTACGTGCTGACCCGCCAGCGCTTTAAATTCGGGCTGAAGAAGCCGCTGAATTACTGGGTGCTGATGGTGAGGATCCTGCCTCCCGTCGCATTCACCATTCCTCTGTATACCATGTTCAACAGACTTGGTATATTGAATTCCAAGATTCCGGCCACGCTGGCCTGTATCCTGATTAATATTCCGTTTATTATCTGGTTTATGGTGAGTTTCTTCCAGGTGCTTCCGGAAGATATGGAGAAGAGCGCGCGCATCGACGGCGCCACGGAGTGGCAGCTGTTTACGAAGATCGTGCTTCCGCTCGTGGCGCCCGGCATCGCGGCGGTGGCCATGCTCTCCTTTATGTACGCGTGGAATGAGTACACGTACAGTATCATCTTCGTGCAGTCACCCCAGAACTATACCGTGCCGCTGACGCTGGCGACACTCAATTCGGACGATGCGCTGACCAATTTCGGCCTTGTCGCGGCGGGCGGCGTCATGTCTGTCATACCGATTCTACTGTTTGTTATCTTTGCACAGAACTACCTGATAGCGGGTCTGTCCAGCGGTGCTGTCAAAGAATAACATAAAGAAAGGCCGGGCTTTCTCCCGGACAAAACAGCAGTCAACAGTTCAACAGAAAGGAAGAGAAAAGATGAAAAAAATAGTATCCCTGCTTCTGGCCGGAACCATGTGTTTCTCTCTCGCAACCGGTGTATTCGCCGAATCAGCGATCGAAGCTCCCGCTCTTGACGGAGGCGGCGCGACTCTGACACTGGCCCTTCGCTCGGGCACATACGCAGACGTCATCAAGAAATGCCTCCCGGATTTCGAGAAGGCCTACAACGTAAAGACGGAAGTGCTGGAGCTGGCGGAAGATGATCTGCATTCAAAGCTTGCGCTTGATGCGACCAACAAGAGCGGCGCTTACGATCTCTGCATGGTAGACGGCTCCTGGATGGCTGAATTTACGGCCAACGGCGTGCTTGCCAACCTCACCGAGCTCGGCTATGAACTGGATGACGATATTATTCCCGCGACGACAGACATCTGCTACTATGAGGACAATCTGTACCTCGCTCCGTATTACGGCAATGTCACCGTGCTCCTTTACAACAAAGAGCTTGCCAAGGCAGCGGGCTATGACGGCAGCAACATCGAGTCTCTCGAAGATATCCTGAAGATCTGTCAGGCCGCAAAAGACGCCGGCAAGAACGGATTCATTTACCGCGGCGACACGGAGAACAACCTGGTTGTCGACGCGATGCCGATCCTTCTGTCCTATGGCGCATGGGTTGTCGATGAAGACAATAACCCGACCGTCAACACACCGGAGTTCAAGGAAGCCATGAACTTCTACATGGAACTGATCGCAACCGGCGACGCGGAAGTCAAGGACGACCTGATCGCTTCCGTGGACAGCGGAGCGGGCGCGATGGGCATCGGCTGGCCGGGCTGGTATGTCCCGACGGAAGATTCCGCTGCTGATTACTGCGCGATCTCCGGCAAGGCTGCCGCTGACAGCGAAGCCTTCAACGCAAACGTCTACGGCGTTTGGACGATCGGCGTGACGGCCAACAGCGAAAACAAGGAACTGACGGCTGCTCTGCTTGAGTACCTGATGGATCCGGAAGTCCAGAAGTCCACCGTGGCTGACGGCGGCGTACCCTGCCGTTACTCCAGCCTCCAGGATGAGGAAATCCTCGCTCAGTTCCCGCAGTACAAGGTTGTCTGCGAAGCTCTTGAGAGCGGCGTTTACCGCCCGGTGATCGAGGAGTGGACAGATTTCTACACCATCCTCGGCACAGAGCTCGGCAATATCGTAAACGGCGTGAAGACCGTGGACGAAGGCCTTGACGATGCGCAGTCTCAGCTTGAGGCAACTCTCGGAATGTAAATTCATAAAATGGAACAATTTGAACGGGCGGCCGTATAAGGCGGCCGCCCGCCTTAGTGCCGGACGGAAAACACAGGCTTTTGTCAGGATGTGAACGTATGACAACAAACAGAGAAAAACAGCTGAAGACACTGGGCAGCAGGAAGTTTTCGACGATGATGATGCTGCCGACCCTGATTACGATGGTGATCATGACGGTATATCCCATGATCTCCACGATTCTCTATAGTTTTACCAATTTCAGGCTTCTCAAGAAAAATACCCAGTTCGTGGGCTTTCAGAACTACGCGAATTTGCTCTCGAACGAATATTTTCAGTCGGCGATTCTCGTCACCGTGAAGTTCACTGTGCTCTCGGTGATTTTCGAGATGCTGCTCGGATTCCTATTTGCGCTGTACGTTGACAGTCTGAAGAGCAAAAAAGTTCAGACGGTAATGAGGATTTTCCTGCTTCTTCCCTACCTTCTGCCCGCTGTCACGGTGGCCTTAAGCTGGAGAATGATGCTGTCCGCGAACTACGGAATCGTCAACCAGTGGCTGACGGACCTGCACCTGCCGGTCTATAACTGGTTCTCGGACATCCACACCGCCTTCGGCATGCTGGTGGTCATCGATATCTGGCAGAACTCGCCGTTTGTCTTCCTCCTTCTGTACGCATCGCTCCAGTCGGTGCCGAAGGATCAGTACAAGGCGGCCAAGATGGACGGCGCCGGACGCCTGTCCACACTCTGGTATATCACCATCCCGAATCTGAAGACGAGTCTGGCGCTGTGTGCGCTTCTCCGCACCATCGACAGCTTCCGTATCTTCGACAAGGTCAACCTGCTGACGGGCGGCGGACCGGCCAACAGCACCACGACCATTACGCAGTATATCTATAATTACGGCATCAAGAGCCTGAAATTCGGTCTGGGCAGCGCGGGCGCGCTGATCATGACGGTGATCGTTCTTGTACTGTCCAGTCTCTATATTAAAAATGCACTGAAAACGAAAGGGATATGAGGGTGACCGGCTATGGCTGAAGTAATTCTGAAGAATATTAAAAAGATATACCCGTTCGGTGACCGCAAAGAAAAGAAGGAATTGGCCGGAAGAACCAATCTGACGGTGACGGAGGAAGGCGTCCTGTCCGTTCATGACCTGAACCTGACCATTAAGGACAAGGAATTTATCGTTCTGGTAGGCCCCTCCGGCTGCGGCAAATCGACGACCTTGAACATGATCGCGGGCCTCGAAGATATCACGTCGGGCGATCTTCTGATCGACGGGCAGCGCGTCAACGACGTGGAGCCCCAGGACCGCGACATCGCGATGGTCTTCCAGAGTTACGCTCTGTATCCCCATATGTCCGTCTATGACAATATGTCCTTCGCGCTGAAGCTGAAGCATGTTCCAAAGGAAGAGATCGACCGCCGCGTGAAAGAGGCGGCCGAGATACTGGACATCTCGGAGTATCTGAACAGAAAGCCCAAGGCGCTCTCGGGCGGCCAGAGGCAGCGCGTGGCGATCGGCCGGGCCATCGTCCGCAACCCCAAGGTCTTCCTGATGGACGAGCCGCTGTCTAATCTGGACACCAAGCTCCGCAACCAGATGCGCGCCGAGATCATCAAGCTCCGCCACAGAATCAACACGACGTTTGTGTACGTTACGCATGATCAGACGGAAGCCATGACGCTGGGCGACCGCATCGTCATCATGAAGGACGGACTGGCGCAGCAGATCGGCACGCCGCAGGAACTCTACGGCAGACCGGCCAATCTGTTCGTGGCCGGCTTCATCGGTGTCCCGCAGATGAATTTCTTTGACGCCGATCTGATAAAGGAAGAGAACGGTTCCTGGTACGTGAAGCTCGGGGACAGCCGCATTGACCTGCCGGCGGACCGGTGTGAGAGACTGGCTGCGAACAATGTGTCCTCCCAGCGCATTACGCTCGGCATCAGGCCGGAGCATATCCGGGTGGGCGAAGGCAATCTCTCCGGCACGGTGGATGTCTCGGAAATGCTGGGCGGCGCCATCCATGTCCACCTGAAAACGCTGGGGAGCAGCGCGATCGTCGTCGTGCAGACGCTGGACATCGAGGATCCGCGGAAGCTCTTTGCAGACGGAGCGGAGATCCGCTACGAGATCATGCCGCGCCATATCCATCTGTTCGGAAAGGACAGCGGAGAGAACCTGGAGTTCCCGCCTGTCCGGTAAACGGAAAACTTTGAAAAACTTGTGCGGCGCGCGTGAAAAACGCGCGCCGTTTGCATATAAGGAGGAAAACAAGATGATGATCACGGCACATTCGGGATGCGAAAAAACGGAGATGAACTCATGGGATTATATCCGGCTGGCCTCGGGACTTGCGATCGGATGCCTGGAGCTGGATATCCGGAAGAGCGCGGACGGGACGCTTCTTCTGACCCATGACCCGATCGGGGAGAAGCCTCTCATAAAGCTTGCGGATGCATTTGCATATCTCGCGGATAAGACTATCCTCATCAACTGTGATCTGAAGGAATACGGACTGGAGGATGACATTCTGTCCTGTGCCGCCGCCTGCGGAATCGATGCGGCCCGGATCATTTTTACGGGTTCCGTCACGGACAGCATGCATTTCCCTGAAACGCATAAGGGCGTGCGCGTCTTTATCAATCCGGAAGAGCTTGTCCCTGACTTTTATGGGAATCTTCCGGAATCGCCGGAAGCGGAAGCCGCCGCGCATGATGTGGTGAGTGCCTGCAAAAAGGCGGGGTACGATGTCATCAACATCGATTACCGGTTTCTCACGCCTGTGACGGAGCGGATCTACAGGGAGGCCGGGCTCGGCCTGTCGGTATGGACCGTCGACGACGGGGAGACGATGCGGGAACTGCTTAAGGGCGGCCTTGTCAATATGACGACAAATGAACCGGTCCTGGCCTGCCGCGCCGTAAAATAAACTGTCAAATACAAAAGATAACTAATTTTTGGGTAAGAATACAAAGAGTCTGAAAACATATTGACGAAAGCGGGGATTTGAAGTAAAACTAATATTGAAGTGTTTGTAAAAAACGCACAAACATCGAGTGCAAAGGAGGAGATTACTCATGAAAAAACTGACAGCTGTAACAATGGCATCCGTTATGGTTCTTTCCATGGCTTCCGTGGCGATGGTTTCCGCGGACGAAGCTCCGGATCTGGCTGACAAGAAAATCTGTCTGATTCTGCCCGGCAGTATCGATGATCAGGGCTGGAACGCCACCAACAACGCCGGCGCAAAGGCAGCTGAAGAAGAACTGGGTGTCACGATCGACGTGATTGAATCTGTTCCTGCCGAAGAATATGAGTCCACATTTGTGGAATATGCGGAAAAAGGCTATGACCTGATTATGGCGGCCGGCAGCCAGTTCGACGAATCTGCCACGACCGTAGCGGAAGACTATCCGGATTCCATCTTTACCGTGATCAACGGACAGGTTTCGGATTTTGAGAACCAGATCCCGGTCTTCCCGAAAGAATATGAGGGCTCTTATGTCGCGGGCGTCCTGGCCGGCTATGCGACCGAAAACGGACAGTTCGCCACCATGGGCGGCGAGTCCAATGAACCCATGGTCAAGCTGCTGGATACATATGAAGGCAAGGCCATCGAAATCGCGACAGAGCGCGGCATCAAAGATGCGAAAGCGACCCGTTCCTTCGTCAACTCCTGGACAGACGTCTCCGCGACCAAGGACATGGCTTCTTCCATGATCGACAACGGCGCTGACACGGTGTTCTGCTATTCCAACGAAGGCACATCCGGCGCGATCCAGGCGTCCAAGGAAAAAGATGTGAAGTTCATCGGCTTCTCCTCCAACAAGAACAGCGAGTCTGACTGCGTATTCGGTTCTGTCGAGATGGCATGGCCGAACGTCTATCCGACGATCGTGAACAACATCCTGGGCGGCGAGTGGACCGGCTACACGGAAATCGGCGTTGCGGAAGGCGTTTTCGCGGTTGATTACACAGACCAGTGCACGGATGAATGCAAGGCAGCCGTCGACGCCGCTATCGCTGACATCACGGACGGAAAGGTCGATCTGACGACTTATTTCAAATAAGAATATGATTACAGCGCCAAAAGTCTGACCACACGTCGTGCTTGCACGTAAGTGGGGGCATGGCTTTATGGCGCGCCCCCACATGAGCAAGTAGTGGGGAGGATCCCCACGGATTGCGAATGTGGGGCAGGATTGTGGGAGCGCGCAGCGCGGAACAATCCGTAATCGACTTTTGGCGATCATAATTAATAAGAATTAAGGGAGGGGGCGGTGCGAGGCATCGCCCCTTCATAGTAAGCCGGATGCGGATCCCTTCCGGTCTGCCCTCATAAGACGGAGAAAATGTATGGAACAACCAGTAGTAGAGCTGAGACATGTCAGTAAGCGATTCGCCAAAGTACTGGCCAATGATGATGTCTCCATGAAAATCGGAAAGGGTGAGGTCGTCGCCCTCCTCGGAGAAAACGGGGCCGGTAAAAGTACGATCATGAAGATCCTCTACGGTCTCTACCATGAGACTTCCGGGGAGATTTACATAGACGGACAGAAGCGCCAGATCCGTTCGCCCAAAGACGCCATGGATCTTGGCATCTCCATGATTCAGCAGCATTTTTCGCTGGTGCAGGCCCACACGGTGACGGAAAATATCATCCTGGGCACCGTAAAAGGCCGGATCGATTTCGCCGGGAAAGAGGCGGAGATCCAGGCCTTGTCCGACAGATATGATTTCGGAGTCCCGGCCGGCGCTGTGGTCAGGGACCTGCCGGTCGGCGTGCAGCAGAAGGTGGAAATTCTGAAGGCTCTGTACAGGGACACCCGGATTCTGATCATGGACGAGCCGACCGCCGTGCTGCTCCCGCAGGAAATCGGCACGCTGATGAAGTTCGTGAGGAGCTTTGCGGAAGCAGGCAACTCCGTCATCTTCATCACCCATAAAATGCGTGAAGTCATGGAGGTCGCGGACCGGATCATCATCATGCGGAACGGCCGCATCAGCGGGGAAGTGACAAGAGAAGAGACCAACACGAGAGAACTGGCCAGACTGATGATCGGACACGATCTGGAGGTTCTGAACAAGGAGTCCGGTCAGGAGTCTGCGGAACGCAGGCCTTGTCTGGAGGTCCGCCATGTGTCGGTGAAGCCGAAGAACGAAGTGCCGCTCTTAAGCGATATCGACTTTTCGGTTTACGAAGGAGAGATTCTGGGCGTCGCGGGTGTATCCGGAAACGGGCAGCAGGAACTCTGCGAGATGCTTTACGGCGCACTGAAGCCCACGGAGGGCAGCGTGCTCCTGAACGGACAGGATATCACGGAGCTGGGAGTCGCAAAGCGGATTGCAAAGGGAATCGGATACTGCGCCTCCGACCGCTACCGCTACGGCATGGTCGCCGACATGACCCTCTCCGAGAACATGATGCTGAAAGCCAGCACTCTCGGGAAATGGGACAAAAAAGGCTTTATCAGCTGGAGAAAAGTGGCGCAGTATACGGAAGACAAAATCCGGCAGTATCAGATCAAGGCCCCGGACGCGGGCGTGCCGATCGGCTCTCTCTCGGGAGGCAACCAGCAGAAGGCGGTCGTGGCCCGCGAGGCGGACATGGGCGAGAAGCTCGTCATCTTTGACCAGCCGACGCGGGGCCTGGATCTCGGTGCCATCAATAACGTGCAGAAGGTGATCCTGGACGAGAGCGCCGCCGGGAAGAGCGTGATTCTCGTGTCCACCGAACTCACGGAGCTCTTTGAGCTGGCGGACCGGATCGCCGTCATGTATCAGGG
>CACXFM010000274.1 GCA_902766955.1 uncultured Lachnospiraceae bacterium | reverse complement strand
CTGCTCCGGAAACTGTGCCGGATCGAGGACCTGAGATGGATCCGGATCCTCTACTGCTATCCGGAGGATATCTATCCGGAGCTGATCGACGTGATGGCGGAAGAGGAAAAGATCTGCCATTATCTGGATCTTCCCGTGCAGAGCGGGTCCGACAGTGTCCTGAAACGCATGAACAGACGGACCGATACGGCACAGCTTGCGGCTCTCGTCGGAGAACTCAGAGAGAAGATTCCGGACATCATCCTGCGGACGACGCTGATCGAAGGGTTCCCGGGCGAGACGGAGGAGGAGTTTGAAGAAACGGTTTCCTTTGTCCGCGCGATGCGCTTCGACAGGCTGGGTGTTTTTTCTTATTCCAGAGAAGAGGGCACGCCGGCTTATTCCATGAAACCGCAGGTTCCCGAAAAGACCGCGCAGGAACGCGCGGGCCGTCTGATGGAGATTCAGCAGGAGATCTCGCTTGAGCTGAATGAAAACCGGATCGGCAGCACAGTGGAAGTGTTCGTCGAAGGAAGAATTCCGGAGGACGATATTTATGTGGGCAGAACTCGCGGCGATGCTCCGCAGGTCGACGGCTTCTGCTTTTTCCGGTCTGACCGGACACTTATGACCGGTGATTTTGTCAACGTAAAAATCACGGATGCCTCCGAATATGATCTGCAAGGAGAGGAAACGGACCATGAATGCATTTAAGAAAATGAATCTTCCAAACAAGCTGACCTGTCTCAGGATGGTGATGATCGTGCCTTTTGTCATCTGCATGCTTGCCGGCAGGGCAGAGGGGGGCTGGAAATGGGCCGCCTTAAGTCTGTTTGTCATCGCATCCCTGACGGATATGCTGGACGGAAAAATCGCGAGGGCGAACAATCTGATCACCGATTTCGGCAAATTCATGGATCCTCTGGCCGATAAGCTGCTTGTCTGTTCGGCCATGATCTGCCTGATCGATCTGGGCAGAATTCCCACATGGATCGTCATTATCATTATCGCGAGAGAGTTTATTATCAGCGGTTTCCGCCTGATCGCGTCAGACAACGGCATTGTCATTGCCGCGAGCTGGTGGGGCAAGACAAAGACGGTTTCCCAGATGGCGATGGTCATTCTTCAGATCATCCACTTCACATCGGGACCGCTCTATATTCTGCAGCTTATTGTGACATACGCCGCCTGCATTCTGACTGTCATTTCGCTGGCGGATTACCTCTGGAAGAACCGGGCGGTTCTGTCCATGCAGGACTGATCCGGCTTTAAGACCAGGCCATTTTCGCGGGCGGGCAGTTTTCCGTCCGCGGACATTTTTTGAAAAGGGAAATACAGATGAGTAAAATTGCCATGAAAACGCCGCTCGTAGAGATGGACGGCGATGAAATGACCAGGATCCTCTGGAAGATGATCAAAGACGAACTGCTTCTGCCGTTTATTGATCTCCGCACTGAATACTATGATCTCGGCCTCGAGTACAGGGACGAGACAGATGACCAGGTGACGATCGATGCCGGCAACGCGACGCTCAAATACGGCGTCGCCGTCAAGTGCGCCACCATTACCCCCAATCCCGCCAGAGTCGAGGAATACGGCCTTAAGAAAATGTACCTGAGCCCGAACGGTACCCTCCGGGCCATGCTGGACGGAACCGTTTTCCGCGCACCTATTCTCGTGAAGGGCATCGAACCCTGTGTGAAGAACTGGAAGAAGCCCATCACAATCGCGCGTCACGCCTACGGTGATGTCTATAAAAATGCCGAGATCCGAGTCCCCGGACCGGGCGTCGGCAAACTGGTCTTTACCGCTGAGGACGGCACCGTGACGGAACAGACGATTTTCCGCTTTGAGGGTCCCGGCATCATGCAGGGCATTTATAATCTCGATGAGTCCATTGAGAGCTATGCGAGAAGCTGCTTTAACTATGCGCTCAGCGTGAAGCAGGATCTGTGGTTTGCGACAAAGGATACGATTTCCAAGACCTACGACGGCAATTTCAAGAAAATCTTCGAGACCATCTATGAAGAAGAATTCCGTGAGGCATTCGCAAAAGAGGGCATTTCCTTCTTCTACACACTGATAGATGACGCGGTCGCCCGCATTATGAAGAGCGAAGGCGGAATCGTATGGGCCTGCAAAAACTATGACGGTGATGTCTTCTCCGACATGCTGTCATCCGCATTCGGTTCTCTGGCCATGATGACGTCCGTCTGTGTGTCTCCGAAGGGGGTCTACGAATATGAGGCCGCCCACGGGACGGTCCAGAGGCATTATTACAGACATCTGAAGGGAGAGAGGACTTCCACGAACTCCGTCGCCACGATTTTCGCGTGGACGGGTGCTCTCAGGAAGAGAGGGGAACTGGATGAACTTCCGGAGCTCGTTCGCTTCGCGGATGTACTCGAGAAGGCGGTCACCGATACGATCGAGTCCGGTGTTATGACCGGCGATCTGGCTATGATCACGACGCTGCCGGATCCCGTGACCAAGGACAGTCTGGGATTCATACAGGCTGTGCGTGAGAGGCTGGAGAGCAGTCTCTGATACTGATTCTGCCGCGAGTGGGGAACTTGAACTGATTCTGCCACGTGCAGGGAAACCGCAGACTTATATTCAGGGTTCGGACGGCAAGAATATCTAAACCCGCGGCGAAACGTCCTAAATGCTTAAGAAAAAATCTTAAACTCGCTTGACAGTTATATGCAGGTTGTCTGCATGTGAGCTCAGACAGTTAAGATTTTTTCTTAAAACGGACGTTTCGCCGCGGGAAGATATTCTAAGCCGTCCTCTATTCATATAAGTCTGCGGTTTCCCGCACTTACGCTACTGAATCACGAAGTATCCCGTACATATACAACTGAATCATGAAGTATCCGGCTCATACGCAGCGGGATCACGAAGTGACAGGCACCTACGCAGGATCACAAAGTGACAGGCACCTGTGCAGCGGGATCAGTCCTGCAGCGCGTCCCATTCTTCATAGGCCGCTTCGATTTGCCGGGCCAGCTCGTCTTTGCGGATGCTGAGTTCTGTCAGTTTTTCCGGATTTCCGGCGATTTCGCTGTCT
>CACXFM010000273.1 GCA_902766955.1 uncultured Lachnospiraceae bacterium | reverse complement strand
GCAAGAGATATGTTAGCACATCGCCGGATGGCTGTCAACCTCTTTTTTATTTTTTCTTTTTTTCAGCGCCCCGCTCTTCGCGAGCGCGAATAGTATATTAGCACTGCCATCCCGCACTGTCAACAGCTATTCTGATTTCTTTTTTCTTTTTTCGAGAAAGCTGTCCGGCCCGTTAAAAAGGGGCCTGCCGGCAACGCGGCAGCCCCTTTTTTGTATTTCACTTCCGAAGATTCCGTTATGCAGCCGGAACCAGTCCGGTCCGGTACACTTCCCAGTTCTTCGCACCCGAAGAATCCGTCGTGCAGGCGCATACATATTCTCCGGCCATTTCAATATCCGCATACTTAGGCTCAAGCAGCTGCTCGCCCGTAAACAGGTCATAGAGCGAGTAGCTTGTTCCAGCCGACGTACTCTCCTCGACTTTCAGAAGTCCCGGCGCAATCGCGGAAGCTTCTGCGCCGTCGCTGAGCTCCAGAGCTTCTCCCGTGTTAAGCACCACGGGTTTCCCGCCTTTCCTGAAAAACAGATTGCTGGAGCTGTCTTCCTCAAGCTCGTCAAAATATCCGGCCGGCGAATTCACCGCCACGGCGTCCTTGTCCGCGAACTTGATATATGTATAAGAGCCCGTCCCGGCAACCACATAATCCACGTTTTCAGCCAGCACGGCTCCGTCAGTACCGACGACGACCGATGCATCATCATCGGCGCTCTTTGTCACGCGGTAGCAGCTGCCCGTGCCGTCATAGACGATTCCATATGCATCCGGCAGCACCTGATTGCCCTGCATGTCGATGATGTGATAGGGTGCGTCCTGCTCCCCGTCATACACCTTGAAGAGATCCAGGGCCTTGCAGCACGCATCGATGCTGTTGTCGGCCGCATATACATCAGTACCGGTTCCGTCTACAATATAATACTTCCCGTCTGTCGAAACGGACAGCGCACTGTATGTATCGCCCATCACAAGGCCTTCCGATTCCCAGATCTGTGCTCCGTTTTCATCATACATGGTCACGGTCCCGCCATGTTCAATGGCAAACGAGTTTCCGAAATCATAAAAGCCGTTCCGATTGGCCTTGTCTAACTGCACGCCTTCCACGAAGCGTTTATTCTGCAGGTCAAAGATCCCGGTATAGCCCTTGTACATGACATCATCTTCTCCCACCGAAAGCGAGAACATGCTTTCCGTAAAGTAGATAATGCACTCATCCTCATTATCCGTCTTTTCCGTCGTATAGATGACTTCCAGGAAGCGGACTCCGTCTGCATTTCTGTTTGCGGGCAGGGCAATGGAAGCCGCTTCACACGGAATGATCACTTCTCCTTCCAGCGTGACGAGCCCGGTTTTATTCACATTGTCTTCCTCGAGCGGTTCCGTGACGCTGTAGAGGCCGCTGCCGAGATATTCCGCATTCGCAATCGGGCCGACGATCTTTTCGCCGTTGACCGATACCATAGAATATGTATCCCCCTCCGGGACCAGAATCGCGCTTCTCATAAAATACGGCATCTGATCCTGCTGAAAGGATCCGGCTTCCGCAAACTCATAGTGCAGAGGGGAAGCCATGTCCACTGCCTGAATCCCGCTGCCTGCGGCCTCGGCCGTGACGGTTTCCGCTCCGCTCTCACCGTAAACCGTCAGGGAAAGCGATGCAATCCCCGCTGCCAATAACGCGCTGCAAAGCCATTTCTTCATTTTTTAATCTCCTTCCTTTTTACACTTAAGGCCGCTGCGGTTGCTTCAGAATTCGTTTTGTCCCGTCTCCCATGAAGCTCCGGCGCAGGTCACAGCAGCCAACTATGTACTTTTTTGTCCGGCATCTCAGGCGGAATATCCGCCCGGTACAGTGTGCCCTCACGCATTTCTGGTCACGATTTTCGCGAGAAGCACCGCCAGCAGGTTGTTTCTGGAAAGCCACATGAGAACCGGGCTCTCCGAAATCTGCGCTGCCAGTCTGTCAAACGGCCCGGTGTATCCGAGCAGCTGTATAAAGCCGAGGCCGATCCATACCGTGATCAGCCCCCTCACAAGACCGATCGGCGCCCCGAGCAGATGGTCCAGCGGTCCGCCTCCAGTCAGATGCAGAAAGCGGTAAATGATCACCCGCGCTATGAGTCCGATCAGCAGCGACAGAAACAGCGTGGCCGCCGCCGCAATGGTATTGATGATCACGGATGAAATCACTTCGGCTCCCTGGTCTTCTACCGAAGCCGTCCGCATGGCGATCGCGACGACCGCTCTTGCGACATCCTGCGGCGATCTCACCTGCGTGATATCGATAGCCGCAGCTTCTCCGCTCCCCGCCGCGGCAATAATGGCCGCGCTCTGGCGGTTCACATACTCCGTCACATAATGGCTGCTGCGGAACACATCCGTCACCGCCGGCGTCAGGATCTGCATGGCCAGAATCACCACACCGAGAAAGACCATGGAAAAAACGGAGCGGAAGAATCCCCTCCTTGCGGCAAACAGCGTCATTCCCGCCAGATATGCAAGTGTGATGATCGTCAGAATATTCATAACCGTCTCCTGCAGACGCGGTCAGGTCTCCCGATCGCATGACACTTTTTTAAGACAACATTATTTTACCAGTTCAAGCACCTCCGCAGCCTGGTCTGTCAGCACGAAAAATCTGTTTCTGCCGATTTTCAGGACATCGCGTATATTGCCGTCCCGCAGTTTTCCCTGATAGCGGCAGACGCCCCTAGTGCTGTAGATGCTTAAGTTTGCGCTGTCGCTGAAAATAATCTGGTCGCCGCACACATGGACGCGGTCATACGAGTGGTCAATATACATGGAGGACTGCAGGTTTCCGCTGGTCGAATACATATTCACCAGGAAGCGGTGTCCTTTCTCGGTGCTCCGGAACACAAATCCCATGTGAGATCCGTCGCGGAAGACGCTCACGATCTCCTCGTCGAAGTCCACGCTCCTGATCTCCTTCGGGTTTGCGATCCCGCGGCAGACCGTAAAGCCGTCATCGCGGAAGATCACGCACTCGTCTCCGTTCAGGTAGCGCACGTCCGGCACAAAAACGCCCGAAAACGGGATTTCTCCGGCCAGCGTGTCCCCGTCGCGCTTCCCCTGGCGGAAGTCATAGAACCTCACCAGCGACCCGATGTTGCCGTCCGTGACCGTCATATAGGCCACGGCCAGGCCGCATCCGTCATCGGTGATGGACAGCGCGACCGGATAGCCCGGACTCGTAATCGAAGATTCCCCTCCCGCAATCAGACTGCCGGACTTGTCATAGTACATGAGCTCCGTCTTCTCGCCGTCCTTGAGAATGACCGCCGCGGTCCCTTTTTCGGAGACGCATGCAGCCAGAATCGGCAGAGGCGTCTCAAAGGCCCCTCTCTGCTTTTTGCTGTCGTAGAGATAGACCGCCGTGCCCATCCTGTCGTAGAGGAGAACCTGCTTCCCGCACACGTCGATCCGGGGATCCGACATCGCATATGTCACGCTCCACACCGTCTCGAGCTTCTGATTGATCAGTGCGGCGCCGTCCAGGGAATACCGGACCACTCCGTCAGGAGTATAGCCGCACCTGGATACGCTGTCGATCCTCTCTTCCGCGAGGACGACCCGGAAGGACGAATACGTGCGCTGCTTCAGGGCATTCGTCAGAAAAATCACACCCACGGCAAGAAGCACCACAGCCGCTGCCGTGATGACGTATCTCACCTTTCTGTTTTTCAGTTTTTCTCTGATCCGATTTAACACAGCACCTCAGGTCACAGGTCCGTCCTGCCCTCCAACGCACGCAGAAGCGTCACCTCGTCCACATTCTCAAGATCACCGCCCACGGGGACCCCGTTGGCTATCCTCGTCACCCTGATGCCGAGCGGTCTGATGAGACGGCTGATATACATGGCCGTCGTCTCCCCCTCCAGGGTGGAATTGGTCGCAATAATCACTTCCTTCACATCGCCGCCCAGGCGTTTCATCAGTTCCTTCAGACGTATGTCATCCGGACCGACCCCGAGCATAGGTGATATGGCTCCGTGAAGAACGTGGTAAACACCTTCGTATTTCCCGGTTTTCTCATATGCCGCCAGATCCCTCGGCGTCTCCACCACCATGATTGTCGAGTGATCTCTCCTGTCGCTGCTGCAGACCGGGCACCGCTCACTGTCCGTCAGGGTACAGCAGTCCGCACAGTACCGCACATGCTTTCTCGTCTCAATCAGGACGGAAGACAGCTTTTCAACTTTCTCTTCCGGCATGCTGACGATATGAAATGCAAGTCTCTGGGCCGTCTTTCTCCCGATCCCCGGGAGCATCGCGAGCTGTTCGACGAGCTCGCTCATCCGCCCGCTAAAATAGTCCACTGCCCAGGCCTCCCATGCCTCCGCCGAAACCGCCGGCAATGGAACCCATGGACGAAGCCTGGGCCTCATCCACCTGTTTCAGCACATCGCTGATCGCGGAAACCAGCATATCCTGGAGCGTTTCCACGTCCTCCGGATCCACCGCTTCCGGATCGATCTCGAGGGACAGGACTTCCCGCTTTCCGTTCATCGCGAGACGGACCGCACCGCCGCCCACCTGCGAAGTAAATTCCTTTTCTTCCAGTGCCTTCTGGTTTTCCTCCATCTGGCGCTGCATCTTCTGAGCCTGTTTCATCAGGTTCTGCATATTTCCGGGCATGCCGCCCCCGAAGCCGCCGCCTCTCTTTGCCACTTTTACGTATCCTCCTCATGTATGCGCGGCGGATCAGAACTCTTCCTCTTCTCCGTCATCGCTCACTTCTATTTCCATATTGATTTTCTGCTGCAGCATGGCGTCGATGTCCACGGTTTTGATGCCCTGCGGACGGTTTTCGGCCATATGCAGCTCTACTTCGATGTGTTTTCCGGTCTTTCTCGCGAGATACCGCTCGATCTCCTCCCGGTTGTCCGGCGTGTTGACAAACAGCCTGTCCGCGGTCTCGTTGATACCGCCCCTCATCTCGATATACAGACGGTTTTCAAGCGTGTCGGCATTGAACTGCGGTATGCCGGACTCCTTCAGGCGGTTCTTGACGAACCCGTCCTCCATGCCGCCGAGCAGGCGTCTCCAGTCGGCGCAGATCTCCTTCAGATCCTCCGGGGCCGCCTCCGGCAGCGCCTCGGCCTCTTCTCCCGGTACCGGCTCAGGCTCCGGGATGCGCTCCCTCGGAATCTCCGCCCGCGGGATGCCCTCCCGCATCAGTTCATCCACTTTTGTCTCCAACTGGAGGACCCGCCCGTAAAGCGCTTCGCCGGTCTGTTCCCCCTGGGGCCTGGCCATCTGCAGAATGGCGATCTCGGCCAGGACGCGCCGGTTTGTCGCGTAGCGGAGACGGCTCTGCAGATCCGACAGGATGTAAATGCACCTGATCAGCACATCCGCCCCGGCCTCCGTGGCCAGATCCTGCATCTCGAGCAGCTGCTCGGAGGACACGTCGATCATCTCCTGTATATCTGCTCCCGGAGATACGGCAGTCAGCATAAGCCCTCTCAGATACCAGATATAATCGCTGATAAACTGCCCGGTCTCGACGCCGTCCGCCATTTCCCTGCCGAAGAGAGCCACGGCCTCGCCGGCCCGCCCCGCCAGCACGGCTTCCGTCAGCTTCCGGAACACCTCCGTGTCCGCCTCTCCCAGCGCCTTCAGCGCCTTCTCGTAAGTCAGCGCCTCATCCATGTAAAACGCGATGCACCGGTCCAGGAGCGACAGCGCATCGCGCATGGATCCGTCGCCCGCGCGGGCGATAAACCGCAGTGCCTTCTCCTCCGCCTCCACGCCTTCGCGGTCCGTCAGCTCCCGCAGGCGGGACGCGATCACATCCGTGCTGATGCGGTGGAAATCGTAGCGCTGGCATCTGGAGAGAATCGTGACGGGGATTTTCCCCGCCTCCGTCGTGGCCAGGATAAACATTACATAGGAAGGAGGCTCTTCCAGCGTCTTCAGCAGGGCATTAAAAGCGCCCGCCGACAGCATATGAACCTCGTCGATGATATATACCTTGTATTGACCGGTGGTCGGCCTGTACTGGACCTCCTCGATAATATCGCGAATATTATCGACGCCGTTGTTGGAAGCGGCGTCGATTTCAATCACGTTCATGGATGTCCCGTCGGCGATGGATCTGCAGGAGGCGCATTCCCCGCACGGATTCCCGTTCACGGGATTCTCGCAGTTGACGGCCCTGGCCAGGATCTTCGCCACGGATGTTTTGCCGGTCCCTCTCGTCCCGCAGAAGAGATATGCGTGCTGAAGCCGCCCCGTCAGCACCTGATTGCGCAGAGTCCGGACAATATGATCCTGTCCTCTGACATCGTCAAATACGGACGGGCGGAATTTTCGATAGAGAGCGACATATGACATAAATGATCAGTCTCCGAAGCTGATGCCGATGGATTTCGCAAGCAGGACGGTCTGGTCGTTGGGATCCACCATCTTCAGCTTGCCAGCGGACTTGCTGAGATCCACCTTCTTGATCTTGTTGTTAACGGTTGCCACCATGATGCCGTACTCTTCATTAATAATGCACTGCGCGGCAAATGCGCCGAGCTTTGTGGAGAGCACGCGGTCAAACGGATCCGGGGAGCCGCCGCGCTGTACGTGTCCGGGCACGGTTACTCTGACCTCATATCCGGTCTTGGTCGTGATATCGTTGGCGAGCTTGTAGGAAATTGACGGATACTTCGCCGTTATCTTCTCCATCTCCTTCTTCTGCTCCTTTTTGCCGAGTTTTGCGATTTCCTTGGGGATAGCGCCCTCGGCAACGGCGAGAATCGTGAACTTCTTGCCGCTCTTGTGACGTTTTTCGATCGCCGCGCAGACCTTCTTGGTGTCGTACGGAATCTCGGGCAGAAGGATCACGTCAGCGCCCGAAGCAACGCCCGCGGACAGGGTCAGCCAGCCGACCTTATGGCCCATGACCTCCACGATGAACACGCGTCCGTGGGAGGAAGCCGTGGTATGGATCTGGTCAATGGCCGTCGTGGCGATGTCAATCGCGGACTGATAGCCGAATGTCAGGTCCGTGCCGTAGATATCGTTGTCGATGGTCTTCGGCAGATGGATAATATTCAGGCCTTCCTCGCGCAGCAGATTGGCCGTCTTCTGCGTGCCGTTGCCGCCCAGGATCACCAGGCAGTCCAGGCGCAGCTTGTAGTACGTCTGAAGCATGGCGTCCACTTTGTCAAGTCCGTTCGCATCCGGCACTCTCATGAGCTTGAAAGGCTGGCGCGATGAGCCGATGATTGTGCCGCCCCTCGTCAGGATGCCCGAAAAGTCCGCTGCCGTCAGCACTCTGTAGTTGCCGTAGATCAGTCCCTTATAGCCTTCTTCGAATCCGTAGATTTCCAGATCCTTTATATTGTGGCTGAGTCCTTTCACAACGCCGCGCATGGTCGCATTCAGGGCCTGGCAGTCACCGCCGCTGGTCAATAAGCCGATCCGTTTCATACTGATCTCTCCTCCTGCATGTAATTGATTTTTCGTTCCAGAAGTATCCTCTTGTCAGAAGATACT
Organism: uncultured Lachnospiraceae bacterium; assembly: GCA_902766955.1. Lineage (GTDB taxonomy): Bacteria > Bacillota > Clostridia > Lachnospirales > Lachnospiraceae > Chordicoccus. The sequence goes on along the minus strand of CACXFM010000273.1, from coordinate 3,107 downwards.
GTTTTTAAAAGTATACTACCAGAAACTCCGTTTGACAATTGAAGGAATTTTCGATATACTATCGTCACCGTGCAACCGGGGCATTAGCGGGGCCCTGTAGCCTGCAATCCGCTACAGCAGGGGTGATGCAGATCCGAGGGCGCTTCCTGGTGGAGCTGCCCCCGATAAGTGGCGTTGACGTTTGGGTCTTGCGCAACGGGAATCTGTGAATCGTGTCAGGATGGGAACATAGCAGCACTAAGCAGAAGCTCTCGTGTGTCGCAAGGGTGCCTGAGCCGAGTTAACTGTCGGGGTTACGTCTGTTGGGAACCGTTCGGAGTGATGCGCACGGTATAAATATGCAAATACGCCGGGGGCTGCCGCAAATGCGACAGCCCCCTTTTCATTATCTTCTCCGCTCATTCAGAATTGCCATGATCACACCCGCCATGGCGGCAAGCAGAATCACCAAGATCACCAGAAGCACCGGCGTCGGTATGCCGCCTCCGCTCTTTGCGGACACTTCTTTCGACTGCTCCTCCTGCGTCTCCGCATTTGACGCAGCCGTCTCCGCCTGCGAGATGCCCCTCTCTTCCGCCGTCAGGACGGCGCTCCCCACCGGAAGCTTCTTATAATAGCTCTCCACGAGCCACCTGCCGTCGGCAGTCTCGGTTTCCGTCTGTTCCACCGCATCCGGCGAGATTCCCGCGGGCAGGGTCACCTGCACCCCGCCGATCTCCGTATGGCTGAAGTTGTTGAATCCGTACTCCAGCAGATTTTTCGCATCAATGAAATCCGTTTTGTCCGGGCCGCGCATCGTGACCGCAATCAGAGTCATGCCGTCTTTTTCGGCCGCGGTCACAAACGTGCGCCAGGCCGCCTGCGTGAATCCCGTCTTCCCGCCGATATCCAGGGGATAATAATACTCGCTGGTCGGTTGGATGAGCAGGTTGTGGTTGTCATAGACGCGCTGCTCGCTGTTCTTATTGGTGGGCGGCACCGTATAGCGCGGCGTCGCGACGATCTTGCGGAAGGTCTCATTTTTCAGGCACTCCCGCATAATCCGCGCCATGTCTTCCGCACAGGAGTAGTGGTCCGAGTCGGGCATGCCGCTCGGATTCACGAAATGGGAATTCTCGCAGCCGAGGGCTGCGGCCCTCTCGTTCATCATATCCGCGAAGGCGCTCACGGATCCCGCCACATGCACCGCCAGCTGCACGGCAATGTCATTTGCCGACTTGAGCAGCATGATATACAGGCACTGCTCTACCGTAAACTCCTCTCCGGCCACCGTGCCCGCGTTTGTGCTGCCGTCCGAGCAGTGGACAATTCCTTCGGAGGTCATGGTCACCGTGTCGGAGAGCTGCGCATTCTCGATTGTGAGAAGAGCCGTCAGGATCTTAGTCGTGCTCGCGGGATAGCGGATGTCTCCTCTGTTGAGAGAATACAGGATCGCGCCCGTATCCGCGTCCATGACAATCCCGCTCTCCTCATTGATCCCGGACATCTGGGGCCAGCCCTCAATCAGATTCGTCAGCGGTATATCCGACGTGTCCTCCGAAGCAAGCACCACGGAAGGCAAGACGCATCCGGCCAGCAGGCAGACCGAGGTCAGAAGCGCAAAAAATGCAGCCGCCACTTGTTTTAAGCCACTGCATTTCCCGATTAATACACGGCAGTCCCTTCTTCCGGAACCGCCGCGTCTCATTGTTTCAGCAGACATATATAGCTCCCCCGCAGGTTTCCCCTCTATTAACACGTTTATATTACCATAGGTTCCCGCGGTTGGCAAATGTCAGGTTTTACTCGCTCAGGACCGTTCCGTCCGCCAGTGTGATCGTATAGCCGTTAAATTCGATGGTGCCGCTGTTGTCGACGGAAGTGACCGTGCAGTCCCCCGTCAGGGTCCAGGTGCTGTCCTCGCCGACCGTGATCACGGCGTTATCGGCAACGGCTTCTCCCTGCGCCTCGTTGTCCGTGATATTCACGGTGCCGGTAAAATGACTGCTTTCAAGCGTCAGGTCCAGCGTGGAGATCGTATCGACCACGATATCCCCCTCGAGTTCCTGGTTCTCGCAGGTGACTGCCGCCTGTGCACCGTTGGCTCCCGCCTGTCCCCAGCCATGGCTCGCATCATTGCCGGTAACCGTCATCAGATTGGCCTCACTGTCTTCATTGACGATCTCAACCCCGGACAGGTCAATCGTGCAGGCCGTGTTCGTGATATAGAACATATCGCCGTTTCCGGATGTCAGGCTGCCCCCTTCCATTTTAAAAGAAGCTTCTCCGACTTCCGCGTCACCGGACATGGACTGGTAGATCATCACATTGTGGACATTGATGGCGGAGCTGCTCCCTTTGTCGTCGCTCATGCAGCCCTTCACTTCGCAGTCCGTAAGGCTGATGGAATTCTGTCCCTCAATCACCAGCGCCTCGGAGTTTTCTGCCGTGAGCGCGGCGTCCGATACACTGATGGCAGCCGTGGAGTAGACCGCCGGGGAATTATAGCCGGTGCTCGTATAGCTTCCGCCTTCTGCGGAGACCGTGCCGCCGCCCCTGTCGGAGCGGATGGCTGCGGATGAGTTCCCGGCCGTCTGCACGGTCAGGTTTACGGCATTGGTCGTGCCGCCGCCGGTTGTCTGAATGCCGCCCGAATTATCCGCCTCCGTCGTTATCTCGGAATCGGAAATATTGACGACCGTTCCGCTCCCGTAGCTGAAGACGCCGTTTCCGTTCTGCGCGGAGGTGTGAACCGATGCGCCGGTGATCGTCACCTGCGCCTCTCCCGTCGCGAGCACGCCCGCATTCATGCCGTAGAAATCACCGCTCTCCACATTCGAGGAAGCGCCGCCCGTCTTGTCGACGGTGATACCGTCAAGCGTCACCGAGGCGCCGTCGATTCTGAGCGCGTTTTCATCGTCGCCTTCAGATGAATACGTCCCGCCGGACACTTCCGCATCCTCCGTCAGTTCCGTGGCCGCCGTGCCCTGGTTCACTTCTCCGCCGCCGGGGCCTCCCGGACCGCCCTGACCGCCGGGGCCTCCCTGGCCTCCGTCAGGCGGTGTCTGGCCATCCGGCATCTGGGGCGGCTGACCGTCAGGAGGCGTCTGCCCGTCCGGCGGTGTCTG
>CACXFM010000272.1 GCA_902766955.1 uncultured Lachnospiraceae bacterium | reverse complement strand
TCCATGTCTTATCCGTCCCTCATTAACAAGTTTCCATTTGCGCATTCACCTCACGGCTGAATTCAGGGGAATTCCGCGTCAGAGATTGAACAAACTGCCGATGAAAGCGCCATATTCGGCCTTCCTTATATTGTACTTTGTACAAAAGAGATATTCAAGAAATTGTACGTTCAATTCCCATCAATTATTCTCTGAATGGTTTCGTTTGTCTCCGGCTGGTCCGGAATCAGCATCTCATTCTGCGTGTGATAAAGGCCGTCAAAAGGAACCCTGCTCTCCGTGACGGTGAAATCCAGAAGTTCCGGAACCTGCGCGGTCAGCACGACGATATCCGCGGCACTGAAATTATGGTTTACAAGCGCCAGCGCCCTGGCCAGAAAGGCAGCCGCGTCGCCCGCTTCCATGGAACGGATCTCGCGTATGATCTGCTCCAGGACCTTCCTGTGCCGCTCCGTCCTCTCGTAATCATTATTTCCGACCATCCGGATCCGGCAGTAAGCCACCGCCTGGTCTCCGTTCAGCCTCCACGTTCCCCCGTAAGGCAGGGGATCCGGTGCATCATGGGCGTGATCGGACGCCACATCGCCGGCCAGCGAATTCAGAAGCTCCGTCTCTTCATCCCGGACCTCGATCTCGATCCCTCCCAGCGCATCGACCAGATCTGCCATCACCGTAAAATCGACGCTCACATACCGGGGCGCACGGACGCCGTAATTGCTCTCGAGTGTCTCCGTGAGCAGTTCCGCGCCTCCCGCGGCAAATGCGGAATTCAGCTTTCTGACCCCGTACCCGGGAATCTCGGCACCGAGATCCCTCATAAAGGAGATGAGGCTGATGGTCTTCGCTGTGCGGTTGACGGACGCCACGATGATGGCGTCGGAATTGCCGTTCCAGGTCTTGTCCCTTCTGTCTGCTCCGATGAGGAGGATATTGTAGACGTCCTGCCCGAAAACATCCTCCGCTCCCCCCACCGCGCCGAACAGGGCAGTCAGGATTTCCTCCGCGGAAGAAAAGGACGTTTCGCCGTTCTCCGCCCGCGAATCGGCACTTTCGTCAGACGCTGCAGCCGGAACGCAGAAGACGGACAGCATAAATATCAGAATGAGAGCGGCCGCCCGCCGCGCGGCGCCCCTCATGCCATCTCCTCCGGACGGACGGCGGCGTCAAATTCGCTTTCCGTCATAAATCCGAGCGCCGTGCAGGCTTCCCTCAGCGTGATGTTCTTCTCAAAAGCGTAATGTGCCGTTCTGGCGGCATTTTCATAGCCGATATAGGGATTGAGAGCCGTCACGAGCATCAGCGACCTGTAGAGATTCTGCTTCATTTTTTCCCTGTCCGCCTTCAGGCCCTCCACGCAGTTTCTTCTGAAAGATTCCATCGATTCGGCCAGAAGTCTGACGGACTGCAGGAAATTGTAGGCAATCACCGGCATGAACACGTTCAGTTCGAAATTGCCCTGGGATGCCGCAAAGCCGATCGCGGCATCATTGCCCATGATCTGCACGGCCACCATGGTGACCTGCTCGCACTGGGTCGGATTGACCTTGCCGGGCATAATCGAGGAGCCCGGTTCATTGGCTGGGATGGTAATCTCGCCCAGGCCGTTCCTGGGCCCCGAAGCCAGCCAGCGGATATCATTGGCGGCTTTCATGAGATCACAGGCCATCGCTTTCACGGCCCCGTGGGTAAATACGAGTTCGCTCTTTGAACTGAGCGCGCGAAACTTATTTGGGGCCGTCACAAACTCCCTGCCGGTGATCTCCGATACTTTGCGGGCTGCAAGCTCCGCGAATCCCTCCGGTGCATTGAGCCCAGTTCCCACGGCCGTCCCGCCCAGAGCCAGCTCCTTCAGCATCCCGCAGGATCTGCGGACCATCAGGATATTCTGGTCCAGCGAGCTTCTCCAGCCCGAAATTTCCTGCGAAAACCGCAGGGGCACGGCATCCATCAGATGCGTGCGGCCGGATTTCACGATATCGGCATTTTCATCCTCCAGACGCCGGAAGGCCGCGGACAGCGCTTCCGCCGCGGGCAGCAGCCTGTCCTCCAGGGCGATCACCGCGGCGATGTGCATGGCCGTCGGAAACGTATCGTTCGAAGACTGGCTCATATTGATGTCGTCATTCGGATGGCAGAGCTTTTTCCCTGCCAGTTCATTCACCGCGGAGGCAATCACTTCGTTGGCGTTCATATTGGACTGCGTGCCGGATCCGGTCTGCCAGACGACAAGCGGAAAATGCCCGTTCAGCTTTCCCTCCGCCACCTGGTCACAGACCACGCTGATCAGCGCGAGCTTTTCTTCCGTCATCTTCTCCGGCACAAGTTCGCGATTCGCCTGAGCCGCCGCTTTCTTCAGGATGCCGAATGCGTAAATAATCTCCTCCGGCATCATCTCTCTGCCCGCTCCGATGCGGAAATTCTGATAGCTGCGCTGCGTCTGGGCTCCCCAGAGCCTGTCGGCAGGAACCAGCACCTCTCCCATGGAATCGTGTTCCGTCCTGTATTTCATATGTCCTCCTTTACGCTGTCTCCCGTTCTCCGTCAATTATATAGGTAATGCAGCATCCTCCGTCCGGGGTGTCAGCATTTGCGGCAGAGCCTTCTCTGCCCGGGATAAACGTCTCTTCTGTGACGATAGTATCACGCTCTCTGAGACAGCCGCAATGTCTGCTTTGCAATTTGACTCCCGATCATGTATAATTATTGTGAATCAGTTTCCGCTTTTTTTGAGGAGATTGCCTATGAAGAAAATAATCCGCACCCTGCTGTACGCGGCTGCGATGTTCATCATCGCCGCGGCCTTTCCGCTCAGCGCCGGGGCGTCAACATCAGAACGCACGGTAGAATACAACAGAATCTGGCATCAGATGAAACAGAAATATTCCGTCGTCTACGCCAGACAGCTGGACCTGACCGGCGACGGCCGGACGGAGTTTGTCGTCGTCTTAAGCGACGGAATCATCCGTTCTTACGACGAGGGCGCCTTCTGCTCCGAATACACCATCCGCGTCTGGACTTACGATCCCGCGTCACGCCACGCCAGATCTGCCGGCAGCCTGACAGGTCTGTTCTATGACGCCGGCGTCGGAGAGGGGATTCAGGCCCTGGCCATGGCCCGCCGGGACGGCAGAACTTATCTGGTCTGCGGCGGCATGGATATGAATTACCGCTATAATTTCTATGAACTCCGGAAGGGACGGCTGACGCTCGCGCGCCAGTTCCGCTGTGACTGGAAGACCGGGATCTGCACCGTCAACGGAAAAAGCACGGACCGGACCCGTTTCCTCGATGAACTGCGTTCGTGGCAGAAGGATGTACAGTATCTTCGCTATTTCAGCGGAGCGCTGTCGACTGACCGGCAGAGAGCCTGAGACCATACACAAGGAAACCGCAAGACCATGAAAGAAACCACGCAACCCCGCCAGTCCTGCCTGACCGTACAGGCGCTGCAGCGCATGCCATATTATCTGGAATATCTCGAAGACGCCGTCCAGAAAGGACATCGTGAGATTTCCGCCGCCTCCATCGCTTCCGAGCTCGGTTTAAGCGACGTGCTGGTCCGGAAGGATCTGGCAGCCGTCAGCACAAAGAGCGGCCGTCCCAAGGCCGGATTTGAGGCGGATACCCTGATCGAGGATATCCGGAACTACATGGGATATCATCATATCAAAAAGGCTGTTCTGGCCGGAGCCGGTTCTCTCGGAAAGGCGCTGCTCCGGAACGGTGAATTCCGCAAGTACGGTCTCCAGATCGTGGCGGCCTTCGACATCCGGCGCAGTCTGATCCACCGCAGGATCGGCGATGTGGAGGTATATTCTCTCACACGTCTCCGCGACTACTGTCTGGAGAACCAGATCCAGATCGGCATCATTACGGTGCCGGCCGATGCGGCGCAGGACGTGGCGCTCCGCATGGCGGACGGCGGAATCCGGGCCATCTGGAACTTCGCCTTCGTCAAACTGCACCTGCCCGAGCAGATCCTGGTGCAGAACGAAGATCTGGCCTCCTCGCTGGCCATGCTCTCCCAGCATCTCCAGCAGGACCTGTAATGAATGAAAACAGTTTAAAAAGGCGGAACCGCACATCTGCGGCTCCGCCCTTTTTGCGTGTTTTCCTATGAAGTGAGAAGCATGATCTCCTCCCCGTCCAAAAGAAGCTCACGGGGAATCCGGATATCAGGCATGACCTCCTTTGAAACCTTCCATATAAGCGCACCGCCTCCCGGTGCGCACCGGAATGACACCGTCCATTCAAACAGGTCCTCGGTCACGGCTGCCTCTCTCACCTGCAGGCAGTTGACGCAGCCGCTTCTCTCCAGCCCGTTTTCCGCATGGAAGGAGTGGGCCCGGATGCCGGCATACCTGACGCCGGGCGGTACGGTTCCCGGTACGCGCAGGGTCACGCCCCATTCGGGGACGGTCACGGTATGCGCGTCCGCCGCCCGGCAGGGCGCCACGTTCTTGCACCCCGAAAGCAGCGCTCCCGCCCTGGAGCGGGGATTCCGGAAAAACTCTCTCACCGTCACGGCTTCCCCCGATCTGCCCTGCTCCAGGCAGCACACCCTGCTGCACAGCCGGAAGACTTCATCGCGGTCATGCGTGACACAGACGGCGGGCCTGCCAAACGACCGGAGCTTCTCCTGCATCTCATTTTCCATTCTCCACCTCAGATGTGTGTCAAGCGCGGAAAACGGCTCATCGAGCAGAATCACGTCCGGTTTCTGGGCGGCCAGCCTGGCCATGGCGGTTCTCTGTTTCTGTCCGCCGGACAGCTTTCCGGGAAAGACATCGGCCAGTTCGGAGAGACCGAAGGCCTCCAGATACCGCTCCGCCGTCCCGCGGTCGGGATGCCTGCCCATTCCCGCCATGACATTCCGGAGCACGGTCATATTCGGAAACAGCGCATAGTCCTGGAACAGATAGCCCGCCCTCCTCTTCTGAGGCGGCAGGCAGATCCCCGCGTCTGAGTCATAAAAGACACGCCCGTCCAGGGCGATCCGTCCCTCGTCCGGGCGCTCGATCCCCGCGATGCACTTCAGGGTCATCGATTTGCCGCTCCCGGATTCCCCCAGCAGCGCAAATGTCTCATTCTCCGCCCGGAATTTCACATCCAGGGTAAACAGCTTCAGTTTTTTTCTGATCTCCACTTCCAGTGCCATGCACCGATGCTCCTTATGCGTTCTTCATATATCTCTTTATGATTTTTTCTCCGAACGGGACACCGCGAGATTCATGATGGCCACGACGGCAAATCCGATCACGCAGACCACGCCTGTCCAGAAGCCCGCCGTCCCGAAATCACCGTTCTGGATGACCATCGCGATCTTCTGTGAAATCGTGCCTGTCTTGCCGGGAATATTGCCGGCCAGCATGGCGGTGGCTCCGTATTCCCCCATGGCCCGCGCAAATGTGAGGACTGTGCCCGACAGAATTCCGGGTCTGGCACAGGGGATCAGGACCTGCAGGAAAATCTGCCGCTCGGACATGCCGAGGGTCCTCGCCGCGTAAACCAGGTTCCGGTCAACCTGCTCGAAGGCCGCCCTGGCATTGCGGTACATGAGCGGAAAAGAGATCACCACCGCGGCCAGCACGCAGCCGAGCCAGGTCTGCACGGCTCTGATGCCGAAATGTTCATAAAGCGCCGACCCGAAGGGGCGGCGCAGAGAAAAAATGAGGAGCAGGAAGAATCCCGCGACAGTCGGCGGCAGCACCATGGGCAGCGTCAGGAGCCCGTCGGCAAAAGCCCGTACCCGCGGGCCCGCCCTGTACAGAAGCCCCGCCGCAGCGATTCCCAGAAAGAAGGAAATCACCGTGGCAACCGCCCCCGTCTTCAGGGAGATCACAAGAGGACTCCAGTCCAGACTCTTCAGAAACATCATGATTTCAGGCAAAACAGTCCCTCCTGATCATTCCTGCATTAGAAATTAGTATCAAAATAGTATTTGTCGAAGATTTCCTGTGCACGGCTGCTCCCCAGATACCTGACAAAATCTGCCGCCGCCTTCTGCTCCGCTTCCCCGGCCTCCGGGTTTCTGATCTGCGCCACAGGATAAATCACGTCTCCGGTCAGTTCATAGGGAACCTTCTCCAGAATCACCAGCCGGTCCTCCAGCCCGTATGTATCGGAATAATAAACGGTACCGGCTTCATTGGAGCCCTCCGACACGGCTGCCGTCACGGCGCCGACGTTGGCGCACTCATTGATCTCGACACCGCCGAGCGCCTCGGAGAGTTCCTGCGTCGTGACCGCGGAGGCGTCGTCCGTCTCAGGCAGGATCCCGAGAGAAAGGAGAGCCTCTCTGGTATACTTGCCGACGGGCACCGATCCGTCCGCGATGGCCAGGCTGGCGGCTTCCGATAGATTCCCGATTCCTGTCACGGCCGTCCCGCTGCCTTCGTACGTGACCACACACACCTGGTTATTGACCGCGTCGAAGCGTGTGGATTCCTCCACGAACCCTTCCTCCGAAAGCTGGTTCATCTGCTTCTGTGCGGCGGAAAAAAAGACGTCACAGGGCGCGCCTTCCTCGATCTGGGTCATCAGGGTGCCGGAGCTGTCGTAGCTTCCCGCGACCTTCACGTCGGGCTGACATTCCGCGTAATCTGCAATCAGCTCCTCCATCACCCGGTTCAGGGACTTGGCCGCAAAAACCGTAATGTCAGCCGCTTCCAGCACTTCTCCCTCATATGCGGGGCGGGCACCGGCCGCTGCCTCTGCGGTGCTTTCCGGCGTCTCTGCCGCACTCTCCGCTGCCGGCACCGCCGTACCCGTAAACGATGTCAGCATCACTGCTGTCAAAACAAACACTGCTGTCTTTCTGATCATCATGGTCATTACCCCCTTTTATTTAAAAGTATAGTTCTTAAAACACCGAGTGTCAATTGTTTATCACTCGCTCCTTCTCTGCCTGAAAGGGCCTCATCCCGACTGCTGGTTTACCTCATCCGAATCTTTGTTGAATCTGCTTGCCACGGGGAGATTCTTCCTGTATACTAAGGAAACGCAGCAGGAAGAATAATCCTGTCAAAACCAAAAACAGCAATGTGCACATCCCCTGACGCCGAAACCGAAAGCTTGAGGCGAAAGACCGGATCTGAACGGAATCTGTTTCTCTACGGATACAGTACCGCCATGTCCTTCTCGTCAGGGGGCATGGCGGTTTTTTATCTTATAGGTAATTGCTTTGCATTTCCTATAAGATAAAAAGCCTTCCGGGCGGGATGCGACTGGTGCGCAGATGAATTTTGCAGGCTTTTACCTGCGCGCACCAGCGCGCAAAGAGTCGCAAAGCGACTCTTTGTTCTATTACAAAGAAAGGCAGTATCTCATGAGTCTGAACAATACCCCCTCCTCCGAGAGGCTTCTGATCGGCTTTTTCGGCTGCCGCAACGCCGGCAAATCCAGTCTGGTCAATGCGGTGACCGGCCAGCCCCTGTCCGTCGTCTCCGATGTCCGGGGCACGACGACAGACCCCGTGCGGAAGGCAATGGAGCTTCTGCCCGTCGGTCCCGTGGTCATCGCGGATACGCCCGGTTTTGACGACGAAGGCGATCTGGGCGGCCTCAGGGTCGGCAAAACAAAGGAGATCCTGCGCAGGACCGACGTCGCCGTGCTGGTCACGGATGCGGTGCTGGGCATGCAGCCGGAGGACAGACAGCTGCTGGAGCTGATAAAGGAACGGGACATCCCCTGTCTCATAGCCAGAAATAAATGCGACCTGCTGGAGGATATCCCGGAAGCGGATCCCGGCGAGATCTATGTCAGTGCTCTGCGGGGCATCAACATATGGGAGCTCAAGGAAGAGCTGGCGCGCATTGCCTCTAAAAAAGAATCACAGCGGCGCCTGATCGGGGACCTCGTCGCGGAAAACAGCACCGTCGTACTGGTCTGTCCGATCGATGAATCCGCACCTAAGGGCCGCCTGATCCTGCCGCAGCAGCTGGCCATACGCGATCTTCTGGACCAGGGAGCCCTCCCGTATGTCACCCGTGATACGGAACTGAAAAGTGCCCTGGCATCACTCCGGGAGCCGCCGGCCATGGTCGTCACCGACAGCCAGGTATTCCGGGCGGTCAGCGGGATTGTCCCGGAGGAAATCCCCCTCACGTCCTTCTCCATACTGATGGCGCGGTATAAGGGATTCCTGAAAAGCGCGGTGCAGGGCGCCCTCGCCGTGGATACTCTGAAAGACGGCGACTGTGTCCTTCTGGCGGAAGGCTGTACCCACCACCGCCAGTGCAACGATATCGGCACGGTCAAAATCCCCCGCTGGCTGCGGGCCCACACGAATGCCGACATCACGATCAGCACCTGCTCGGGCCCGGATTTCCCGGAAGACCTGAGCCCCTTTGCCCTGGTCGTTCACTGCGGCGGATGCATGCTGAATGAGCGGGAAGTCCTGCACAGGATGCACCTGGCCGGGCGGCAGCAGGTCCCCTTCACTAATTACGGGATCGCCATCGCGCGCATGACCGGCATTCTGGAGCGCAGTGTCAGGATCTTTCCGGACATTGCGGGACTTCTCTGAGAGAAAGGAGCTGTCCTTTGAATAAAGATGTGAGAGACACCGCTCTGGCGCTGATAAACGGTGAACCCCTCGGAGAGGACGGATTTGCGCTGCTCGTTGAGCACAGCGGCGATCCGGAACTCACGGAGCTCCTGAAAGAAGCCGCCGTCCGGGTGCGCAGGGAGATTTACGGCAATGCCGTCTTCACCCGCGGCCTCATCGAGATCAGCAATTACTGCAAAAACGACTGCCTCTACTGCGGGATCCGGAGAAGCAGCCGCGAATGTGAGCGCTACCGCCTGACGCCGGAGCAGATCGTGGAATGCGCCGTCACGGGGTACGGGCTCGGCTTCATGACATTTGTCCTCCAGGGCGGCGAAGACGGATATTTTACGGACGATGTCCTGTGCGGCATCATCACTGCCATCAAAGAGAAATGCCCGGGCAGTGCCGTCACCCTTTCTCTCGGCGAAAGAAGCTCCGAAAGTTACCGCCGTCTGAAGGAAGCGGGCGCGGACCGGTATCTTCTGCGGCACGAGACAGCCTCCGCCGCTCACTACGCGAAGCTGCACCCTCCCGGCATGTCCTTCGAAAACCGGATGCGGTGCCTGTACGCGCTGAGAGAGGCCGGCTATCAGGTCGGCTGCGGCTTTATGGTCGGATCC
>CACXFM010000271.1 GCA_902766955.1 uncultured Lachnospiraceae bacterium | reverse complement strand
TCCGGTCATGGTGCTGGACGAAGTGGACAAGCTGTCGGTCTCCTACAACGGCGACCCGGCCAGCGCACTCCTGGAAGTGCTGGATCCCGAACAGAACAATACCTTCACGGACCATTACATGAATGTCCCCTATGATCTGTCGGATGTATTCTTTATCTGCACCGCCAACACCGCCGACACCATTCCGGAGCCGCTCTTAAACCGCATGGAAGTCATTGAATTCCGCGGTTATACGCCCCTGGAGAAGGTGGAAATCGCGCGGAAGCATCTGCTGCCGAAGGCCATGGAGGCGGTAGGCCTCACGCAGGATCAGCTGACCGTGCCGGACGACACCCTGAAGGCCGTCATCAGCGATTACACGCGCGAAGGCGGTGTCCGCGGCCTCAAGAAGAGGATGGATACCCTCTGCCGGGCGGCTGCGGTCCGGATCGTGCGGGGCGAGGAAGCATCGGTCTCCGTCAAGGCGGAGGATCTCCGGGATTATCTGGATACGAGGCCCCTTCTCCACCGCACCGTGCGCGAGAATACGACGCCCGGCATCGTGACCGGTCTCGCCTGGACACAGGCAGGCGGCGATATTCTCTATATAGAAGCGATGTTCACAAAAGGCAGCGGCAAGACCATTATTACCGGTCAGCTCGGAGACGTGATGAAGGAATCCGCACAGATCGCGGTCAGCCTGGTCAAGCATCATTATCCGGAGTCCGCGGACCTGTTTGCGGAGAACGACCTGCATATCCATGTCCCGGACGGAGCGACACCGAAGGACGGTCCCTCGGCGGGCGTGACGCTCACGACCGCGATTGCCTCTCTCGTGACGGGGCGCGCGGCAGATGCCGCCATCGCGATGACCGGAGAGGTCTCTCTCCGGGGCGGCGTCAATCCGATCGGCGGTCTTCCGGAGAAACTCATGGCCGCGCAGCGGGCAGGCGTCCGGAAAGTCTTCATTCCCGAAGACAATGAAGATGACCTGCGCGACGTCGCGTCCGAGGTCCTGGACAGCCTGGAAATCGTGCCGGTGCGCCGGATCGACGAAATTCTTACGGCTGTACTCGGATGAGCCGGTATGCTAAAATGAATGATATAACTCCCTGACACTTGTAAAGAAACGGGATAAGAAGGGGGATCATTCTTTATATGTACAGAGGATCAAACAAGACCGCGCTGGCTTCGCAGCACCAGATCGCGGATGCCATGCTCCGCATGCTGGACGAGACGCCTTACGGCGATATTTCCGTGAGTGCCGTCTGCAGGGAGGCCAATGTCTCGAGGCAGACTTTTTACACACTCTTTCAGTCAAAAGAAAACGTCATCATCTATTCCCTTCGGAATGACTGCTGTTATTCCGAAGGCGAAGAGAGTGTGCCGGACCGGGAGTTTACGTTCCGCGATCTCTGTGATGGTTTCAGCGAATATATTATCCACCACGCCCGTGTGCTGGAGCTTCTGGCAGACAACGATCTGCTTCCGCTGCTGCGCACGGTTCTCCGGGAGGACTTCTCGGAATGCGGTTCGCTCATGTCCGTCATATCGCCCCGGCTTCGGCCTTATGCGTTTGACTATATGGCAGCCGGCATAACCAGTATCGCCGAGACCTATATCCGGAGCGGGCGGGATACGGATTGCGAAGAGCTGGCGGATATCATCTGCTGCCTCATGGGCGGTATCTGCGGGGAGCCGTAATCCCCGGGTTTTTAGAAACGCCTGCGCCGGACAGGCACATTTTCCTGACATTCTCCTGAAGAGTCTGATCTGACGGATGCTTTTTCAAGTCAAATAAAACCGGACGGGAAGGTCCCCTTAAGGAACTCCCGTCCGGTTTTTTATTTGATTCTTATCTGGCCGCCGCTTGTGAAGTGCGTCTCCTGTCAGCCCGCTGTCTCAGCCTCCGCTGCCGTCTTCCAGACAGCCGTAAACTTCATATCCTTCTCGGCGCAGAATTTGTCTTTCGGGTTTTTCACCGTGACATCTTTGTCGTCGCATTTCCAGTAATCGAAGACATACCCTTCTTTTGCCGGTTTCTCCATCAGCTCCAGCATCGTACCCGCGGGAACTTTCTTAATCACCGGTCCCTTGTCGCCGTCAGGCATCACGCCGCCGTCGAGATCGTAGGTGATCTTTACCATCTCCGTGATCGCACAGCCGCCCGTCATATACCTGGCCTGGCAGGATTCCGAGGGCAGAGCCTTCAGGCAGGCGCTCAGATAGATGCCGCCGCCGCGCTTCACTTCCACGTAATAGTTCCCGTCCGCATCCTTCAGAAGCGGGACTCTCTCTCCCTTGCCGTTGTAGGCCGCGTTCAGCCTGTAACCAGAAGGGACATTGATTCTCACGATGACGGTTTCGCCCTCTTTGGCCGTCTCCGCAGTGCCTTTGAAAATATCTTCCTGGCCGGGCTTCACCGCAATAATATAGTTAATATTCTTTTCGACGGCTCTGGTCACATCAGTGGAAACAGCCTGCAGAGATGTATCCGCCTGCTCCACAACCTGCTTCACATCGCCGTCCAGCTTCCAGATAGTGAGGCGGACGTTGTCGGCGGTAACCTTTTCGGAGAGCAGCACGGCTGTCCCGCTTCCGGAGCCCAGTGTTCCCTCTACGATGATATCGGCCACGGCCTTCGTCTCTTCATCAGAATCGTTAATGACCATAAGTCCCGTGTCCGTACCGGTCACATCGCCGCCGGCAACGACGGTGATTTTCGCCTTTTCAGAGCCGTTTGACAGGTTGGCCACGATTCCCGACACAAGATCATACGGTGAATCGGACATATAGTCGGACTTTCCCTCAGCCTTGATATCGCCGTCTACCTTTACGTACGCTTCGCCGTTGTCTTCCACCCAGGCGTAGACACCTGACGCTTCACGCTCACCGGATTTGGCTGTCACGCTGCCGTCGACATCTCCCTTCGACAGGCCGCCGGTACTGACGGCTCCGACACCGATGGCGGCACCGCTCCGGGAAACCGCACTGACATCGCCGTCCGCTTCGGTCTCCGCGATACCATCGCTGCTCTCCGAATAGAGACCGATCACATCGCCTTCTTCCGATTTGGCCGTGACATTGCCTTCCGTTTCGACTTCGGCCGATCCGCCGTTTGCGGAGGCCGCAATGCCCATGACCGTCTCTTTTTCAGCCGTGGCGGAGACATCCCCGCCCACCTCGACTTCCGCGACTCCGTCACTTCCGGCCCCCGCATAGGCACCTGTCGCCCCGCCGTCTCCGTCAGCCGTCACCGTCACATCATTTTTAATCGTTACGGATGCTTCTCCTTCTTCATCGGCTGTCGCGACCACACCGATGCCGTCGTCTGTCTCCACACCCTCATAGCTCTGTGAGTCTATCGCGTCCGCGCCGGTTGCCGTCGCAATCACAACTTCCCCGGCAGCCTCCTCGGCGCCCGAATCCGCCGCAAATGTCTGAACACCCACAAGCGGCAGGGTGAGAACCATCAGCATCGCCAGATTTCTCATCATTCCACGAATCATAGCGTTTTCTCCTCCTATCTGTCTTCAACACCCCCTGGCAGGCGTCATACATCGC
>CACXFM010000270.1 GCA_902766955.1 uncultured Lachnospiraceae bacterium | reverse complement strand
GCTCTTCTACGCGCTCGGAAAGGATCAGGTGCTTCCGCGGCAGATTGGCGTCATTAATCAGAGCGGCAGCCCGGGCAATGCGATTCTTCTGGTTCTCGGACTTTCCGTGCTGATTCCCTTCCTGGGGAGAACCCCGATCGGATGGATCGTGGACGTGACGACCATCGGCGCGACCATTATCTACGGCTTTGTCTCCGTCTCCGCCTGGAAGCTGGCGGGACTGCGGGGAGACACGGCTGTGAAGAGGACGGGATTCGCCGGCTTCTGCATTATGCTGGCCTTCGGTGTGTATCTGCTCGTGCCTAATCTGATTTCCGAAAGTTCCATGGCCAGAGAGACCTATTTCCTGTTTATTGTCTGGAGCGTTCTGGGCTTTCTCTTCTTCCGGAATATCCTGCACAGGGATCAGTCCCGCAGGTTCGGAAAGTCGATCATCGTCTGGGTTGCGCTTCTGGCGCTGGTTCTCTTTATCGCACTGATCTGGATGAGGCAGTCCATGATTTCTTCGAACCGGCAGATGCTTGCCCATATTCAGACGCATTATCAGGACACAGCGCAGATCACCGAAGCCCGTCTTGAAGATGAAGCGTTTATTGAAAGCGAGATGGAGCTTCTGGAGTCCGCAAATTCGAGAACGATTCTGATGGCGACGGGGATGTTTCTGTTCTCTCTGGCCATCATGATGACAAATTATACGTATATGAATAAGCGTGCGAAGGAAAGCGAGCTGATTGCGAATACGGATCCCCTGACCGGGGTCAAGAGCAAGCACGCGTACCTCGTGAAGGAGAAGGAGCTGAATGACGAAATCGGCCGGGGCGGAGAGCCCTGCTTTGCGATCGCCGTCTGCGACGTCAACGGCCTGAAATATGTCAATGACACATACGGCCATAAAGCCGGCGACGATTATATCAGGGCAGCTGCCCGGATGATCTGTGAGCTGTTTCAGCACAGTCCGGTTTACCGGATCGGCGGGGATGAATTTGTCGTCATCATGAGCGGCAGGGATTATGAGAATAGAAAGGAGATCATGAGCAGTCTCCGCGGAAAATCGGAGGAACATATCGGGACAGACCTGGTTGTGGTCGCGGCCGGTCTCGCGGAATACAGGAAGGATGATTCGGTACACGCTGTTTTTGAGAAGGCGGATGCTCTGATGTACAGTCATAAACAAATGCTGAAAGAGAAGGGGGCGCGGGCCAGATAGTCTGCAGGATTGTGTAAATGAGGGGACACTATATCAATTGCAATATATGAAAAGGATGGGGGAACGATGGCAGAGAGTCAGCGGAAATTTCATGCTTTAAACGGAAAAAGACGGATCTTGATTATCGAAGATGAATTCATCAACAGGGAACTTCTCGGGGCTATGCTGGGGGACCTGTATGAAGTTGTGTTCGCGGTGACGGGAAAAGAGGGGCTGCAGTATGTCGGGGTTCACTACGATACGCTCAGTCTCATCCTGCTGGATTTGAACCTGCCGGATATGCACGGACTGGATGTGCTGAGAAAACTGAGAGAGGATGTCATGTTCGCCAGAGTTCCCGTGATCGTCATGACTGCGGAGAAGGACGCCGAGGTTGAGAGCCTGACGCTGGGTGCGATTGACTTTATTCCGAAGCCGTATCCGCAGCCCCGGGTTGTTCAGGCGCGCGTTCTGAGGACGATTGAGCTGTCGGAGGACCGGGATCTGATCAGATGGACGGAGCGGGACCAGCTGACAGGCCTTTATAACAGGGAATATTTTTACCGCTATGCGGCACAGTTTGACGTTTATCACAAGGATATGGAGACGGACGCAATTGTGCTGGATATCAATCATTTTCATGTGCTCAATGACCGGTACGGCAAATCTTACGGGGATGAGATTCTCAAAAAGATCGCCGAAAAGATCAAAGAGTCTGTGACCGCGTCGGCTGGTATTGTGTGCCGGCGGGAGGCGGACACTTTCCTCGTGTATTGTCCGCACAGGATGGATTACGCGGATATTCTGGAAAATGCCTCCGTCACGGTGGACAAAGACGGCAGCGAGAGCCGCGTGCGTCTCCGCATGGGCGTCTATTCGAATGTGGACAAGGGGATCGATATCGAGCGCCGGTTTGACAGAGCCAAGCTGGCGGCGGATACGGTCAAGAACAGCTTCACCAAGGTGATTGCGATTTACGATGATTCCCTCCATGAGACGGAACTTTTTGCGGAGCAGCTGGTTGACGATTTCGAGACCGCCATCAGGGAGAAACAGTTCCACGTGTTCTATCAGCCCAAATTTGATATCAGGCCTGAGGAACCGGTTTTAAGCAGTGCGGAGGCGCTGGTCAGATGGAAGCATCCCAAGCTCGGGATGGTCAGTCCGGGGGTCTTTATCCCGCTTTTTGAGCAGAACGGACTGATCCAGGAGCTGGATAACTATGTCTGGTGTGAGGCGGCAGCCAAAGTCAGAGAATGGAAGGAACGGCTTGGCATCTCGCTGCCGGTGTCGATCAATGTATCCAGAATCGACATGTATGATCCGGATTTTGTCGAAAAGATGGTGAGAATTCTGGAAGAGAATCATCTGACCTGTGATGAGCTTCTGCTGGAGGTGACGGAGTCGGCCTATACGGAGGATTCGGAGCAGATCATCAGGACCGTGAAGGCGCTCAGGGAGCGGGGCTTTATCATCGAGATGGACGACTTCGGCTCCGGCTATTCTTCCCTCAATATGATCTCCGCGCTTCCGATCGATGCTCTGAAACTGGATATGCAATTTATCAGAAATGCCTTTAAGGAGCGCAAGGATACGCGTCTCCTCGAGGTGGTGATCCAGCTGGCGGAGTCGCTGGAAGTGTCGACAATCGCCGAGGGCGTCGAGACCGCCGAGCAGGTCCTGACGCTGAAGGCGATGGGCTGCGATATCGTGCAGGGGTATTATTTCTCGAGGCCGCTCCCCGAGGACGAGTTCGAAAAGTTCGTCGTGGAAAAGAAGGAAGCCGAAATGGAGCTGAAGAAGAAGGGCAGGCCCAAGAAGCAGAACCGGTTTACGTATAATGCGCTCCACGATCCGCTGACGGGCCTTTATAATCACAGCGCGTTTGAAATCCTCTTCCACGATTCGGATAAAGAGCACATCGCCGTGCTGATCGCCGACGTGGACCATTATGCGGAGATTAAAAAGGAGAAGGGGCAGGAATACGCGGACCGCGTCATTTTGAGAGTGGCGGAGGTCCTGCGCGGTGATTTCCGCTCCGTGGATGACATCTGCCGCCTGAAAGAGGACGAGTTCGTCGTGATCATGACGAGAGTGACGAGTGCGATGAAGGCCCTGGTATTTGAGAAAATCGAGCAGGCCAACGAGATCCTGGGCAGAGGGGAAGAGGGGCTTATGCCGCTGTCCTTAAGCGTAGGCGTGGCATTTTCCGACAGGGACAAGCCGGAGGGAGACATCTTCCAGGACGCGGATACCGCACTCTTCCGGATGAAAGAAGTGCGGCATTGCGGCTGTGCGGTATTCTGATCTGTTTTAAGCGGGGAGGCGTTCCGCGGCACTTCCGGTGACACCCGTGTCAGAGGGCTGTTCCGCGGCGCTCTCCGCGCCGAGCGGCGTGTCGGTCAGGTAGTCGTAGAGCACGCGGGAGGCGCCTTCGCTGCCGTAGGTCCGGCCCTCTTCGAAGCTTTCTTCGAACCGGATATGGTCGCGGTATTCCAGATATTCCTGGCTCAGCTCGCCCTGGTTGTAGTAGCAGTGGCCGTTTTCGGCATTCTCGATGACCGTGATCCGCCACGTTTTGTTGAGCGGCATATAGGCGGAAATGAAAAGCCAGCGGTCATCTGCCTTGTAGAGCGCGTCCATGGCCTGGCAGATGATGATGTCCGTGCAGTTTCCGTAGGTAATGAATTTGTATTTCCCGACACCGAGGCTGCTCAGTGCTTCGGAGGCCATGTGCTGGAAAACACTGAGGTCGGTCAGGGTATCTTCCTGCTTTCTCTGGATGTCCCGGAAGCTCCTGAAGAATTCGGGTCTCCGTTCAAAGGAACAGCCGCCAAGGAGGAGCGTCAGGGCCAGGAGAAGAGCGGTTATCTTGCGCTTATAAAACATTTGCGGTCTCCCGTATCATAAACATTCTTTTTGTACAGTGTATCACCACGGGCGCTTTTTTGCGAGAGCCTAAAACCGCAGGAATACGATAAGAGACGGAGGTATGAGCCAATGGCTGTTTATACGAAAATCAAACAATACCGCACGAAAGGACATATGGGCATGCAGGACGTGACGGAGGACTTCCGGCAGGCCGTGCGGGAAGCCTGCAGGGAGAAGGGGATCTCTGACGGAATTGTGACCGGATTTACCACGGGAGGAGTGGCAGCCCTGACGACTCTTGAGTTTGAGCCGGGCATGGTCACGAGAGACCTGAAATATGCGCTGGACCAGATTTCCCCGTATCTGGACAAGGACGGCAGGGTCGTCTACTACAAGCACCATGAGACGTGGGGAGACGACAACGGGTCCAGCCACATCAAGTCCGCGATCCTGTCCCCCTTTATCACCATCCCGTTTGTGAGCGGTGATATTACCATAGGGCCCTGGCAGAACCTGACGCTGGTCGAATGCGACACGAGGGACCGGCACCGGGAGATCGTGTTCCAGGTGATGGGAGAATAAAAGAAGGCAATATGAAAAGCACACTTAATCAGTGAAACTCACCGGTTAAGTGTGCT
>CACXFM010000269.1 GCA_902766955.1 uncultured Lachnospiraceae bacterium | reverse complement strand
GCATACGGGACATCTTATTTTTCTGCGGTCATCTTTGTCGGTTATGCGGGCCAGTTCGGCTGGAAATACGGCATTGCCGCTACCTGGGCCGGAATCGGCAATGCACTGATCGGGTCTCTGCTCGCCTGGGTGATTCTGGGCCGCAGAACCAGGATCATGACCCAGTATCTGAATTCGGCCACAATGCCGGATTTCTTCGGAAAAAGATTCGGAAACAAATCGCTGAAAATCTGGGCATCCGTGATTACCTTTATTTTCCTGATTCCATATACGGCTTCCTTATATAACGGATTGTCGCGTCTGTTCGGTATGGCATTTAAAATCGATTATTCCGTCTGCGTGATCGTGATGGCGATTCTCACCGGTATCTACGTTGTGTCCGGCGGATATATGGCGACTGCCATCAACGATTTCATTCAGGGCTGCATTATGCTGGTCGGAATTGTCGCCGTTATTGCGGCCGTCATGAAGAGCCGGGGCGGATTCCTTGCTGCCTATCAGGGGATGGCCTCCGTCATGGACGAGAGCGTGACATCGGTGCCCGGCATGTTTGCTTCCTTCTTCGGACCCGACCCGGTCAATCTTCTGGGTGTCGTGCTGCTGACTTCTCTGGGAACATGGGGACTTCCGCAGATGGTGCAGAAGTTCTATGCAATCAAGAGTGAGAAATCCATTGACACCGGAACCATTGTCTCCACGTTTTTTGCGATTATCGTTGCCGGCGGATGCTATTTCCTCGGCGGTTTCGGCAGACTGTTCTGCACGCCGGAAGAAGTCGCGGCAAACGGGTTTGACTCCATTGTCCCGAGTATGCTGTCGGGGCTGCCGGATCTTCTGATCGCAGTCGTCGTGATCCTCGTTTTGTCTGCATCCATGTCGACGCTGTCGTCACTGGTGCTGACCTCCAGCTCCACGCTCACGCTTGACCTGATTAAAGGATCTGTGATAAAAGAAGAGGAGATGGATGAGAGGCGCCAGGTGCTGATTATGCGGATTCTGGTTGTTGTATTCATTTGCATATCAGTTGTGCTGGCGATTATTCAGTATAAGTCTTCCGTGACTTTTATTGCACAGCTGATGGGTGTTTCCTGGGGCGCCCTGGCAGGTGCATTCCTTGCTCCCTTCCTCTATGGGCTTTACTGGAAGGGCACATCGGCCATTGCCTGCTGGTGCAGCTTTATTTTCTCAACCGTCGTCATGCTGGCCAATATTTTTGTCCGTGGTTCATTTCCCGTTCTGCTCCAGTCACCGATTAACTGCGGTGCATTCTGCATGATCGCGGGGCTTGTGATTGTTCCGCTGGTGTCCGTCTTTACACCGAAGCCGGAGAAAAATCTCGTGGACAGCGCATTTGCAAGCTACAAGCGCAAGGTTATGGTTGAACAGAGCCGCGCGCTCAGTGATTCAGAAGAATAAACATGATTGATTTTCCGGCGGTTCATGACAGATGTCGCTGACGGAAAACGGAGGCTGACAGATGATCATCGATTTTCACACACATATGTTTCCGGATAAAATTGCGGAAAAGGCCGTCGGAAAATTAGCTCTCGCATCCCACTCCCGCGCATTCACCGACGGGACGGCAGACGGGCTCAGAGCATCCATGGAGCGCGCCGGCATCGATATTTCCGTGGTACTGCCTGTGGTGACGTCTCCGGCGCAGACGAGGCGGATCAATGAGAGAGCGGCAGCTCTGGACGGGGATTTTAACGGAAGCGGCCTGTATTCCTTCGGCGGAATCCATCCGGATTCGCCGGACTGGAAGGATGAACTGGAGGAGGTAAAGGCTCTTGGCATAAAAGGGATTAAAGTGCATCCTTACTACCATGAGATGAATTTCGACGATATCCGGTACCTGAGAGTGCTGGAGAAATGCGCGGAACTCGGTCTGGTCGTGGTCACGCATTCGGGCTTTGATATCGGTTTTCCGGGGGTCCAGAGGTGCTCCCCGCAGATGGTGGGCCATGCGCTCCGGGAGATAGCTGCAGACCAGGCAGCGGGGTTCCAGCTCGTTCTGGCGCATATGGGCGGCTGGCGGTGCTGGGATGAAGTGAGAGAACTGCTGCCTCCTTATCCGGTCATGCTTGACATGTCCCTGTCCGGAGGGCGCTTCTTCCCGCTGCCGGACGGATACTGGAAAGAAGAAGACACCATCATGATGGATGAAGAACAGTTTATGGGCATGATCAGGGCCTTCGGCCCGGAGAGAATTCTGTTTGCCACGGACAGCCCGTGGAGTGATCAGAAAGAATCAGTGCGGGCGCTGGAGGCATTACCGCTCGCGCCGGGAGAAAAAGAACTGATTCTTTCGGGAAATGCCATGAAACTCCTCGGCCTTTGAAAACAATTGCTGTTGCACATCCTTAAACGAAAAAAGAGCCTGTCTCACTAATTACTTAGCGACAGGCTCTTTGTTTTATCGTGAATCACATATCAGAGATATCGTCCTGATTGGCCAGGAGGAAACCTCCCGCCCTCAGCGCAATCTCAGCCTTCTGGACTTCCTCAACACGGAAAATCATATAGGCGTGGTCAGACTTTTTGCCGGCAAGCGAAGCATACATATATTCAATGTTGATGCCTGCCTGCGTGAGGCACTTCAGGACCTTGTTCAGTCCGCCGACGATATCGGGAATACGGACAGCGACGACCGGCGTCATGCTGGCGATATAGTCGTTATCCTTGAGGATGGTAGCGGTTTCGTAGACGTCATCCACAATCATGCGGACGATGCCGAAATCCTTGGTCTCGGCCAGTGAGAGAGCGCGGATGTCGATATTGGCTTCAGTCAGAACATCTGTCATGGCGTCAAGTCTGCCGGGTTTGTTTTCAAGAAAAACGGATATCTGTTTAATTGCCATAATCCCTTAGTCTCCTTTCTTCAGATCTTTCTCTTATCAATCACGCGTACTGCCTTGCCTTCTGAACGGGTGATGGTCTTGGGAGCCACCAGCGTGACCTTGGCTTTCAGGCCGAGCATGGACTTCAGACCGTCAATGAGATCCTTCTGTCTCTTTTCAATTTCGCCGAGGTTGTCGGTGAACATCTCGGGAGTCATCTCCACCTGGACATCAAGGGTATCCGTGTTGTTCTTCCTGTCGACGATAATCTGATAATTGGCCGCATAACCGTAGTTGAGCAGCACGGTCTCAATCTGGGACGGGAATACGTTGACGCCGCGGATAATCAGCATGTCGTCGGAGCGTCCCTTGGGTTTCTTCATCTTGATCAGTGTGCGGCCGCAGGAGCATTTCTCCCTTGAGAGCACGCAGATGTCCCGTGTACGGTAACGGAGAAGCGGGAAAGCTTCCTTGTCGAGAGATGTGAAGACCAGCTCGCCTTCAGAACCTTCCGGCAGAACTTCCAGTGTATCCGGATCGATAATTTCGGGAAGGAAGTGATCCTCGTTGATGTGCATGCCGGACTGCTCGGAGCACTCGAAGGAGACGCCCGGGCCGGACAGCTCAGTCAGACCGTAGATATCGAAAGCCTTGATTCCAAGCGTATTCTCGATGTCGCGGCGCATTTCTTCGGACCAGGCTTCGGCGCCGAAGATACCGGCCTTCAGAGGAATCTCATCCGGCGAGAGGCCCATTTCTTTCATGCGCTCGCCGAGATAGGCCGCATAGGAAGGCGTGCAGCACAGAATCGTCGCCTGCAGATCCTGAATGAACATGATCTGACGGTCCGTATTGCCGGAGGAAGTGGGAATCGTGAGGCAGCCCACCTTGTGGGAACCGCCGTTGAGGCCCGGTCCGCCGGTGAAAAGCCCGTAGCCGTAGGAAACCTGGCATACGTCTTCGTTTGTGCCGCCTGCAGCCGTAATGGCACGCGCGCAGCATTCTTCCCACAGATCAACATCATCCTGCGTGTAAAAAGCCACCACGCGTTTTCCGGTCGTTCCGGAAGTGGACTGGATGCGCACGCATTTTTTGAGATCGCATCCGAGCAGTCCGTAGGGATACGCTTCCCGGAGATCATACTTACTGATCATGGGGAGTTTGTAAAGATCGTCAATCGACTGAATATCATCGGGAGTGACGCCTTTCTCCTCCATCAGTTTTCTGTAGTAAGGAACGTTATCCCATACATGTTTGACCTGTTTTACGAGCTTCTCATTCTGAAGTGCGACCATGGTCTCGCGTGAAGCGCACTCCAATTCTTCCTGATAGTATCTCTCCATGTTACAAAACCCTTTCTTGAAACCTATCTTCAGGCATTTCTGCCCAGAGTAAACGCTTTTTTATTCACCTCCAGGAATTTGGGAGGCACACATGCTTCTATGGACTTCATCCACGCCTCCTCCGGGAATTCGAAATAGTGGGAGAGGCGGCCGAGAAGCACGAGGTTGACAGCCTTGATATTTCCTGCTTCCGCAGCCAGAGCCACACAGTCCATGGCATCGACGCGGGCGCCGGTTGCGAGCATTTTATTGACCAGATCCTCCGGATAGGCAGCGGCACCCGTGACGACGGGCATCGGATCAATCTGCTGCGTATTGGTGACAATCTGTCCGTCTTCCTTCAGATAAGGGAGCCATCTGGCGGCTTCCAGCAGTTCGAAGGAGACGATGCAGTCGGCTTCGCCCTCATCAATTACGGGGGATGCCACACTGTCGCCGTAGCGGACGTATGTGACGACGCTGCCTCCGCGCTGTGACATGCCGTGCACTTCCGATACTTTTACGTCGTATCCTTCAGAGAGGAGGAGATGGCCGAGAAGCTTGCTGGCCAGCAGGGAGCCCTGTCCACCGACACCGACGATCATGATATTCTTTGTTTTCATAAGTTTCAGCCCTCCTCTGTCATGCCTTCGAATGCATCAAATTTGCAGAGCTGTGTGCAGACGCCGCATCCGACGCAGAGTGTCTCGTCAACATGCGCTTTTCCGTTCTTCATGGAAATGGCGGGGCAGCCGATTCTCATGCAGGACTTGCAGCTTTTACACTTCTCCGGGTTCACCCTGAGAGGCGGACGGCGCTTCACGTATTTCAGAAGAGCACAAGGTCTCCTTGAAATGATGACAGACGGTTCCGCGCATGCCAGTTCTTCCTTGACGGTTTTTTCGCATTCATCCAGCCGGTAGGGGTCGACCACTCTGACCCGCGTAAAGCCCATGGAGCGGCAGAGCGCTTCCAGATCGATTTTACCGGCGGGGTCTCCCTTGATATTGTAACCGGTCGTGGGGTTCTGCTGGTGGCCTGTCATGCCGGTGATGGAATTATCCAGAATAATGACCGTTGAATTACTCTGGTTATAGGCGATATTGGCCAGGCCCGTCATGCCGGAATGCATGAATGTCGAGTCGCCGATCACGCAGACCGTGCGGGATTCGCTCTCAGCACCGAGTGCCTTATTGAAGCCGTGAATCGAGGACACGGACGCGCCCATGCACAGCGTCATTTCCATGGAACCGAGCGGAGCCACCGCGCCCAGCGTGTAGCAGCCGATATCGCCGAGCACTGTGCAGCCGAGCTTCTTCAGCGTATAGAAGAGCCCTCTGTGAGGACATCCCGGGCACATGACAGGCGGACGCATCGGAAGCGTCTCCTCAAGCTTCCGGCCGGAGGCAGGCTTTCTGCCGAAGCTCTCCGCGATCAGATTCTGCGAGAATTCGCCGCAGATCGGAAGGATATCCTTTCCTCTGACTTTAAGGCCGAGCTGTCTCACGTGATTCTCCATGATCGGGTCGAGTTCCTCGACGACCGCCAGTTCGTCGACCTTTGAAGCGAAGTCAAGGATCAGCTTTACGGGCAGCGGGTTGGCCATGCCGATTTTCAGAATAGATACGGAATCGCCGAAAACCTCTTTGACATACTGATAAGAAGTGGAAGAGGTGATAATACCGAGCCCGGTCCCGCCCATCTCGACGCGGTTTACGGGAGCGCTTTCCGCATAATCAATCAGCTTCCTGGTCCGCTCTTCGACGAAGGGGTGGCGCTTTTTCGCGTTTCCGGGCATCATGACATACTTCGGAATATTCTTCTCGTAAGATTTCTCCGGAACTGTCCGCTCCCCGCATTCGACGATGGACTGGGAATGCGATACGCGCGTGCACATCTTGATCAGAACCGGTGTGTCAAACTCTTCCGAAATCTCGAAGGCCAGTTTTGTGAATTCGAGAGCTTCCGCTGAGTCGGACGGCTCAAGCATGGGCACCTTTGCCGCGATGGCGTGGTGGCGGGAGTCCTGCTCATTCTGGGAAGAATGCATGCCGGCATCATCTGCAACGACAGCGACAAGGCCGGCGTTCACACCTGTATAAGACATTGTATAGAGCGGGTCCGCTGCGACGTTGAGCCCCACGTGCTTCATGGCGCAGAAGGCGCGCTTTCCGGCCAGACATGCTCCGAACGCGGCTTCCATAGCTACTTTTTCATTTGGAGCCCACTCGCAGTAGACGTCGTCATACTTTGCGAGTTCTTCGGTGACTTCCGTACTGGGAGTTCCCGGATAACTGGATGCAAACTGAACGCCTGCTTCATACAGACCCCTGGCAACTGCCTTGTTGCCCAGCATTAATTGTTTCATAGTCATATCCTCATGTAGTGTCATCAGGTACCACAATATTTTAGCACGTTAATGCGTTGCCGTAAACGATAAATATGCAGGTTATCATGATCGAAACAAAAAGAAAATGCCGTGTCTGTCTGTAAAAAACCGCCTGTCTTGACAATGCCGCGAAGATTCGATAGAATGGAGGATGGTTTAACGCGTTGACGCGTTGATGTAAATAAGCAGACAAAAGGAGAATACTGATATGCCTATTACCGACCTCCTCGAGAGGAACAGCAAATTATACGGAGACGAGGTTGCTCTCGTGGAAATAAATCCGGAAATCCGTGAGGAACAGAGGGTTACCTGGAAGGAATATGAACTGATCCAGCCGACATCCTCTGCTTATTACAGGAGATCCATCACCTGGTCCGTGTTCGATGAAAAGGCAAACCGCGTGGCCAATATGCTGATCGACAGGGGAATCAGGCCGGGACAGAAGTGTGCGGTGCTTCTGATGAACTGTCTGGAGTGGCTTCCGATCTATTTCGGAATTCTCAAGTCCGGTGCCGTGGCGGTGCCGCTTAACTTCAGATTTACCGCAGAGGAAATTGATTACTGCCTGAAGCTGGCTGACTGTGACGTCGTATTCTACGGGCCAGAGTTCATCGGAAGAATCGAGGATATTGCCGGCCATCTGAAAGATAAAATGCTTCTGTACTTCGTGGGAGACTCCTGTCCTTCCTATACGGAGGATTATTACAGGGCCGCTTCCAATTCTTCTTCTACGGCGCCCAAGGTACTTGTACAGGATACGGATGACGGAGCCATCTATTATTCGTCGGGAACAACCGGATTCCCGAAGGCGATCCTGCTGAAGCATCAGGCGCTTTCCCAGGCGGCCGTCATGGAAGCAAAACACCACAACACCTGCAAGGATGACTGCTTCCTGTGCATTCCGCCTCTGTACCATACCGGGGCGACCATGCACTGGTTCGGTTCCCTGTTCACGGGCAGCCGCGGGGTTCTTTTGAAGGGGCATTCTCCGGAAGCGGTCTTCAGCGCCGTCTCCGAAGAACAGTGCACGATTGTCTGGCTGCTGGTTCCGTGGGCGCAGGATATTCTGGCCATGCTGGACCGCGGAGAGCTGAAGATCGAAGATTACAAGCTGAGCCAGTGGAGACTGATGCATATCGGAGCCCAGCCGGTTCCGCCCAGCCTGATCCGGCGCTGGCTTGAGTATTTCCCGCACCACAAGTACGATACGAACTACGGACTGAGTGAATCCACGGGTCCCGGCTGTGTCCATCTGGGGATGGAAAATGTACATAAAGTCGGTGCGATCGGCGTGCCGGGTTACGGATGGAAGGCGAAGATTGTAGACGAGAACGATAAGCCGGTCGAGAAAGGAGAAGTCGGAGAACTCTGCGTAAAGGGTCCCGGCGTCATGGTGGAGTACTACAACGATCCGGAAGCGACGGCGGAAGTTCTCAAAGACGGCTGGCTTCATACGGGCGATATGGCCAGACAGGATGAAGACGGCTTTATCTTCCTCGTTGACAGAAAGAAAGACGTCATCATATCCGGCGGAGAGAATCTGTATCCGGTCCAGATTGAAGCGTTTCTTGCCGCACATCCGAAGATCCACGATGTCGCGGTCATCGGTCTGCCTGACAAGCGCCTCGGCGAGATTGCTGCGGCGATCATACAGGTGAAAGAGGGAGAGACGCTGACGGAAGAAGAGGTCAATAAATTCTGCGTCGATCTGCCGCGCTACAAGCGCCCCAGAAAGATTATCTTTGATGAAGTGATCAGAAATGCAACCGGCAAAATCGATAAGCCGAAGCTTCGCGAGAAATACAACAGTACGAGACTGGTCGAGGAGCAGAACAAAGGCTGACGCAAAGACCGGAAAAAGAGTAAAGAAACGGGATGCCGCACCTGATTCGTGTGGCATCCCGCTTTTCTTCATAACCTCGTCAGGATCAATATTCTTCGTAGCTGTCGTAGTCTTCGGATTCGTCCTGGTCTTCGGAACTGTTATAATCTTCGGAGCTTTCATAGTCTTCAGACCCGCTGTAGTCTTCGGACTCTTCCTGCTCATCGGATCCGTCGGCAGATTCGGCTTCTTCTTCACTTTGCTCCGCATCAGAACTGCCGTTTTGGGAATCCAGGTACTCCTGCCATTCCTGTTCGGCCTTTTCTTCCGATTCTTCGCGCGCCTGCTGCTCATCGCTCACGGCACCTGTGAAGCCCATATCATAGCCGTGCTTCAGATAATGCAGATAATAATAAGGATATTCATCCGCGTACTGATCATAGAGATCAGAGTAATTCTGCTGGTAATTCAGAACGCTGAAGTTCTGGCTTCCTCTCTGTCCGTTTGTGACACCGCGTGTGAGGAAGTAGTGCAGTACGTCTGAATAATCAGAGCCGGCTTCTTCGGTCACTTCCGGGTAGCGGTCCACATAATAATCATAGTCAAAGATCAGGTCCGTGTCGTAATTGCCGCTTAAGAGTTCCTGGTAGACATCGTCGCTGTAGGCTGAATCGTCAAACTGACGGGAGCCGCTTTCCTCATCCTCTTCATCGGAGCTTTCATCTTCACCGTCGTCCTCGGCGCTCTCGTCATCGACATTTTCGTCATCAACGCTCTCGTCGTCGACATTTTCGTCCTCGACGCTTTCGTCGTCAACGTTCTCGTCGTCGACATTTTCGTCGTCGACGTTCTTATCCTCGACGGTCTCTTCATCCTCGTCATCAGAGACATATTCGTCAGATGTATCTTCACCGGTCTCATCTGCGGTGCTTCCGCCATAGCTGTCCCAGAATGTTTCGGTGTAGCCGCCGCGTGTGGAATACTCCCAGTCGTAATTGCCGCACTGTTCATAATCATGGCAGAACGTGCAGGAGGCGGTGTAAGCGCCTTCGGCCGTGTCCGGAACAGAAGCAAGGGCGTCATAGACGTAAGAGAAGCTGTTCTGCAGTTCGTGGACGATGAAATGCGCCTGGCCTTCGACGGATTCCGAATCATAGCCGTTTTCGCTGCAGAAAGACCGGAGCTCGTCGATGCGGCCGCCGCTCCACTGAGCCAGGCCGTAGAAACGGCCCGTATATGCGGTCGGGTCAAATTCACATTCCTGCTGAATGTTTCCCAGAATACCGCAGGCAGCGGCGGAATTGAGTCCGCCTTCGTCTGTCAGAATCCGGAATATAGTGCTGCTGGCACTCTCATCGGCCTGTACCGTACAGACGAGGGAGGGAACGGCCTGGAGAATATTCTGCGCAAGAAGCGCTGCGCCGAGCAGGGCAATTATTTTTTTGTTCAACATGAAAAAACACTTCCTTTCTTGTAGTACAATCGAGATTGTAACAAATTTGTAATATAATGTAAATGAAAAAGTTAAAAAACACAAAAACTACATAATATTTACGACAAGGAATATTAAGAACCAGAGAGAATTTGAAATAAAAAGAGGGCTGGGGGGATTTCTGTGGTATGATGGTAGCCGGATAATCTTACCTGGCGGAGCTGCTGCATATGCTGCATGCATTCATATAAGAGAGAGGTGTGAAGATATATGAGAATACCGAGATTTATACACCCCGGAGATACGATCGGGTTTGCGGCCCCTTCTTTCGGCGTGGCCTCGGACCCCTACAAGACGCGTTTTGAGGAAGCGGTCAGACGCTTTGAGGCCAGAGGATACCATGTCAGAACGGTGCCCAGTGTGTATATGGACGACGGACTCGGCATCAGCACGGATCCGGCAAAGGCGGCAGAAGATCTTATGGAATTGTATCTGGATCCCGGAATTGCCGCAGTGATTTCCGTGGGCGGCGGTGAGCTGATGAACGAGACGATTTCCTGCGTCGATTTTCAGCGCCTGGCGGCAGCGGAGCCGAAATGGTTTATGGGCTATTCGGACAATACCAACATGCTGATCCCGCTGACCACGATCTGTGAAGTGCCGGGAATCTACGGGCCCTGTGCGCCGACTTTCGGAAGAACCTGGGACGAGACATGTGATGACGCCATGGGAATCCTTGAGGGGACGAACCTGACTGTCAGGGGGCGTGATCTTTTTGAGCTGCCGTGGCAGGAGGGGGAAGAGGAAGCGGAAGAGGCAGATCCCCTGGCAGGCTATAACTTGACGGAAAAGAAGATTCTTGACTGCCGGATCATGAAAAACGGAGTGCTCACAAAAGCGGATGCCGGAGATAAGGTGACGATGCGCGGAACCATGATCGGCGGATGTCTGGATATTCTCGTGAATCTGACGGGAACTCCGTATGAGAATGTCAGAAATTATATCAGAAAGTACGGCAGTATGATCTGGGTGCTGGAGGCCTGCGATTTAAGTGTCATGGCGATCCGGCGCGCCCTGTGGCATCTGAAGATGAACGGATGGTTTGATACGGCGGCCGGTTTTGTGATCGGAAGGCCGCTGTGTGCGTTCAGACAGGAGATGATGGGTGTGGACCAGTATAATGCAGTGACAGGTGTGCTCGGAGAGTTTGGCGTCCCGATCGTGATGGACGCGGATGTCGGCCATGTGGCGCCGATGATTCCGGTTATCAGCGGCTGCCCGGCTGAAGTGGAGGTTCAGGGCAACAGTATTGAGATCAGACACACTCTCGGGAGGCAGTAAGGTGCGCTATCAGGCAGAGGACCATGTTTTTGTCATCTGTGCATATAAGGAGAGTCCGTATCTGGAGGCCTGCATACGGTCGTTGGAGAGGCAGACGGTGCCGTCGTCGGTCATGATTGCAACCTCGACCCCTTCTCCGTTTCTGGAAGCGGCTGCCCGCAGACACGGGATCCGGCTCGCCGTCAGAGAAGGGGAACCGGATATCGCGGAGGACTGGAATTTCGGAATCGGGATTGCCGAAAGAATGCTGGTGACGCTGGCTCATCAGGACGACATCTATCAGCCGCATTACCTCGAACAGATGCTGCGGGTTTTAAATGCCGCAGACCATCCGCTCATCGGGTTTTCGGATTATTATGAGATAAGGGGAAAGAACAGGATCTTCTGGAAACGCAGCGTCAATCTCGCTGTCAAAAAAGCGGGACTGTCCCCTCTTGGCATCAGGGCGCTGCAGAGCCGGATTTTTGTGAGGAGAGCGGTTCTGTCTCTCGGATGTATGATCTGCTGCCCGTCCGTGATCTATGTGAAGGACCATCTTCCGGCGGATTTATTTGAACGGGGTCTTATGGCGGATCTGGACTGGGCTGCCTGGGAGAGAATTTCCCGCATGTCCGGAGATTTCTGTTATGTGCCGAGGCCGCTTATGGGCCATCGCATTCACGGGGATTCGACGACGACCAGAGTC
>CACXFM010000268.1 GCA_902766955.1 uncultured Lachnospiraceae bacterium | reverse complement strand
CTTTTGTCTTATACTTTATCTGGTATTATGACATATCATTGACTAAAAAATGAGGGGATGCTATGTATTGCTACAATTGCGGAAAAGAACTGAAGGACGGGAGCCGCTTTTGTCCGAACTGCGGAACCAGACTGGAGATACCGGGAAGAGCAGATACGGATTCCCAGGATAAAAAACAGGCTCCGTTTGAACCCGAACCGGCGGTGAAGCGGACACAGCCGAATTCACGTCAGAATGAGCAGGCGCAGAATGAGCAGGCACAGAAAAAGCAGCCGCAGAAAGAGCAGCCGGTCTACGCGGGCCCGGAGGAACCGGCTCGGTTCGATGGGGAGGTTCACTTCTCTTTGCACTCCTATCTGCTTTATACAGCAAAGTTGACGATCACAAAGCGAGATCTGAAGACGGTGATTCCGAAGAAGCCTGTACTGGGCATCATTCCGACCGGCAGTACTTCTCAGATGATTCCCCTGCGGAACATAGGCAATGTTGTGGTAAGCAGAACCTTCAATATAAAAGCGATTTTACTGGGACTTCTGATCATGTTCTTCGGATTCTCTGCTGCCAGATCATCAGATGCGGGCGGATTCGGAATCTTTCTTATACTTCTGGGCATCGGAGCGATTCTGCTGGAAGGAATCGACTCGAGTCTCCGCATTGATTATGGCAGTGCGACTTTGCTTATCAACGCGTGGTTTTTTGAAATCGGTAAGCTCAACCGGATCCGTGATATTCTTCTGAAAGCCCTTTACTACGAGAGTGACAAAAATGATATGAATCTTCAGAGGGAGTCACTGGCGAAGGCCATAGGACGGGAATTCAGGGATGTGATGAAGGACTGACAGAAAGGGTTATCATAGTTTGCGATGCGGCAAGGCAGTTTCGGAAAAAGGAAACTGCCTTGATTGTGTATGATCAGTCAATCAAATGAGGTCCGGCAGAGCTGCCGGACAGCGGGGCTATATAAGAAATGTACAGTGCCGGACTCAGAAATCCATATACGGGAAGCGAAGGGTATGCATTTGTCTCCTACGCGCATGCGGACGGACGGCGGGCAGCGGTTTACGTTGATATCCTGCAGCAGGCCGGCTGCCGACTGTGGTTTGATCTCGGCATCGAGCCCGGAGAGGAATGGCCCGAGGTGATCGCGCAGTCCCTGCGGCATGCGGATGCCTGCATCGTGTTTCTCTCGGAGAAATCGCTGGTCTCCCGCCATGTGCGGAAAGAGATCAGCTATGCCCTGACCACAGATGTGCCCCTTGTCTGTGTCTATCTGGAGGAATGCAGGCTGACGCCGGGCATGCACCTGCAGCTGGACATGAGTCCTTCCGTCGATCTCGGGAAGATGATGTCCCCGGTGGACGGAGCGGGACATATTCTGGAACTGCTGCCGGAAACAGTGTGGAGAGAGCAGTGACAGATCACCGGTGACGAAAGTGCCGCCGGATCGCAGCATCAGATCTCGTATTTGAGGGGAATGCGGCATGCAGAAAGGAAAGCTGGGGGCTGTCTACGAAGGCTCCGGGAAATATTGCTTTATCACATATCAGAAGGAAGATACGGAAGCGATCCGTCCGATCATGAAAATCCTCCAGAAGAAATACCGGTTCTGGTATGATTCCGGGGCCGTGTCCGGCCGGGACTGGCCCGAGGTGGTGGCCCGCAAAATCGGGAATGCCGGTGTCTTTCTGATATTTCTGTCAAAGAGAACCATGTCTTCCGGTACCGTTCGGAGAGAGATCCATTATGCCGCCGGCCGGGATGTGACGATCATCTGTGTGTATCTCGAAGAATGCGAAATCAGTGCGGGACTTGCCATGCAGACGGAAACGGCGACCGTGATCCGCCGCTATCTCCTGAAATCAGATAAGGATGCGGCGAATGAGATCATGAAGGTCCTTCCCCAGAGCGTGAGGAGAGCACCCGGCGAACGCGGGGAGCAGATTGACCTGTACGATATGATGGTGGCATACAGGCCGGTTTTCTTCGGAACTCTGTGCGGCTTCCTTGCGGGATGTCTCGTCGCGGGTGGGCTTTCATCGAAACCACTGCAGGCCGTGCCTTTCAGGGCATTGAACAGAAGCGCTGCGGAGAAAGAGAGCCGCAGGGCTTACGCCGATCTGCTCGAAGAAATGCCCGAAAGAACGCAGCGCTACTTCTTTATAGCGGATCTGAACGGAGACGGCGTCCGCGATCTGGCGGCCGGCAGGCTGGTACAGGGCCCTGAGAGTACGTTTCAGACAGAAGAAATCCTCAGCATGAAACCGGGCAGGACCGGAAAAAAACCCTCCGGGCCGGTTCTGCTGTTAGGCCGCCGGGATGGCATATGGTACGATGGAAATCAGGGGATCTCAATTGATTTCGGGGATCTGGAGAAACATCCGGAACGCTATGTGCGATGTCAGATCACGGAGGCGGCATATGTCACCGCCGTAGATGAAATCATGCCGCCGGAAGTGACCGTATACGCGGCAGAGGATCAGAATATCAGCTGCCTCCGGGAAGGCAGAGATCCGGATCGGGAGGAAGGAACGCGCTGCAGCATACCTGACGCCTGAGAACTATATTTAGAAGTCAGAAAGGACTGATCCGGTCACATCCATCGGGTTAGAATCAACAAAAAGAACATGTCGGAAAGAGTGGATAATTACGGAAAAAGCGGACCGCAGATACTGGTCTTATATTGCCCGGAAGATCTTGGCAGAATAGAACCGTATACTGTTTTTCTGCAGGAAGACGGCCGGAAGCTCAGATTCGGTGTCTTTTACAGGGGGCAGAAAGATGTCGGACCGGAGCTTAACGCGGCTATCCGATCTGTCAGGCACTGCATTCTCTTCTTATCGGATTCGGCTGTCAGATGCACCGTTCTTCCGGAAGTGATATATCAGCTGACATCGGAGGGTGAAAAAATTCTGTGTGTCTGTCTGGATGAGATCACATTCAGAGAAGGACTGAGCCTGATGCT
>CACXFM010000267.1 GCA_902766955.1 uncultured Lachnospiraceae bacterium | reverse complement strand
TCTGGCTCATGAATCATACGGAAATGCCATTGGCAAACCTGATCGGACACGGAGATGTCGGCGCGTATTCTCTGGATGAGGTGAGAGGCTTCTGCCGGAAATCCAATCTCCGTGTGGAAAAACTGGAGCGCGGAAAGAAATTCCGGCTGCATCTGGTGGCAAGGAAGAAACAGGAGAAAGAAGAGGCATGACAATTCATGAATTTGGGGCAGAAAACAAAAACGTCATTGTGCTGATACACCCTTCGCTTGTCATGTGGGATTACTTTGAGTATGTGATCCCCCTTATGCAGGACCGGTATCATCTGATTATACCTGCTTTGCCGGGATACGATGAAGATGTACCGGGGGATTTTACGGGCGTGGAAGAAATTGCCGCCGAACTTGCCCGCTGGCTGATCACACATGGACATAAATCGATATCCTGTATTTATGGCTGTTCTATGGGCGGGGCTGTTATTGTACGATTCCTTGCGGATAACCGGGTAAAGGTGAAATCTGCAGTCATTGACGGAGGGATTACGCCTTACCAGCTTCCATGGGCTGTGACGAGATTCATTGCTGTCCGTGATTTCCTGATGATTTATATGGGCAAGCTCGGAGGCATAAAACTTCTGGAGAAGGCATTTTCCACAGATGAGTATTCCGAAGAGGACCTGAGGTATGTGGCAGGGGTGCTGCGGTTTCTCAGCGCGAAAACGATCTGGCGCACGTTTGAATCCTGTAACAATTATCAGATGCCGGAGATCGTGCATACAGACTGCAGCAGAATCGAGTACTGGTTTGGGGATACGGAAGAAAAAGACAGAAAATGGGATATCCGTTATATGAGGAAACACTTTCCGACGACAAAATTCAGGCGGCTGTCCGGGGTAGGCCACGGCGGCCTCGCAGCATTGCAGCCGAAGCGTCTGATGCGCGGGCTGGAAAGGGTATGCAGGCCGGATACCATGGGCTGTTGCAGTGATTTCTAAATAGGAAAGGGCTGCCATGAATGGCATAGCCTGTTCAAATATGATCCTTGGTGATATCATAATATTTATCATATGCTGGCAGAAAAGATTTGATAGATGCACAGGAACTGATTCCGAAGAGTCGGCTCTATGTGCATCTTTCTTCAAATTATAGAGGTCTCGCTATGGAGGATGTTTCTGGGGAGTACAGAAATATTTTGATCAGTTTGACGGAGTGATCTCCACAGAAGTGGGATATGCTAATGTTCTGTTTACCAGAGAACTGGCAGCACGACTGAAGGGAAAGGGAATCACGGTAAACTGCTGTCATCCGGGCGCGGTTGCCACGAATATAGGTGTTGACCGGGAGACAGGATTCGGTAAGACAATCACCGGACTGCTGAAACCTGGCGAAGAGACTATATGAACTTAGTGAAGAAATGGTGAGGGACTCTTAATTAGCAGACAACCGGCACAGCAGCAATTTCAGAGGGAAGGTAATCTTCCCTCATTTTCTCTCGAATAGAAGCTGTGCCAGATGGGATGCGTTTGCACTGCCGATCAGCAGCCCTTCGTAACAGTAATGGCAGTAACATACAATCTTGTTGCTGCCAAACTGACGGCAATAATTCTGCATGATTTCTCTTTGCTCTTCCGGTGAATGCGGTAAAAACTTTCCGGCAGCGCCTTCCACATAATGCTTTGGTGCCAACTTCGGATTTCTTGGCGGCTGAGGACGATAGAGAGAGACACCGCAAAAATCTGTCCGTTCTCTGTTATCAGCGACCTCCATTACCTCAATATTCATTTTTGCAAGCAGACGCCGAACGGCATCCTGCTCCTCTTTGCGATCTTTTGAACGCCAGCAGTCCTGGACATATGCCCTGAGACCATGAAAATCCGGAAAAGAAAACGCAGGGTCAGAATCAATCAGCTCCCACAGAGAGTGGATCTGAACATCAGGATGCATCTCTTCGATGATGTTGTTACAGTTGTGACAGAGCGAATAGATGCGGTCTCCTTCAGAGAAGACACCTGAATCCGGAAGACTGCTCCAGCAGTCCCTGAGATTTCCTTCCGGCATTTTCTCTTCAAATTCTCTGAGCTTGTACTTGGAGACGCAGCACCGCACAACCGTAAAGCCGAACCGGTTCCGGACATAATCTTGTATGCGACGGCTTAATTCCGGAAATTGAGAAGTAAAAACACAACTTGCAATATAGTACTCAGCCATAGTCTCGTATCACTCCTTATTTGATATCTGTTTTTTCCCGAGGATGATACATCAGTCAGACAGCAAATTGTATAATAGAAGATGATTCAGTTTATCAGTTTTTTATCCAACTGTAAAATTAATGTATAATATTTGAGAAGCAGACATATTTTTAACGGTGCGCAGGCTTGCGGCCATGAAACAGATTTATGACGCCGGAATCCGTACGGTCTGTTTTATCTCTCCGGTGTTTCCCGGGATTACAGATATCGAGGCGATCATTGAACGCACGAAAGATCAGTGCGATCTGGTCTGGCTGGAGAATCTGAACCTGCGCGGCGGCTTCAGGAAGACCATTATGGATTATATTGCGGAGAAGCATCCGGACCTGCTGCCTCTCTATGACGAGATTTATAACAGGAAAAACCGCAGCTAGTGATTACGGGGTATAACTGCAGATGAAGAAAATAGGAATCCTTTCAGATACCCATGGATTACTCAGGCCGGAAGTGATTCAGACATTACAGGGATGCGATGCAATCCTGCATGGCGGAGATATTAACCGGCAGGAGATTATAGACCGGCTTGAGCAGATTGCGCCGGTCTATGTTGTCAGAGGAAATAACGACAAAGAATGGGCGGAGCATCTACCGCAATTTCTTGACTTTGAACTGTCCGGCCTGCATATTTTCATGACCCATAAGAAGAAGGATCTGCCGATGGATATTTCGTCATATGATCTGATTGTGTATGGCCATTCCCACAGGTATGAGCAGAAGCGGGAGGGCAGCACATATCTGATCAATCCGGGCAGCTGCGGGCCGAGGAGATTTAAGCAGGATATTACTTTGGCAGTGATGGAATTAGAAGAGCCGGATGAGAAGATCATGATCCGGCGGATAGACATTCCGCATGAAAAGAAGCCCGCTGTAAATAAAGACAACCTGCAGAGGCCGGAGATAGAAAGGGTGATCCGGGAGATAAAGAAGGGGCGTTCTGTTGCGGAAATCTCTTTGAAACTGGGGGTGGATCCGGATCTGACGGAAGAGATCTGCAGATTGTACCTGACCCATCCGGGTGTCACTGCAGACGGAATAATGACAAAAATGGGGATATAGGGTTTCAGTGGTTCGGATATCCATGGTAAAGCTCCTTTCCTATTCGATTTCAATATAGGAAGGTATCAACAACGAGTATTTGATTATAGGAAATGCTGCGGTTAAAATGATTTCAGAAAGCAGGATTTCAGATCGGGACTTGCCGAAATAAGGCAGTATCAGGAAGGAGCAGAATAATGGATGCCAGAATGTTAGATGGAAAGGTAGCAATTGTTTCCGGAGCAAGCTACGGGATGGGACAGACGATGGCCGAACTTTTTGCCAGAGAGGGCGCAAAAGTAGTCATGACTGCACGCGGTAAGGACAAACTGGATGCAGCTGTCGAAGAAATCCGGAGCAAAGGTTATGATGTGACCGGCGTTGTCGCTGACAATAAAAACCTGGATGATGTTAAGAATGTAATCCGAACTGCTGTCGATACGTATGGGGATCTTGATATCGTGATCAACAATGCAGCAATCGGAGAACAGAAAATGATTGATGAAACGGATGACGAATGGCTAGAGCATGTTTATCAGACAAATGTGTTCGGACCTTTCCGCTTTATCAGAGAGTCGTTAAAGATCTTCCTTCCGAAGAATGACGGATGTATTATCAATATTTCATCGGTCAATGGTGACCGCCCATTCTGCGGCGCATCCTATACATCCTCCAAGGGGGCGATCAACACGCTGACAAAGAATGTTGCCATGCGCCTGATTGATACGAATATCCGGATCAATGCAGTGGCTCCGGGAGCAACGGTCACCCCGGCACACCTCGCAAATAAAGCCGGCGAACAGCCCGGCGGAGCGAAGATGCTCGAATACAGCAAGCATTTTGTATATTTCCCGGGACCGGAATGTGATCCGATCGACCAGGCCAATGCATGTCTCTTCCTTGCTTCGGATATGGGCAAACATGTGAAGGGGCAGGTAATCCAGGTCTGCAATGGCGCATTTTTATAATCAGAAACACCGTTCGCCGCATTTTCAGGGAGCCGCATGATGAAAAAAGTATTATTGAGTATTCTCTCGTCCGTTTTTGTATTCGGCTTTTTTCTTGCAGGCACAAGCCGGGTATCTGCAAAAGAAGGAGAAACGAACATGTCCGCACAAGCTTATTCAACACGGGAATTATGGGTTGAAAACGACGGTTCCAGAATTTATGGCATTGCATATGTGCCGGATGCGAATGAAAGAGTTCCGCTTGTAATCTTTTCCCATGAGCTTGAAAATGACCATACTTCCGGGGAACGTTATGCCGAGAGGCTTGCAGAGGCCGGGTATGCCGCCTATGTTTTTGATTTCCGCGGCGGTACGGTCGGGGGAAACAAAAGCGACGGCAGCAATCGCGAAATGTCTGTCCTGACGGAAGCGTCGGACCTGGAAGCCGTGCTGGAAACATCCAAATCCTGGGATTTTGTGGATCCGGACAGGATCGTTCTTCTGGGCGGAAGTATGGGCGGACTTGTCACCGCGGTCGTTGGAAACTCACATCAGGATGAGATTGCCGGTATGATCCTTATGTACCCGGCTCTCTCGGCGAAAGAAGACAGCGGAGTAGAGAATTATCAGACAAAAGAAGAAGTGCCGGAAGATGTAAGCCTGTTTGGCGGCTGGATCCATGTGGGCAGGAATTTTGTTACGGATCTGTGGGATGTGGATTTTGACCAGCTCCTCTCTTCCTACCGGGGTCATATGCTGCTGCTTCACGGCGACATGGACAGTACGGTACCGCTCACTTACTCCGAAGAGGCGAGCGGGATCATTCCGGACTGCGAGTTTTACGTCATTAAAGATGGGGGACATGAATTCTTCGGACAGCCGTTTGAGGACGCAATGTCGTATATTCTGCCCTATCTGGAAAAACAGTTTCATGACATCAGGCCTGAGACGGGGGAAGCAGAAGCAATGCTGCAGATGAAGATCGGTGAATATCCGGTAGATGTGAAATGGGAAGATAACGGTTCCGTAGGCGCACTGAAGGAAGTGTGCCGGGAGACACCCCTGACGATACAGATGTCCATGTACGGCGGATTCGAGCAGGTCGGTTCCATTGGGCAGAGCCTGCCCAGAGAGGACAGTCAGACAACGACACAGGCAGGCGATATTGTTTTGTATTCCGGGAACCAGATCGTTGTCTTTTACGGTTCAAATTCCTGGGCCTATACCAGACTTGGGCATATCACAGACAAATCGGCCGCAGAGCTGGAAGAACTCCTTGGAAACGGAGACGTAACGATCACCATATCCGCTGAGTAGGAAGAGACGGAACCTGATGCTTTACGGGTCAGATTGTCCGGACATTCTGTTCTGCCGTATATGCTGGCATTTGCGGCCGGCGCCATGTTTTATGTTGTTGTCGAGGAGCTGATCCCGGAGATGTCCGAAGGAAAGCATTCCAATATCGGCACCATCGCATTTTCTCTGGGATTTGTGCTGATGATGATCCTTGACGTTGCACT
Source organism: uncultured Lachnospiraceae bacterium (assembly GCA_902766955.1). GTDB lineage: Bacteria > Bacillota > Clostridia > Lachnospirales > Lachnospiraceae > Chordicoccus. Next base: position 10,863 of record CACXFM010000267.1, on the reverse strand, counting down.
GGGCTGATGCAGATGCTGAAGGAACTGTAAGAAATACCGCCGACTGAGGTTTTTACCGCTTGTCTTGTATGAGGCAGGCGGTATTTTCTATTGGAAATTGCGCTGCAATTCCGATCAGATAAAAAGCCCCCCGCGAAGGAAGGAAATCCTGTTGGATTTTGAGACAAAAAACATGTTGACAATATGTCAGAGTGAGCCTGCAATAAATATGCTGACACGGTGTCAGTACACTGGAAAAGGAGATGATTGTATTCATGGCAGGTAAGATTTTAGTGGCGGTATTTTCCGCAAGCGGCGTGACGAAAAGAGTTGGCGAAGAGATCGCCGGAATCGCGGGAGCGGACTTTTATGAGATCGTCCCCAGAGACCTCTATACATCGGCGGATCTTGACTGGATGAACAAGAAAAGCCGCAGCAGCATCGAGATGAACGATCCTTCTGCAAGGCCGGAGATCAATGGCAGAGTGGCTGATATGGATTCCTATGATACCGTGATCGTCGGTTTCCCGATCTGGTGGGGTGTTGCTCCGCGGATCATTGATACCTTTCTGGAAAGTTATGATTTTTCGGGCAAAAGTATCATTCCGTTCTGCACTTCCGGAGGCAGCGGCGTAGGCAGAAGCGATACTGCTCTGCATAAGGATGTAAGCGGCGACGTGAAGTGGGCAAAGGGAAAACAGATCAACCGGGTGAACGAGGCGGAGATTCGCCGCTGGCTGAACGAAGTGCTGTAAGAAACCATAACAGAAACACATGGAGGTTTGTAAAAAAAATGAAAAAAATCCTTTCAATTATGATCGCTGCTTTTCTTTTTTCTTCTCTTGCAGTCTATGGGAGCGATACGCAGGCAGAAAGTGAGACAGCGGCTCCGGCGGCACATTCAGATGTCCTGGTAGCATATTTCTCCGCCACCGGTACAACAAAGGGAGTAGCGGAGAAGATCGCATCCGTAACCGGCGGAGATCTCTATGAGATCCTGGCAGCAGAACCCTATACAGAAGAGGATCTCAATTATAACGACAGCAGCAGCCGCTCCACAAAAGAGCAGAATGATAAGAACGTCCGTCCGGAGATCGGAAGTGAGAAGATTTCTCTGGAAGGATATACCACCCTTTATCTGGGCTTTCCGATCTGGTGGGGCGAAGAGCCGCGTATTCTGGATACCTTCGTGGAAACATACAGTTTTGATGGAATCACGGTGATCCCGTTCTGCACCTCCGGAGGCAGCGGCATCGGCAGAAGCGGTCCCAATATGGAAGCGCTTGCCGGGAGCGGCACCTGGATGGACGGAGAACGCTTCAGCGGCAGCGTCTCGGAAGCGGATCTCCAGTCCTGGATTGAGGGACTGAAGTAAATGATCTGCGGAGGGACCGGAATATGATCCTGAACCGGAAGTGGTATGGAGTGCTCTTTACGGTTCAACGAATCCCTGTGTAACGTTGCTGCATTTTATACTCATGGTTTAATGACATTACTGCTTTTTCATGCTATAGTAGGCATTGAAGAAAAAAGGACGACAGGTCCGGAAAGGAAAGGCAATGCTGCAGATACATACGAACTGCTTAAAAAATATAAATCGCCCGTGTGATCTTCAGGGTACGATTATGCCCTCAGCCGATAAAGCTGAAAGGTTCATTTCGACATGCCTTAACCAGGCCGGATTAAGTGGATATCTGGGACCAGGTGCCTCCATGGGCATACTGGAATAATCAGATCAATCGAAGTATAAATGCTGAGACTGCCGCTTGTCCGAAAAGACAGGCGGCGTTTTGTTTTATAGAAAATGGTTCTGCATTTACTATAAGACAAAAAGCCCTCCGGGCGGAATACGACTGGTGCACAGCAATGAGCTATGCGCAGCGATCTGTCGGCAGGGCTCATGAGAGAAAGGAAATCGCAAATGAAAAGATATTTACAAGATCATAGTTTTACGAATCTGCTCCCGTCAGGGAAGATCAAGGAAGCAGGGCAAAATACAGAAGACCAGATTCTGAATAAATATAAGGCAGTATAGCCGGCACTCCTGTGAACCGGCGCTGCCGGAACATGGGAGGTGCGATATGATGGAGATCCCATTCGTTGACGTTGTCGCGACCGGAAGGCAGATCGACAGGCTGAGAATTGCAGCCGGCATGTCCGTAAAGGATATGCAGATGGTATTCGGTTTCTCGACACCGCAGGCGATCTACAAGTGGATCCACGGAACATCCATGCCGACGATCGACAACCTGGTGATCCTGGCCGCCATACTGGGCGTGACTCTGGATGAGATCGTTGTTGTGGAGACCGCAGCCGTGAAGTGCGGATAAAAACAATGACAAACAGCTTTTGAAGGCGGGCCGGAATTTGCCGGTCCGCAGGTATCCGGTTCGAATCGAACCCGACGCCATGTGGGATGCTTACAGCAAAACAGCTATGAGCGCACATGACTTTTAATCATGAATAAACGCATCCTGAAAAGGTGACCCTTACAGCAATATTTTTTGGCAAAACACCATTATTATTTATGCTAAGCGGTTCGAATCCGCAATTTACAGGGTCATGCAGTGTGTCGGGCTGAATCCGGTGGAGGGGCAATCATGTTTGGATTTAAGCCTTATTTGGAGAGGGCAGACTAAAACTATTGAAACGTTTAGGGGTTAGAGCTATACTATAGGTGGTTAGCGAAATCTAACTACAAAGTGTATTTATCACGGAGCAGGATTCGATGGATTTCGGACCTGCTCTTTTTGTATCACAGGAAATTCCGGTGGATTAAGGAATGAGAATAAGACGGAGGAATGAGCTGTGTCTAAAAAAGCATCTCAGTTTCAAAAAAAGGTGATGAGCCTCGGATACCGGGGGAAAGAGATCTTCAAGCCTCTGAATACCGGCCGGATTGACGAGCATGTGTCTTGTATAAGGGAATGGATTGCCAATATATTCTTCTATACGAAAAACGGAACGACGATTATGATCGATGCCGGTTACAACTATGACCGGCTAAAGGAAAAAATGGGCTGGCTGGATATTGATCCGGCACAGATCCGGCACATCCTGATTACCCATCAGGATACAGATCATGTGGGTGCCGTGGAACGGGATTCAGACGGCCTTTTCAGAGAAGCTGCGCTCTATTTAAGTGAGATCGAAAACCGCTATCTGACGGGAGAAGTCCGCCGCAAGGTGATATTCGGAGCATATAAACTCCCGATGGTGGTGACGGACAACCGCAGGGTTCTGCTGAAGGACGGAGACGTATTTTATATCGACGATATCAAGGTGGAGGCGATCCTGGTTCCGGGGCATACGTGGGGCCACATGGTTTATCTGATCGATGACGCCTATCTGTTTACCGGCGATACGATCTGGCTTGGCCCGGACGGAGGGTACAGCTTTATTAACTCCCTCGCGGAAGATAATGAACTGGCAAAGAGGTCTCTTGAAAAGCTTGAGAAGCTTCTCAGAGACCGTGGTCTTTCGCCGAAGATCATTACCGGTCATACCGGCTGGTCGCAGGATCTGGATTTTGCCTTTGCACACAGGGAGGAAGTGTGCAACAGTCTGAAAAAGCAAAAACCTCATGATCCGACGGCACCTTATGACGGCTATGATGAGAGCGATGATACGGAAAGCGGCGCAAGGAACGTCCGGCTGTCTTCGGTGAATGACAGAAAAAAACGGAAAGTTCTGGTGTTCGGGGCAGGCGTAATCGGAGCCTATCTGGCACATGTGCTGATACAGGCAGGGAATGAAGTGACCATCCTGGCAAGGGAAGAGAGGGCACAGTCTCTCAGACAAAACGGCCTGGTGATCCGGCATCATCTGCAGAAGAAAACAACGAAAGATACGGTGGAAGCTGTGACGGATGTAAGCGGCCGCTCTTTTGATGCGGCGTTTGTCGTCATGCCTTATCATAAGATTCTTGCGGCAATGCCGCAGATTGCACAGCTGCAGACAAAGCTGCTCGTACTTGTCGGCAATGATCTGGCACCCGCCAAAATCGAAGCGGAACTTGCAGCGGCGCCCGGTATCAGGAAGATCCTGTTTGGATTCCAGGTGTCCGGCGGGAAGAAGGAAGCAGACCATTTTGTCTGTGAACGTTTTGGCGGAAGCTGGATGGATCTGGGACAGCTTCACGGATATCCGGATTCGCGGCTTAGGAAGTGGACAGAGCGGCTGTTTGCAGGGACTTCCTATAAGCTCAACTGGCAGGAGGATATGGAGGCTTATCTGATCTGTCATCCGGCTGCAATCCTGCCGATTGCTTATCTCTCCTATATCTGTGACGGCAATCTTCGCACATCCACAAAGGAGCAGCGCCGGATGATGGTCGACGCATCTCATGAAGCGTATGAAGCTTTGAAGGCAAAGGGGATCCCGATCTATCCGAAGGGTGATGATCAGTTTTATGAGCCGGGAGTCCGGGGGAGCGGAATGCAGCTGCTGTATCTGGTTATGGCAAAATCAAAGATCGGGGATCTTGTCGCCTGCGAACACTGCCGGAACGCCGTATCTGAAATGGAACAGATCGATCTCTTTTATGAAGAGCTTCTGAAGGATTATCCTTCAGACAAGCTGAAAACCTGGAACAGGCTGCGGGACATGATGCCCTCCTGGGAGGAACTGCACAGGGAATACGGCAGCTGAAAATATGGCTTTTCAATCACTCTGCGGGGCTGACAGCAGTCTGCTGATTGCGCCGGCAAAATTTTTGCTTTGATAAATGGCATGTTTCGTCTCCCTTCCACACCTCAAGCTGGTGCAGGATATCATCGGCTACTTCCTGATTTTTCATCTGGTAGGTGTGACCTGTCTTTTCAATGAAGATCAGCTTGTTTTCTTTTGCGGTCGGCATGTGATTGTTCAGGTTGCGGAGAAACTCGGAAGGATCTCCGTCCGTGAAATTGTCGTAGGTCCCGACAAGGAGAGCGCCGGTGTGGCTGATTTTTTCAGCCTGCGATGAGTAGCAGGCGTTGCAGGAGACGCATTTTGAAATGACGGACGGATCGGCTTTCATTTTATTCGGAAGATCCGGCTCCCGAAGCAGCGGACGTGACAGTGAGATCAGTTCGATGTTTGTCTGATTCAGTACGGCTTCCATGGTATCGAAGCTGCGGAAACCGCCGACAACAATCACAGGGCAGGATAGGACATCCGCTGCCTCCGCCGCAAACGGGATGAAATATCCTTCATTTTTATGTGCCCTGATACCGCCGACAGAAGTGCCGTTTCCGCTGATCTCTGCCGAATCAATTCCCGCCTGATCGAGGAGTTTCAGGATTTCAAGGCTTTCGGATTCTGTAAGGCCGCCGTAAGTGAAATCGCTGCAGTTGAGTTTGATCGTCACATGGAGATCCGGAGACGTGCTTTTGATTCCGGACAGGATCTCAAGCAGGATCCGGGCCCTGTTTTCAACGGAACCGCCATACTGATCTTTCCGGTGGTTGACGGCCGGAGAGAGAAATCGGCTCAGGAAGAAGAAATGGGCAGCGTGGATCTGTACACCGTCAAAGCCGGCTTTCTCCGCACGTGCGGCGGCTTCCGTAAATTCCTTTATCACCAGACGGATCTCTTCCTCTGTCATTTCATCCGGTTCGGTCTGTATATACCGGCCTTTTTGTTCGCGGTAAAAAGCGCCAAGGGCCAGCTGCGTGATGACCGGGCAGCCCTCTTGATGAATGAGATCTGTCAGTTTTCTGTACTGGGGAATCAGGGCGTCATCGCAAAGCCTCATCATCCCGCCGAAATAATAATCATGCAGAGATACGCTCGTGAAACCCGTGATGATCAGGCTGACGCCGCCGGCAGCAAGCTCCCGGTAGATATCGTAAGCCTCCTCTGTGATGCTGCCGTCAGGATTTGCGATTCCTTCCCAGGTGGCAGAGCGGACGAGGCGGTTTTTTATGGAAAGGCCCTTCAGCGAGATGGGCTCAAACAGTTTCTTCATCTGGAATCACTCCTTACACTTTACTTTTTTCTATGTCTTTATTATGATGAGAAACAACAGAATTGCAAGAAGGCAGATAAATCTTTGCCACTATATATAATATAGTAATAGGAGCCTGTATGAGTAAAAAGCCATTGCCGGAAGATGAAAATATTTATGAGACGGAATGTCCGATCCTCTATGCCATGGAGCTGATCGGTCAGAAATGGAAGCTTCCGATTCTGTGGTATATAGCAGATGCGGAAAAGCAGACACTCCGCTACAGGGAACTTGAGCGGAAAGTAGTCGGCATCACTGCGACGATGCTGACGAAATGTCTGCGCGAACTGGAAAAAGACGGCTTCATCACGAGGACACAGTATAATACGATTCCGCCAACCGTTGAGTATTCGCTTGCCGAAAGAGGCAGGACACTGATCCCTGCCCTGGAATCCGTTTACAGGTGGGCAGAGGATCAGATGAGGTGAGACGCATGATGAGTGAATCAGACCGCTTTGATCACACGCTTCAATATTATGAAGAGCATGCAGAGGAATTTGCGGCCGGTACCGTAAATGCGGACATGAAAGAGATCCGGCGCCGTTTTCTGGACTATCTGCCGGAAGACGCCCGAATCCTGGATTTTGGATGCGGCACCGGCAGGGATACGAAGGCATTTCGTGAGCTGGGATATGAAGTGACAGCGCTGGATGGATCCCAATCGATGTGCCGCATTGCGGGAGACCTGACGGGGATCCCTGTGAAGTGCATGGATTTTCGGGACTATTCCCCGGCAGCGGGGGAATCCTATGACGGGATTTGGGCATGTGCCTCCCTGCTGCACCTGAAGAAGAAAGAACTTCTCCCTGTGATGCAGGCCTTGGGAAAAGCACTGCATACGGGCGGAATCCTGTATGTTTCTTTTAAATACGGGGATTATGAGGGGGAGCGAAACGGCAGGTTCTTTACGGATTTTACGCAGGAGGGATTCTGCGAGTATATAAAAATGCTTCCGGAATTTCGGCTGGTGGAGCATTGGACGACCGGAGACGTCAGGCCGGGACGGGGAGATGAAAGATGGCTGAACATGATTTTAGAGAGGACGGATTATCATATGTAATCACGCCGACGGATGCCATGACCGGAGACCGCAACCGGCGGATGCAGCTTTACTATCAGCTGATTCAGAGTATTTCCCGTGCGAAGAAGATCGATATCATCGTTTCTTTTCTGATGGAATCCGGTGTGCGGATGCTTTTGAACGATCTGAAGGCGGCGCTGGACCGGGGCGTGACATTGCGGATTCTGACCGGAAACTATCTGGGAATCACGCAGCCCTCGGCGCTGTATCTCCTGAAGTACAAGCTGGGGGAGCGAGTGGATCTGCGTTTCTATAATGAGAATGAACGTTCTTTTCATCCCAAGGCTTATATTTTTCATTATGAGGATCGGGATGAGATCTTTATTGGTTCTTCCAACATTTCTCGGAGTGCACTGACTTCGGGAATCGAATGGAATTATCGCTTCAGCAGCAGGAGAGATCCGGAAAATTATGAGACATTTTTCCGGACATTTCAGGATCTTTTTGAGAATCATTCGGTCCGCATAGATGACGCCGAGTTAAAAAAGTATTCGAAGAACTGGCACAGACCGGCGGCTGCAAAGGATCTGGACCGATATGACGAGAGCGAGAAAGAGCAGGATCCGGATACAAAAGTCCGAATGTTATTTGAACCCCGGGGCGCACAAATCGAAGCCCTGTGCGCGCTGGAGAACGCCAGGGCGGAAGGCGCAGTGAAAGGCCTGGTACAGGCAGCGACGGGAGTCGGCAAGACCTATCTCGCGGCATTTGATTCCCGCCGGTATGACAGGGTTCTGTTTGTAGCGCACCGGGAAGAGATCCTGAGGCAGGCGGCTGTCTCGTTCCGAAATGTAAGGCATTCGGATGAATACGGATTCTTTGACGGAAAATCAAAATGTACGGACAAACCACTTATCTTTGCGTCCGTGGCGACGCTGGGAAGTGACCAGTATCTGAATGACCGCTATTTTCGGCCGGATTATTTTCAATACGTGATCGTTGATGAATTCCATCACGCGGTTACAGATCAATACAGGCGAATCGTGGAGTACTTCAAGCCGGAATTTCTTCTTGGCTTAACGGCTACGCCGGAGCGGATGGACGGCCGGAGCATTTATGAGATCTGTGATTATAATGTTCCCTATGAAATCTCTCTGAAAGAAGCGATCAACAAAGGAATGCTTGTGCCATTCCATTATTACGGGATCTATGATGACACAGATTATTCCTCTCTGCACGTGGTACGCGGAAGATATGACGAGAAGGAACTGAACGAGAGTTATATCGGAAATGTTCACCGCCATGAGATGATCTACAAGTACTACTGCAAATATGCATCGAAGCGGGCGCTTGGCTTCTGCTGTTCCAGGGAACATGCAGAGGAGATGGCAAGAGATTTTTCGCTGCGGGGGATCCCGGCGGCAGCTGTTTACAGCGGCGGGCAGGGGGAATATGCACAGGAACGGGGGGTTGCCGTTCAAAAAATGAATGCAGGGACACTTCGCGTGATTTTTTCCGTGGATATGCTAAATGAGGGCGTGGATATTGCCTCGCTTGACATGGTGATGTTTCTGAGGCCGACGGAATCACCGGTGGTATTCCTGCAGCAGCTTGGAAGAGGGCTTCGGACATTCCGCGGGAAACAGTATCTGAATGTTCTGGATTTCATTGGTAATTATGAAAAAGCCGGACGTGTCAGGTTCTATCTGACCGGACAGACTGTGGCTGCAGGAAGAAACGCTTATATCCCGGCTGCCGCAGAGTATCCCGATGATTGTCTGGTTGATTTTGATATGCGCCTGATCGATCTGTTTGAACAGATGGAGAGAAAACACAGGCGGATGCAGGATGTGCTGCGGGATGAATATTTCCGGGTAAAGGAATTATTGGGGCATCGGCCGACCCGGCTGGAATTGTTTACTTATATGGATGCGGACATCTACCAGATGATCATCAGCAGATCGAATCTTAATCCGTTCAGGAGATATCTGGAATTTCTGCATGAACTCAATGAACTGACACCGGAAGAAACAGCAGTCTTTCAAAGCATTGGCAGAGAGTTTATCAGGCTGATCGAAACGACAAATATGTCCAGGGTCTACAAGATGCCGGTGCTGACGGCATTTTATCATGACGGGCAGATGCGGATGGCAGTAACAGAAGAAGATCTGCTGATAAGCTGGAAGGCCTTTTTTGGGAATGGGACGAACTGGAAGGATCTGGACCGCAGCCTGACTTATGATGAGTATCGGGCGATTCCGGACCGGGATCATATAAGGAAGATTATGCAAATGCCTGTACATTTTCTGCAGGAATCCGGGAAGGGATTCTTTGTGAAGAAAGAAGGATGTGCACTGGCTCTGAGAGATGAGCTTGCTGCAGTCATAAGGGATCCTGTATTTGTCGGACATGTGAAGGATGTGATTGATTACAGGACGATGGATTATTATCAGAGAAGATATGTTGAAACTGTTGTGGAGCGGGATCCTTGACGCGTACTCGGAGGTGAATACTCATTCATGAAAGAACTGACTGAAGATTTGGATGTGCTGGTGCGGTCGACTCCGATACTGCTTCTGCAATTTGGCGAAGACACCTGCGGACCCTGCCATGCGATCCGGTTTAAACTGGACCGGTGGATGGAGAAGCATGATGAAATTACAGCGCGCTATGTTGATATAGGAAAACACCTTGTAGTCTGTTCTCAGAATGCCATCTTTTCTGCACCAACCGTTATTGTGTATATGGATGGGCAGATGATTGTGAAAGAAAGCGGGTATTTTAGCCTGGATGCCATTCTCGATCGAATAGAACACTATCTGCAGTTGCGCTGATGTAGAGGGAATATGAAAATACTTATACTGAATGGCAGCCCCAGAACGAAGGGCAATACAAAGCAGATGATACAGGCATTCTGTGAAAGCCTGGAAGCAGCAGGACATGAGTATGATGTGTATGATGTATGCAGAATGAATATTCACGGATGTCTTGCCTGCGAATACTGTCACACCAAAGGTAATGGACAGTGTGTTCAGAAGGACGATATGCAGAACATCTACCATCAACTTCAGGAGGCCGAGATGCTGGTGATTGCGTCGCCGATCTATTATCATGGGCTTTCCGGGCAGCTGAAATGCACAATCGATCGCTTTTATGCAGCGGCATATCCGGACAAGCCGGCCAAACTGAAGAAGGTGGCTATGTTCCTTAGTTCCGGTGATCCGGACATGTATGACGGGGCAATGTTTTCCTACCAGGGTGATTTCCTGGATTACCTGCAATTGGAAGGAATGGGCATCTTTACCAACCACGACAGAAATGTGATGAGCAAAATAAAGGACATGGCTTCATCCCTCTAAAACGTATGCTGTCAGTGACGAACAAATGCAAATAGGATAGAGAGGTAAAAACGAAGGGGGAACAAAATGCAGTTCTTAGTAAAAGCTTATGATGGCGAAGGTATGCTGGATAAACGGATGGAAGTCCGGCCCCGGCATCTGGAGGGCATGAAAGTTCTCGGCAGGCAGGTGATCTGCGCCGGAGGGCTGCTTGATGACGCCGGCAGGATGAAAGGCTCCGCCCTGGTGATGGAGTTTCCTGATCGCGCCGCGCTGAATGAATATCTTGAGAGCGAGCCTTACGTGGTTGAGGGTGTATGGGAGAAGATCGAAATCGAGACTATGAATGTCGTTCTCGTAAACGGAGGGACTGTCGCCAGATAGTGCGACAGTCCCTTCATTTACCGCATTGGTATATATTGTCCCCTCTGTCACCAGCTGATATAGCTGGCGTCAACATAGCCGTATACGCCGTTTTGGTATGCGATGGCATAGCCGTCCTGCCGCCAGGTCAGATTGACGTAAATCTGATCCCC
>CACXFM010000266.1 GCA_902766955.1 uncultured Lachnospiraceae bacterium | reverse complement strand
GACTTTCGTCTGCCAAAGTTGGCACACAAGGAATTGTTTGATTCCTTTGATTTCGTTTGAAATAACGGCGCAGAAAATCAAACAGGCAGAGGATCCCGGATTGGAGGATTGTCCTCCCAGAATGTACCCGAAATGCCTTGCCTGTAAGGATTTTCTGACCTGCCGCTGATTTCTGAAAACCCTGCTGCCGTGCGGGTTAATAGGGTCTCTGAATCCTATAAGATGCACACGGCGGGGGGCGACGGTCTCCGTCCGGAAGCAGGAAATCTTGAGGCCTACCCCCGGTCAAAATCAAACGGAAATCAAACGTTTTCAAACCTTCACGATAGGGAACGGCGCATCTTTGTCACCCATAATCGCTCCGCAGTACGGGCACTGTTCCAGCGTCGGCTGCCAATCGGGATCATACCATTTGCCGCCTGTGCCGCCTTCTTCTCCACAGTTGCCGCACTCCCATGCGCCGTTGTTATACACCCAATCGGCATGAGGATATTTCATCACGCATTCTGGGATCAATAACCCGCACCTTCTGTCCTCCTGCTCCTGGAAGATAGGCGACGCCTTGCTGATGCTGTAGCGCCAGTTTAGCTCGTCTATGCACACAGGGTAGAAGCCGCACAACAGCATTGCCTCTTTAAACTGATTATTGGTCACATAGATGTTGGTTCGATGTTGAAGCACATGCTTCATGCCGTAGCTGGTGTGCCCTTCGAGGGGTGTTTCCCTGGGCTGTACGTTGGCCTGAATCCATGCAAGAACCTTTTCCTGCTCGACCTCGCTCAACTCATCGAAGTGGTGGCCTTCATCTTTGCTGTACACCTCAATGGCAAGGATATCGCCATCCTTGTTACGCAGGGCCTTCACCCAGCTATAAAAGCCAGGGCGGTCAACTTCCTCATAAAAACGGGCTTCATTGGTTTTCTTCATAGCAATTTCCTTTCTCCGGCTCTTAATGGCTTACCGGTGCCAAAATAGCATGTGTTACATGTTGCCAGGCTGCGCTGTAACATGTACAGCTGCAAAGCGCGATACAGAAGGTGCAGCCGTAGGGGGGGCTATCACAGACACCCCTTTTCAGTACGGCATAGCATGTGAAGAGACATAACCGGGTTTTTACGTCATGACGTTCGGCTCTGACTGAGAACACCACTCATCGCAACTACCGGTCGGAATCACGCCGCCGATGAGTCCTGATGTAGTTGGTGTAGTGTTTTTCCTATACCCCTATATATTTATTATTTTTATTATTTTTTTCTTTTCTTTAGAAAAAAGGAATAAGAAAAAACTACACCAACTACACTAAATGGGCATCGACGCCAGTGATTACAAGGGTTTTGCGAGGTGTAGTTTTTTCTGGATTTTCTACACCTGAAACTACACCAGCATAAAAACTACACCAAGTTTTCCACTTCCGGGATGACCATCGGCGGCGTGATTCCGTTCCTGAAGATCAAAAAACTACACCAGCTCGACTCAAAATATCTACGCCTGCGGAAAAACTACACCTGCTTTCTACACCAGCGGAATGACTACTTCGTTCTCCTTGCAGGCATCTTCGTCTATCGTATAGTCCTTTAGATAGACGCCGTTTCCGTACCGCGTCTTCATTTCATCGTATGACGTTTCGAGATAGCCCGCTATCGCCTTAAAGAACTCTTTCTGACTCTTCACATAGCGCATGCCGTAATTGGTTGTATACCACTCATCATAAATCTGATAGATTTTCTTGACGGTAAACTGGTCGTTCTTTGCGATTGACCCTTTGCGTTTTGTCATAAAGTTCCTGAAGAATTCCAGTGCGCTGTTGTTCTCCGCCTGGTAGTCCTGACGTTCCGCTTTAGTGCTTTCCGGCTCGGTGAAGCGATACCCGCGGAGGATGACCTCTTTAAAAGCCATGACCGCTTTATAGACGATTCCGTCTCTTTCCGCATACAGCTTATCCAGCAGTTTACTATCCTGCTTTGAGACAGGGATCACATTGGGACAGTAAACGGGCAGGATACGGTCGTATACCCATTTACCGTCGTCGCCGCCGAACTTAGGCAGTTCATTCATGCAGAACCAGAGCAGGCCGCCATAGACAAACTCAAAGCTGTCCTGCCCCTTAAATTCAGCAAACAACGCGTCCCCGCCGGTCGCTTTCTTGAAGATTTTCAGCTCGGATACCGTCATGAAGGACATATCCGATGAACCGGCCAGCCGCCTTCCGTAAATCGAGGAAGTGCCGAACCGTGCTTCCATCTGCTGTAGGTCGATGCCCGTAAAATTGCCATCGCCCAGAAGCATTTCCGTCAGCCGTTTCAGCTGGCTCTTGCCGGTATCGCCGGGGCCGTACATGAACAGTGCCTTTTTCATCCTGCTGCCACGCACATTAGAAACAGCAGCGCCTATGAACTCCAGGAGCAGTTGCTGTGTATCCGGATCTCCGTTTGTAAGGGTATGGAGATACGAGTCGAAGACCGGCGTGTCCATTGTCCCTTTCCAGTCGGCTCTGATGCGAATCGTAGACAGAACCGCGGGGTCATGGGGCTTTAAGGTGAGAGAGCGAATATCCAGTAATCCGTTCTGAAAATTGATGAAGTTTTCATCTGCATTCAGTTCGGATGCTTCCAGTCCGAAATCTTCCGTATTGATGATCTTGAAGGCTTCATCCACAACGCTCATTTTCACCAGATCCCTGTCATAATCCGCGATCTGCTGCCGAATCAAGCCTTTAAAGCGGTCGTCGCTATAAAGCTGATATACGCCGTCCTTATAGACATATTTCTTATAACTGCCTCGTTGTGCCTCTGTGACCAACAGGTAAGTGCAGTGTTTGCTGACATAATGGGCAAGGCGAGTTGCACTCACATAAAGACGGCCCTTGCAGTCCGTCAGCACGAAGTCCGGCTGAATTCGTAGGCTATGATGGAATACACCTTTGCAGGCTCTGATGCCCGCCTTGATCGTTGCTTTGGCGTAATCCGCCCGATCCCACTTATCGCGATAGAGCGCAGATTCTCGGAAAATAGCGTCGATCATCTCAGGGTCAGGCCCAGTGCGGAAAGCGATCATGGCGCATAGCGAAGCATCCGCCTCCGACTGTGATAAGCCGTCCGGGATGATTCCGTCATCAAAGAGGGATTTGAATTTCTCCGCGTTTTTCTGGCTGCGAAGGGAAGCGATGATTTCCGGAATATCCTCTTCGGACAGCCTGAGATATCTGTCATCCGCTTCAGCTACGGCCTCGATCTGCTCCGGTCGTTTCATGAATCTCTCCAGAAACGTCAGCACAGCATCGGTACAATCCGTAATCTGCTCCGGCCTGCCCTCCGTGTGTCCGGTGAAGGTGGCAAAACGGTTCGTCAGACCGCCGATATACAGTTCCAGACCGAGACCGCTGTTTTTTGTGAAATATCTGCCGTCCAGCCTGAACCGTTGCTGCTCTGTATCCCAGCTTTTCGGAATCCGCCTGAGATCGGCTTGTCCATAGAAGTGATAACCATTGCCACTCGGCGAGCGTTCAAGGTAAGTGGGGAACATGGAAATCAGTTCCTTCATGATCGGATCGTCATCCGCCTTATGGTCCACATCCAGCAGAAAATATCCTTCCGGCATGATGAAGCCGATTCCGTCGAAGCCCTGCTCCGGCTTTTTCAGTGCGGCGGTAGCTGTTACAAAGTCCGTCCACTCCTTGTCATGATCCGGGCTTGTTCCGGTGGCTCTGCCGCTGAAGGAATAGGGCATCTTTGTCATTCTGCCGCCTTTGCTGACGTATTTCCAGCAGACCCAGATCTTTTGTCGTTTCAGGTTATTCACGCATTCTCCTTTCCCGGTGGCATGCATGCCACCGATTTGTAGTGATGTAGTCCGCATCGCGGACATGAGAAAAGCCCCGGCACTTTACAGCCCGAGGCATCAAAAAAGCTCCGCAGGAGTGTGATTCCTACAGAGCTTCTTTATTTATGATTTTCAGTTATGGCTGTCGGTTCATCTCCCCGGCTTTCCACGATACCATCATATCAGATTCCGCAAGGGAGTTTGTCCATGATTTTACTCTTTTATATCGTATCCCCTCATATACTGTCGTGGGAGAGGGCATTTGGGAAGTGTGGATCAAAGTTTTTATTCCAACAGAGCAAATCATCCCCCATATATCCAGTCGCGTTAGAGCTTCATCTATGATAATATCCGTGTTTTCCACGGTATCATCTTATCATATTTTTCAAGTATTGTCGTTCCGTTATTTCCTCAATTCGGCCGCGCCTGCTCCTCACCACCCTCCGCTTTTTCCATGATACACGGCTGTTCCTACTAATAGGATTTTTCAGAGGCCAAAATATCAGTAGTCGAAAAAGATTTTCTTTTTCGATTTCTCGCTGGTCGTTTCCAAGTATCAATGGGCCGCCTTCTATGCTCCCAGGGAAGACCCTTCTTCCCGAAATATCCGTACCATCATATCAGAAAACTCAAGCTGCTTTTTCTGGGATTTTACTTTTTTTGAGCAAGTCCTCTCATATACTGTCATGGGAGAGGGCATTTTCTTTGTTGAAGATCAAAAAGTCCTCTCATATAAAGTCGCGGATATCAACCCCTATGCGGAAAATATCAACCCCTTATAACAGTAAGTTCGTATCCTGCCTTGGCACATGACGAAAGAAACTCATCGCCGTCCCATCTCCCACTTTTCTGATCTCTTCAATGGTAAAGCCATGCTCTGCTTGTAATCTTTTTGTTACCGTCTTATACAGCCGATTAATTCTGTTTGTAATTGCCTGCGGTGTCACTTTATAATACCTGGCCATGTCCGCTTGAGACTGTTTCCCACCATTTATGTCGATATAAAGTTCCTG
>CACXFM010000265.1 GCA_902766955.1 uncultured Lachnospiraceae bacterium | reverse complement strand
GCGACCTCTTCGTATGATGCGTCCTCTTCGTATGAAATAACCGCGCCGTCGTCAGCCGGATATTCCTCTTCTTCAATCCGGACTGCCACATCTTCCGCCGCATAGAGCGGTCCCGCCTGTGTCAGCACAAGCAGACCGGCCAGTATTCCCGCCAATATCCTTCTTCTCATCTGACGCCCTCCCGTAAAATGCATAATGCCTCATTTTCATACTATTTCAATCTTAACAGACAAAAAAAGTAAAAAGGTGGGCTGAGTGCCCACCTTGTCACAACAATTCAATCATTCATCTTTCATCAATTATGAGCTGCACGTCCGTCCCTTCGAACAGCGTCTCCAACTCATCCGCCTGTTCGGGAAGGGCATAGACCGTCTCAAGTTCCGGCAGATCCTTCAGGCCGGACAGGTCCTGAATCTCCGCGTGTTCCAAAGCCACCGCCTGCACCTTCGGAAACCTCTCCGCCATGCCGTCCAGATTTTCCAGTTCCATCCACATCAGCCCCAGGCTCCGCACGTTCGGATACGACCCGATCTGCGCCGTCGATTCAATCGCATTCAGGCCGATATCCAGACTTTCAAGCCAGGAACAGTTCTCGAGCGGCGTCACATCCGTGAGTTTCGTATCGAAGAGACTGGCCTCCCGGAGCCGGGGAACATCCGCGATCGGCGCAATGCCGCTGATCCGCATATGCTTCAATTCCACCGTCTGCAGCTGCGGAAGCCCCGCCATGGCGGTGACATCCACATAGCCCTGATATGTAATGCGAACCTCCTCCAGATTAGGAAGGAGCTCCAGGTCATCCAGTGTGCGGACCGGCCCCCTCCTGGCATTATCAATAGACCGGGAGAAATACTCATCCGGATCCGCAAGCGCTTCCGTTCCATATATATAGATCCTTTTGACCTGCGAGAGGTCTTCCTCTGTCAGGGCGCCGCTTTCTCTGCCGGTCTCAAGCCTTACAGCCTGCTCGATCAGAGGTTCCTGGAAGGCGATTTTTGCGGCCGGCCGAAACCAGTCCGTATACCTTCCGGCGGCAAATCCGGCGCACAAAAAGAGCATTCCGGCGAGAACACAGGCTGCGGCGGCCTTCAGGCTGATACGGCGGGGATGCTTCCCGACGCCGCTCAGAGCATCCTTCACCTGAAGGATATGGGCATATCTGTCGTCCGGAGAGAATGCCGTGCACCGGTCGATGATCTTCTGCATTTCTCCGTCCATGCGGATATTTTTGTTTTCCCTCACACTGCCCGTCATCATCCACCGGAGCAGGACACCGAATGCATAGATATCGGCCCTGGGATCGGTCTGCCCGAACCCGTACTGCTCGGGCGGCGCATATCCTCTGGTTCCGAAAAAAACGGTATCCGTCCCGGCACCTTCTCTGTAAGCCCGCGCGATGTCAAAATCAATCAGGACAATCTGCCCGTCCGGCCTGACAATAATATTCTCCGGCTTGATATCCCTGTGCACCACCGGCGGCTTCCGCTCATGCAGATACTGCAGGATATCGCACAGCTGTTCCGATATGGAAACAATCTCTGTCACGGAGAGATCCCGCTCCCCGGCATAGGCGCTCAGGGTTTCCCCTTCTATATATTCACGGACGATACAGAGCATGGTTTCATTCCGGTACTGCTCATAAAAATGCGGCAGTCCGGGGTGCTGCAGTTCCCGCAGCATGCGGAAATCCGGCTGAAGCGGAAAGAGAGTCAGATCGCAGCAGGTTGCAACGGCCAGATTTCCGCCGTCTTTTTTCTGTACCAGAAATGTCTCCCGGCCCGTGTGGCTGGCCAGACATTCCATCTGGTCCCAGGCCTCCAGAAAATCGGCCGGGAAACTGCTCTCCGCGAAGACAGACTCTATATCCGCGACGATATGCTTGAGTTCGTTCACTTTTCTCTTCCTCCCAAAAGAGGCAGTTCCAGGTCCTGGAGGATAATCTGCGTATCCACCAAAGACACATGATTGTGCAGACAGTAGATAATTACCGTGTCCCTTTTAATGCGCGGATAAAGCGGGCTCCGGCGGGCGATCTTCAGCATTTCCTGTGCCTCGGCCAGATCCGCCTGCATGGCAAAGGCAAGCTGCAGAACCGTATCCCTGGAGGGATTGCGCTTCCCTCTGAAAAGCTGGTGCCCGTATGACTTTTCCAGGTTCGCGCGGCGGATCACCTGTTCCGGCACCTCCAGATGCTTCTTACACCAGTTATTCAGATAATCACTGAAAGAAGTCATCAGATAGACAGATTCATTCCGCTGCAGAAAATGCTCAAGGTTTCTCTCCTTGAACAGAAGTGCAAGCAATTCATCCGTACTGATCCGTTTTTTGTCCGACATATTACCCTCACCTTAAGTAGTTCAAAATTTTATTATAACTGCTTATACCCGGGAGAAGGTGGGCAGCGTGCACACTTTGAGCACCGGGGACGGTTCCAATGTCATTCAGTTAGTAACTATTCGTCCCTATAATACCCTATAATTATGATATAGTAGCCAGGTGCCTTCAAGATGAGTCAATG
>CACXFM010000264.1 GCA_902766955.1 uncultured Lachnospiraceae bacterium | reverse complement strand
TTATCGCCTCTGTGCTTCACGAGATACTCCGCCGCCAGCGCCTGTACCGCAAAGCTCATATCCATGATCTCCGCCGGATGGCCGTCGCCCGCCGCCAGGTTGACCAGGCGTCCCTCGCCGATCAGGTTGACGGACCGGCCGTTTTTCAGCGTATAGCCGACGATATTGTCCCTGCGCAGTTCCTTCTTCACGCACCCTTTTTCCAGATCGTCATAGCTCACTTCCACGTTGAAATGGCCGGCATTCGTCAGGATCGCGCCTTCCTTCATCAGCAGCATGTGCTCCATGGTGATGACGTCCCTGCAGCCTGTCACCGTCACGAAGATATCGCCGAGAGGCGCCGCTTCCTTCATCGGCATGACGGTAAAGCCGTCCATGACGGCCTCGATGGCCTTGACCGGATCGATTTCCGTCACGATCACCCTGGCCCCGAGACCTTTCGCGCGCATGGCCACGCCTTTGCCGCACCAACCGTAGCCGGCCACGACCACCTGCTTGCCGGCCGCGATCAGATTCGTGGTCTTATTGATGGCATTCCACACGGACTGGCCGGTGCCGTAGCGGTTGTCGAAGAGGTGCTTCATCTCCGCATCATTGACAAGCATCATCGGGAACTTCAGTTTACCGGCCCTGTCCATGGCAATGAGGCGGATGATTCCCGTCGTCGTCTCCTCACATCCGCCGATGACGTTGTCAATCAGTCCGGGAAAATCGTGATGCATCATGTTAACCAGATCCCCGCCGTCGTCGATGATGATATTCGGCCCCGGCGAAAGGACGCAGCTCAGATGATGCCTGTACTCCTCTTCCGTGGCGCCATGCCACGCAAACACATGAATGCCGCGGGAAGCAAGGCCGGCCGCCACATCATCCTGCGTTGACAGGACATTGCTGCCGGTCGCATAGACATCGGCCCCGCCCGCTTTGAAGACGCAGGCCAGATACGCCGTCTTGGCTTCCAGATGAACAGACAGCGCGACCTTCAGTCCCTCAAAAGGCCTGGTCTTCCGGAAGTCTTCGCAGATGCTCTTCAGCACCGGCATATGCGGCTCCACCCAGTCAATCTTCCGGTTTCCGGAAGCAGCGAGTTCCATGTTTCTGATTTCGTTTTCCATATAAAACCCTTTCTTTATCTCTTCCATGATCAGCGGAATCTCGCCGCTATTTTCTCCGTCTCATAATAGACCTGTTCCGCATCGATGGTCGTAAAATTGCAGTCCCGCATCACGATCCGCCCGCCGATCAGGACATCCGACACCTCCATGCCCGTCGCGGAATAGACGAGGGCCGCCGTCCGGTTGTAAAGCGGCCGGAGATTGGGATAGTTTTCATCAATCAGGATCAGATCCGCCGTCTTTCCGACAGCCACTTCTCCCAGATCGCCGAGGCCGAGCGCTTCCGCTCCGCTCTTTGTGGCAATCCGGACCGTCTCTTCCGCAGTGAGCGCCAGCGCATCCTTCGTGCCGGCCTTCTGTTCCATCGAGAGAAGACGCATCTCGGCAAACATATTGAGCGCATTATTGCTGGCCGCGCTGTCCGTGCCCAGGCATACGTTCACGCCTCTCCGCAGCATTTCCCGCACGGGCGCGATGCCGTTTGCAAGCTTGGCATTGCTGGCCGGATTTGTCACCACCGCGATATTCGGCGCCGCGAGCAGATCGAAGTCGCCGTCCGTCAGATACACACAGTGAGCGAGCAGAATGCGGCGGTCCAGGAGCCCCAGGCTCTTCAGATACTCCACAGGCGTCATGCCGTGTTCCGCCATGCAGTCATCAAATTCCTTCTGGGTCTCCGTCAGATGGATATTGACCATCATGTCCCGCTCCGCGGCGACTTCGCTGACATAGCGCAGCAGGTCCTCTCCGCAGGTATAAATCGCGTGGGGCCCCAGTGCAAAGGTACAGTTCGCGCCTGTGGATTCTCCGTACGCCATCTCGTCGAAGGCCTGTGCGAATCTTTTTTGGGCTCCCTCGTCATTCCGGTTACTGCCCTGCAGTCCCCTTGTGATCACCGCCCGCATGCCGCTGTCCGCGCATGCCTTGACGGCCATCCGGGGAAACATCTGCATATCCGTAAATGTCGTGGTTCCCGTCCGGATCATTTCCATAATGGACAGGAGATTGCCCCAGTAGGCGTCCTCCGGCGTCAGCGCATCCTCCACCGGCACGATTCTGTCGAAAAGCCAGGTGTGAAAGGGCACATCATCCGCATAATTGCGCATGAGCGACATATACGCATGCGTGTGGCAGTTGACGAGCCCGGGCATCACGGTTTTATGCGAACAGTCGATCTGCTCGTCGGCGGAGAACATCGGCGGCTCCTTCCCGATCCCGGAGATCCTGCTGCCCGTGATATAGACATCGGTGCGCTCACTTTCTTCAGTGCCAAGAATATGTACGTTCTTTAAAATAATTCCCATCGATGATCCTCTTTCAAGTTGTTTTTTTAAATCGTTTATGCGATAATGCCGACAAGCGCCTGCGCGTGAAAGTGCGCGCAGGCATTTTTCTTTTCTGATCTTATTCTATAAGGAGGCTTTGCATGGTTTATAAAACCAGGGGAACATGTTCCCAGATGATTGAATTTGATATCACCGACAATAAAGTTCACGGCGTCAAATTCGCCGGCGGCTGCAACGGCAACCTCAAAGGAATCGGCGCTCTCGTCGAGGGCATGGATGTACATGAATGCATCAGCCGTCTCGAGGGAATCCGCTGCGGCTTCAAGAGCACTTCCTGCCCGGACCAGCTGGCCCAGGCGCTCCGGACCGCCATCCACGAGTAAATCATCACCGGACAATACAAGGCACTTCTTTTAATGAAGTGCCTGTTTTTTTGCCTTCCTCATTTTGCGTTTGTCAGTTCCTCAAGCAGTCCGGTAATCACTCCGATTGCATCCGTGGAGCTGCTCTTCTCCATCGCGCCTGCATACACTGCCCGGTTTTCGTACACGGCGTTTACGGCTTCCACCAGTTTGTCCGGCGTAATCTCCTCTTCTTCCATCACGGCAGAAAAGCCCTGCTTCTCGAAGGAGCGCGCATTCAGGATCTGATCCCCGCGGCTCGCCTTTGCGGACAGGGGAATCAGCAGATTCGGCTTCTTCAGTGCCAGAAGTTCGCAGATCGCATTGGCTCCCGCCCTGGAAATGGCCACATCCGCGAGGGCAAACAGATCCGGCAGTTCCTCCTTGATGTACTCATACTGGCGGTAGCCCTCCGTCCCGTTCAGCGATTCGTCCGTCTTGCCTTTTCCGCACAGATGCACGATCTCATATTTCTTAAGAAGCTCCGGCAGTGCGGCCCGGACCGCCTCATTGACGGCCTGCGCCCCGAGCGATCCTCCGATCACCATGATGACCGGTTTCTTTCCGGTAAGACCCGTAAATGAAAGCGCACGGTTCCTGTCTCCGGAGAGCAGTTCCTCGCGGATCGGCGTGCCCGTCAGGATGGCCTTGTTCTGCGGCAGATCATTGACGGTCTCCGGGAAATTACAGCAGACCTTTGTCGCCATCGGTATGCAGATCTTGTTCGCCAGGCCCGGCGTCATGTCGGATTCATGGCACACGGCGGGAATCTTCAGCTGGTAGGCCGCGCGCACAACCGGCACGGACACAAAACCGCCCTTGGAAAAAACCACGTCGGGGCGGATTTTTCTTAAGGCAGCCCTGGCCTCGCGGATCCCCTTCACGACCCGGAACGGATCCGAGAGATTCTTGAGGTCGAAATAACGCCGGAACTTGCCAGTCGAAATACCGGTATACGGAATGCCGTAATCCGCGATCAGCTTCTTTTCGATTCCGTCATAGGAACCGATGTAATAGATCTCATAGCCCATCTCACGCAGCCTGGGCAGAAGCGCAATATTCGGAGTGACATGCCCTGCCGTCCCTCCTCCTGTCAGAACAATTTTTTTCATTTTTAT
>CACXFM010000263.1 GCA_902766955.1 uncultured Lachnospiraceae bacterium | reverse complement strand
GAGATTGATTCAGTAACCAGGCTGTGCTATCAGCCATAACATGAAATAGAGGCTATAGGGCTCTCACACATGTGCCAGAAGCCTCCTAAAAAACAAGGTTTATTTTGGTTTCCATTAATGTTAATGGCTGGTACTTTTTGGTAATAAAACGTTTGAAATCAGCGGTTTCTGTATTCCGATGGATTATTAAAAATATATGCTATATATGCATGGATCTGTTCGGGACGCAGAGGCCGCTGGTTCGAATCCAGTCGCATCGATTTTTTGTACCCTTTTTTATCATTCTTTTCTTTTATTTTTCCCATAAAACTTTTCAAATTCATAATGCAGGCTGCAGACAGTAGAGATGTTTGACGGTAGTGTGCAGGGGTGTTTCAGGAAGACAGGTTTCATGACACTCTGGCGACAATTCGCCGAGGTGTGCAGGAAAGAGTGCAGGGGTGTTTCAGGAAGACTGGTTTCATGACACTCCGGCGACAATTCTCCTGGGCGTGCAGGAAAGAGTGCAGGGGTGTGTCAGGAAGACAGGTTTCATGACACTCCTGAGACAACTCGCCGAGGTGTGCAGGAAAGAGTGCAGTGAAGCGTCACAGAAGGAGATTTCATGACACTCCGGCGACAATTCTCCTGGGCGTGCAGGAAAGAGTGCAGTGAAGCGTCACAGAAGGAGGTTTCATGACACTCCTGAGACAATTCGCCGAGGTGGACAGGAAAGAGTGCAGGGGAGTGTCAGGAAGACTGGTTTCATGACACTTTTGAGACGGGGTGTCGGATCCAGGCGGGAAAAGCGGACGCAAATGCGTCAGAAAGGAGAAAACATGACTCTTGTTGAGAAGATGAAAGCGGAGAAAGAGAACCTTCTGACCCAAATTGCTGTTCTTGAAATGCATATAAGAAAAAGTCCGCCAGGCAAGTTGTTCATTTTGAAAAATGGTGTCCGCGAGCGCTGGTATGTCGACAGTCCGTCAGGATCTTCTTCAAAAGGAAGAGCTTATCTGCGCAGAAAAGATAATCAGTTTGCCGAAAAGCTTGGAAAGAAAGCTTATTGGGAGGCTGAACTGGAGGACAGAAAAAGAAAAGTGGCAGCAATCGACAGATGGCTGAACGAGGAGTTGTCTTTTATATCTGAAACCGAGAACCTCCTGGATCGTTCTGCTCGCATCAGAAAACTGATTTCGAAGGAAGATAAGCTGCCGGATACAATTCATGATTGGCTGAATCGGGAACATCCTGTCAATTCTTTCCATAAAGAGAATCTTGTCATCGAAACAAAAATGGGCATGTTTGTTCGCTCAAAATCGGAACATATTATTGCGTCAGCCCTTGAAAGAAAGAAAATCCCTTACAAATATGAGATCCTGCTTGAGTTTTCCGAGGGAAAAGCCTATCCGGATTTCACGATCCTGCATCCTCAGACAAAACAATTCTATTATTGGGAACACTTTGGGATGATGGATGATGATCAGTATTTTAGCAGAGCTGTTTCAAAACTCAGACAATATATCCGCAGCGGTTTGGTGCCGGGAGTCAATCTGATTGTGACTTTTGAGACGATGGATAAGCCTCTCAGTGTACAGCTTGTTGACGCTATCGTGGATTACTATTTCGTGTAAGTTCAAAAAAGGCGCTGCCCGCAATAAGAAATACTGCGGGAGCACCATTTGTGTTGGCATGGTGTTTGGCTCCAGAGAACTTTACGAATGGGTGGACAACAATCCGGGAATCATGGCAGCGCCCCTGGCCTATGTGAATGATCCGCGGATCATCGGACAGATCGACAATATGATTTCCATCAACAACTGCATTGCGGTTGATTTGTATGGACAGATCTGCGCCGAAAGCGTGGGACGGACGACATGGGAGAGAGCCGAGATGCTCATCTCCATAGCGCACCCCGATTTTCGGGATGATCTGATTAAAGCCGCGCAGGAGCAGAACATCTGGATCCGGTCAAACAAACGGTGACCGGCAATTAAAAAAGGCGTTGTCGCAATACAAGCTGCGGCAGCGCCTTGATTCCTTATTATTAATAGAAGCATGCGGCGTCTCCGAATTGACTCCTGAACTCTTCCCTGGTATACAGTGAAGATGAATAGCCATATCGTTCGGCACGTTCCATCGCACTTTCATGGTCATAATAGGGGTACTGATAATAAAGATCTGTATTGTCTTTGAAGACCCAGTATTTTCCGTTGTCATATACGATCATTCCGCTGGTGATGCGCTCCAGTTCCTCTTCTTTCAGTTTTATTATTACTGTATTCCTCTTTTTTATCATTGTCTTCCTCCTTCGATTTGTTTTTAGATTTTCGTCATGACCGCCGTGACCGGTGATGACGGATGTTTTCCTTTCTTGTGAGATCATCTTAGCAAGTGTATCTTTGCAATTTCTTTGCATTTTTTTAACCTTTTAGAATATTTTTTGCGAATGATCCGACGGTGACCGGGGACTTTTAAAACGGTCAGTCGTGATCCTGTTCCCGGTTGACAGGAAAAAATATCTCGGAGAAAATAAGAGAGAATTTGAATATTTCGCCAGTAGAATATATAGAACTTTGCGGTAAAGCAGCGGCGCGAGAAAGGAGTCAGGCAGATGAAGTACGAAGATATTGTTCGCCACGAAGAAATACTTGAATACTATAAGCGGGGCAATGCGATTCTGGACACGCTCGGATTCACCGATCACTCAGTTGCTCACACGAAACTGGTGGCAGAAAGGGCAGCGGATATCCTGAAGGCCTTCGGATATGGTCAGGATGTGATTGAACTGGCTAAGATTGCGGGTTTTATGCACGATATAGGAAATGCGATCAACAGACACCATCATGCGGAGTATGGCGCCTTACTTGCCAACGAGATTCTGAAAGAAACAGATCTGCCCCTTCCGGACAGGGTGCAGATCGTTTCCGCCATCGCGAACCATGATGAATCAGACGGAGTTGCGTCTGATCCGGTTGCGGCTGCACTGATTATTGCAGACAAAACGGATGTGCGAAGAAGCCGTGTTCGTCAAAAAGATCCGATTCTGTTTGATATACACGACCGTGTGAACTATGCGGTAACAGCGACAAGACTCAGGTGCGGCCCGGAAGAGAAACGAATCACGCTCTACCTGACGATAGATGAGAGCATCTGCACGATGTACGAGTATTTCGATATATTTCTTGCCCGCATGACGATGTGCTCACATGCTGCAAGGATCTTTGATGCGCAGTTCTCATTGAAAGTGAACGGGCAGCGGGTTTTGTGAGTTCAAATGGAAAGGTGACAGGCACCAAATGGAAAGGTGCCTGTCACCGAATTTATAATGCGCAAATAAGTGCTTGTTATATACAAATACATAGATTAAAACGCATTATATTGCGTATTAACTCCTTTTGATATATACTTGTCTGAGGAGGTGATTTCTTGAAAATAGTGTTCTTCTCATCAACAAATGAAGTACTTTCAGAGATCGGAAGTCGAATGAAAGCTGCTCGTATTGCGATGTCGATTACACAGAAGGAAATGGCTGAGATGACGAACCTGTCCCTTCGGACGATTAGTAACCTTGAAGCCGGAAAAGATGTTTCTTTTTCTACGGTAATTGAAGTCCTTCGTGCGCTTGGGCAGCTTCAGAGTCTTGAAATCATGATTCCCGAACAAAGCCCGCGACCTAGTGATATAGCAGCACTTGGCAGGTCACGGCAAAGAGTTCGAAGCAAAACACAAAGTACATCCTGCTCAGAATCCGGTTGGAAATGGGGGGATGAAAAATGACCGCTGCGGAAGTCATTTTATGGGGGACGAGAATCGGCACTGTAGTGTTTGACGATCATTCTGGTTTGGGCTCCTTCGAATATGATCCGGCCTTTCTTACATCCGGTATAGAAGTCTCTCCCATTACGATGCCCCTGTCCCGACGAGTGTACACGTTTCCGGAACTTTCGCGTCGGAGTTTTCATGGGCTTCCGGGACTTCTTGCCGACAGCTTGCCTGATAAATTCGGAAACGCAGTCTTCGACGCCTGGCTGCAAAATCAGGGAAGAAGCCCGGATTCATTTGATCCGGTCGAACGGCTTTGCTATACGGGGAGCCGCGGTATGGGGGCTTTGGAATATGTTCCTGCAAGGGGACCGGGTGCTGCGGAATCAGATCGCATTGATATTGAACGGCTGGTCCGGCTGGCTTCGGACATTCTATGTTCTCGTAAGAATATGCATCTTATGATCGGAGAGAATGCCATGCGGGAAATCCTTCGTGTTGGAACCTCAGCCGGCGGCGCGAGAGCAAAAGCCATAATTGCATGGAATGAACAGACCGGAGATATACGTTCCGGGCAGATAGAGGCTGGAAAAGGCTATGGATACTGGCTGATCAAATTTGATGGGGTCAGTAAGAACGGGGACAAAGAAGGAGAGGATGCCCCACAGTATACCCGCATCGAATATGCATACTATCTGATGGCAAAAGACGCGGGAATCTTAATGAATGAATGCCGACTGTATAAGGAAAGTGACCGTTATCATTTTATGACACGTCGATTTGACCGCGATCCGGTGACCGGTGCAAAATTCCATATGCAATCATTGGGCAGCATAGCACATTTTGATTTTAATGTTCCCGGAGTTTATAGTTACGAACAGGCTGCACAAGTAATGCGGCGGCTTCGGCTTACGAATACAGAAATCAGTCAGTTTTTCCGCCGGATGGTCTTCAATGTTATTTTCAGGAACCAGGACGACCATGTAAAAAATATTTCCTTTCTTATGAATCGAAGAGGACACTGGAGCCTTGCTCCGGCTTATGATGTAACATATGCATATAATCCGGATGGTATGTGGACCGGTACACATCAGATGACTGTGAATGGGAAACGCGATGCCATTACTACATCAGATCTTATGGCATCTGCCGGCAGCATGGGTATAAAGAAGGCTGAGGCAGAACGTATTATTTATGAAATACAGGGAAGCCGTTCAAAGTGGCTTCAGTATGCCGAAGAGGCAATGCTGAATGAAGCAGATGCTGGCAAAATCCAACGGACATTCTTGGAAATGGAAAGATGATGGAAAGGTGACAGGCACCAAATGGAAAGGTGCCTGTCACCGAATTAAAGAAAGGACAGCCAGGTAAACAGACCGGCGACCACCGCAAGCCCCATGAGAAACAGAAGTTCCGGAACCAGGCGGTTTTTCAAAAGCGCGATACATTCTCTGATGAATGCATTCGGCCAGAACCACCATTTTGTTCTGCTTCCGATTCCTTCTGCCCGGAGGCCTGCCAGATTGGACCAGATGCCGCTTCTGAATACATGGTAATTCGTCGTCGCAAATGCGACCTTTGCTTTGTCTGAATCACCCGTCTGTTCATCAATGATCTTCTTGGAAAAAGTCATATTCTGAAAGGTGTTGGCGGACTGATCTTCCCGGATCACACAGTTTTCAGGGAAACCCGTACTTATTATATAGCGGTACATAGCCTCGGCTTCCGCCATCGGCTCGGATCTGCCCTGACCGCCGGAAGGAATCAGAGTGGCCTGCTTGCCCGTCTTTTCCAGCTGGCTGTGCCAGAATTCTATGGCCTTATCAACTCTTCCTTTAAGGAGAGGCGGCAATGTTCCGTCTTTCCGGAAACCGCATCCCAATATCAGGATGTAGTCCCTGTCATATTCCGGCACGTGCTTAGCTGCCCGGAGACCGCAGATGACGGAGCTTAACAGTATGCATTCTACATAAGCAAATGCAGTCCCGACAATATTATCAAGCACCATTGCGATGTGGACAAATTTGTGCGGCATTAAAAGCATTAGTCCGCCGCGGATGAAAAACAGATCGCCTCCGATCATAAGAAACCCAAGGATTAATCCGAGCGCATTCTGGACACGGGGCCTTTCATGCCTGAGCAGTTCAATATTGCTGATGATCAGCAGGATGGAAAAGATCAGGATCAGAGGGAAAGTAATGACTGAAAAAAATTGTCCTCCCGAGGCGATGTCGTCCAGAAACATCCAGGTCTGATTCATTCCCGGAGATCTGAAACGTCTGAAGACGACCGGCATAATCACAATCAGATTGACGGTGGCAAAGATGAACACGCCCAGAGAAAAAACGGCCGAATAGGAGTAAATCTGAGAGCCTCTCAACTTCAGAAAGAACCGCAGCATGAGAACAGACAGGCCGCAGTAGAAGAGAACGGAAGCAAGAAAAAAGCGGCTCAATCATTTTTTCTGTGTGATGCAGGGTTCCGGTCGTAACTTCTTCGGCTGATGTCGAAAATCTTCAGGAAGAAGTATTCAT
>CACXFM010000262.1 GCA_902766955.1 uncultured Lachnospiraceae bacterium | reverse complement strand
TCCATGGCGGAACCGGTGACGGAATCCGTGACCGAGTCGGCGGCGGAACCGTCCCTTACGGGCGTGGAGCCTGTGCTCGGCGCTGCGGAGTCCGGTACGGAATCGGCTGTATCGGGAGCGGAAGCGGCGATCGTGTCCGGTGTGGAATCGGCGGCTGAGGCGGCCGTGTCCGGCGCGGAGTCAGCGGCTGAGGCCGTGACCGTGGAAGAGGTCCTGTCTGAGGCAGAGTCAGCGGCGGAAGCCGTGGCAGTAGAAGAGGTCATGTCCGGTGCAGAGTCAGCGGCAGAGGCCGTGGCAGTAGAAGAGGTCATGTCCGGTGCAGAGTCAGCGGCAGAGGCCGTGGCAGCGGAAGAGGTCATGTCCGGTGCAGAGTCAGCGGCAGAGACCGTGGAAGTGGAAGAGGTCATGTCCGAGGCTGTGTCGGCTGCAGAAGCCGCGGCAGCGGAAGAGGTCATGTCCGAAGCTGTGTCGACAGCAGAAACCGTGGCAGTCGAAGAGATCATGTCCGAGGCTGTGTCGGCTGCTGAGGCGGTGACGGTGGAAGAGGTTATGTCCGAAGCGGAATCCGCATCCGCGGCTGCAGAGGAGATCATTACGGAATCCGGAGCGGAGTCCGTGATGGAGATTATTTCCACGCTTCCCGTGGGCGAGCCCGTCACTGTGTCCGGCGCGGAAAGGGCGTTATCCGACGAGGAGTTTCCGGCCGAATCGACGGGGACGGAGAGCGGGTCTCCCTTTATATCGGCCCTGGAGCCGACCATAGAGGCGCTTCTTTCGGCACTGAGCGGAGAGGAGACCATGCCGGAGACTTCCGGTGCGGAGATCCCCGCTGCGGAGTCCGGTGCGGAGAGCAGTATCGCGGAGATCGTTCTGGAAGTAGAATCCATGGCGGCCGGGAATACGGATTCGGTCTCGGTCTGATGTCAGTGTAAAGGCAAAATAAAAACTGCCCGTCCGCAGACAATATGCGGAGGGCAGTTTTTTCTTTATGAAGCTGTCGGCTGAGGCAGGCGCGAAGTAAGTGGAACAAAGAGCCGCTTAAGCGGTTCTTTGTTAATCAAACAGGATTGTGGAGTAGTAGCGCTCGCCGGTGTCCGGCAGGAGCGTGACGACCCGTTTTCCGCGGCCGAGTTCCCTGGCCATCTTCAGGGCCGCAAACACATTAGTGCCGCTGGAGATGCCGCAGAGGATTCCCTCTTCGCGGGCCAGGCGCTTCGTGGTCTCCAGGGCCTCCTCATCGGTCACGATCTGGATATCGTCGATGATGGAGCGGTCGAGGATGGGAGGAATCAGTCCGTCTCCGATCCCCATCTGGATATGGGATCCGATTCCGCCGCCGGACAGGATGGCGGCATTCTCCGGCTCCGCGGCGACAATGCGGACGTCGGGGTTGTATTTTCTGAGTACGGAACCGATGCCGCTTAAGGTGCCGCCCGTCCCGATCCCCGAGCAGAAGCCGTGAATGGGACCGTCCGCGTCGCGCACGATCTCGATGCCGGTGTGCAGGAGGTGAGCGGCAGTATTGTCCGGATTGGAGAACTGGTCCGGTACGAAGACGCGGGGGTCTTCCTCGGCCATCTGGCGGGCCTTGCGGATGCATTTGTCAATACACTCGCCGATATCTCCCTTGTCGTGGATGAGGATCAGCTGTGCGCCGTACTGCGTGATCAGCTTGCGGCGCTCGCGGCTGACGGAATCCGGCATGATGATGATCACCTGATAGCCCTTGACCGCACCGACGAGGGCGAGGCCGATGCCCTGGTTGCCGCTGGTCGGTTCCACGATTATGGAGCTTTTGGTCAGGAGGCCCTTCCGCTCGGCGGCCTCGATCATGTTGAGAGCGGTTCTTGTCTTAATGGATCCGCCGATATTGACACCCTCGAACTTGACCAGAACTTCCGCATCGTCCGCACCGGTCATGCGGTTGAGACGGATCAGGGGGGTGTTGCCGACGGCTTTCAGTACATTTTCAAAATACATAATGGTTACCTCACAGGCACTGCTGTCGATTTGCTTAAGAATGCAAATAGCATCCGGAATATTTTACAGGAGTTTTGAACGCGGAACAAGGGGGATTTTCCCCCGGAGGAGTTTATATGATCAAAGAGAACCAGATCCTGAAACTGTACGGCACGGATTATAAGGAGATGACCAGGCGGCTTCTGGAAGAAGCGGACCTGGCCGGCCGCATACCCGGCCGGGACTGCCTGATCGGCATCAAGCCGAACCTGGTATGCCCGACGCCCGCTGACTACGGGGCGACCACGCATCCCGAGGTCGTTGCCGGAATTATTGAATATCTGCAGGAGCGGGGGTTTTCGAACCTGCTCATGGCGGAGGGATCCTGGGTCGGGGACAGGACCTCCGAGGCGTATGAGTACTGCGGATACAGGGCGCTCTCGGAGAGATACGGTGTGCCTTTTATTGATACCAAGAAGGAAAAATCCCATGAGAAGGACTGCGCGGGCATGAAGCTCCGGATCTCGGATATAGCGGACCGGATCGGATTTCTCATCAATGTGCCGGTCCTGAAGGGGCACTGTCAGACGAAGATGACCTGCGCGCTCAAGAACATGAAAGGACTGCTTCCCGATTCGGAAAAAAGACGGTTCCACCGGATGGGACTGCACAAACCGATCGCCCATCTGTCTGCCGCACTGAAGCCCGATTTTATCGTCGTGGATCATATCTGCGGGGATCCGGCCTTCGAAGAAGGCGGCAATCCGCTCGTGCGGAACTGTATCATGGCGGCGCTGGATCCGGTTCTGACGGACGCGTATGCGTGTGAGGTGCTGGGCTGCAGGGTTGATGATGTCCCTTACGTCAGGATGGCAGAGGCCCTGGGGACCGGCTCGGCGGATCTGGCCGTGGCGGAGATACTGGATCTCAATGAACCGGACGGGACAGAGGACCCTGCCGCCGGGCGCATGGTGCTGGACGTGTCATATGCGGTGGATGAAGTGGATTCCTGCAGCGCCTGCTATGGGAGCCTGGTGCCGGCGCTCACGAGACTGAAAGAGGAGGGATACCTGGAAGGGTTCACCGGAAAGATCGCGATCGGACAGGGCCACAGGGGCAGATCCGGGAAGATCGGCGTCGGCAGATGCACGGAAGGGTTTGACTTCTGCGTCAGGGGATGTCCGCCCACGGAAGAGGAGATTTATGAACAGCTGAAAGGCTTCCTCGCGGGGCAGCCGTAAGCGGAAGATACGGAGGAACATGTTATATGGAACTGAAGCCGGAAGTGCATCCGTTTGAACCAGTCTGCGACGCTGAGAGCAGGGTCCTCATACTGGGATCCTTCCCGTCCGTGAAATCCCGGGAGTGCGATTTCTACTACGGACATCCGCAGAACCGGTTCTGGAAGGTGACGGCCGCGGTCTGCGGCTGCGAAGTGCCTGAGAGTACGGAGGAGAAAAAGGACTTTCTGCATAAGAACCGGATCGCCCTGTGGGACACGATCGCTTCCTGCCGCATCCGCGGATCCGGAGACAGCTCGATCCGGGACGCGGTGCCCAATGAGATCGGACGGGTGCTTCAGGCGGCGCCGATTCGCCTGATCCTCTGCAACGGGACGACGTCCTGGAATCTTTTCCGGAAGTACTGCATGACGGACGGAATGCCGCATGCCCTGAAAATGCCGTCGACGAGCCCGGCCAATGCCGCCTGGAGCCTGGAGCGGCTGACCGAGGAGTGGATGGTCCTGCGGGATTATATCTGAATACGGACAGACTTTAGAAAGAGCGGGGAACCCGCGCGATTTTCATTTCGTGCAGGCTCCCCGCTTTTCATTTTCAATTATGCGCTGCCGCCGGACTTAAGAGGATCAGCGGCCGTTTTTGGAGAAGTATGCTTTTGTCGTTGTGATGACCACGCCCGAGAGCAGCAGGAGCGAGATCAGGTTCGGGATGGCCATGAGGCCGTTCAGTGTATCGGAGATATCCCACATCAGCGTGCCGCTTCCCGTCGCTCCGACGATGCAGACGAGCACGAAGATGATCTTGAAGATCAGGTTGACGGTCTTGTTTTCATTTGAGAGATATCCCCAGCAGCGCTCGCCGTAATAGCTCCAGCCGATGATGGTGCTGAGCGAGAAGAACAGCAGGCTGATCTGGATCACGAGTCCGCCGAGCGTGCCGGGCAGAATCATGTTGAAGGCCTGGACGGCTGCGGCGCCCTTGGAGGCAAATGCATCGATGCCGCCGGAGGTTTCGAGCACGCCGGACATGATGACTGCCAGACTTGTGATCGTGCAGATGACAATGGTGTCCACGAAGACTTCAAAGATGCCCCACATAGCCTGTTCGCACGGTTCTGTCGTAGAAGAAGCGGAATGTGCGATCGGAGCGGAACCGAGACCTGCTTCGTTGGAGAAAACACCGCGGGCCACGCCCTGGCGGATGGCCAGCATCATGGCATAACCGAAAACGCCGCCTCCGACTGCCTGCAGATTGAAGGCACCCCGGATGATGGACATGAGTGCGGAGGGCAGGGATGTGAACCGCAGAATGATGACCGCAATACCCGCCAGGATATAGAAGACCGACATGAACGGAACCATGTAGGAGGTCACCGTGCCGATTCGCTTGACGCCGCCCAGAATGACAACGGCCACAATGACGGCCAGAATGATGCCTGTCACGAGCGGATCCAGGCCGAACAGACTCTTCATGGCGCCGGAGATCTCGCTGCTCTGGGAAATGTTGCCGATTCCGAACGTGGCGATACCGCCGAGAATGGCGAAGATGACTGCCAGCCACTTGAAGTTTTTGCCAAGACCCTTTTCAATGGAGTACATCGGGCCGCCGTGGTGCGTGCCGTCCGGCTCCACCTGGCGGTATTTGACTGCCAGCAGGATTTCGGCATATTTCGTACACATACCGAAGAAAGCGGACACCCACATCCAGAATACGGCACCGGGACCTCCGGTGAAGATGGCGCCGGTGACGCCGGCGATATTGCCGGTACCGACCGTGCTGGCAAGGGCGGTTGTCATCGCCTGGAACGGCGACAGGTTATTGCCGTGGTCCTGCCCCTTTTTGGAGAAAACGCTTCCGATGGTGTTCCGCATGGCATAGCCGAATTTGCTGATCTGGATAAAGCCTGTCCGGATTGTCAGGTAGACGCCCGTGCCGACAAGGAGAATCAGCATGATCGGTCCCCAGGCGAAGCTGTTGACGGCGCTGTTGATTTTGGTTACTCCCGCTACGAAATTTTCCATAATACCCCCTTCGCAAAAATAGGTTTTTGAACGATTTATCACGGTTATGTGATAAAGCGCCAGTCGTAATAAAAAAGAGGAGCCCACACAGGTCTGCAGATACAGTCATGGCTGGAAACTCCGTTTTTATCACTGGTTTAAAGTGTAAAATAGATGAGCGGTTTGTGCAAGAGAAAATTGGTATGAGAAAGGGAATGGTGTATAATATGATTACAGCGGAAAAGTCTGGCCTTCCGCCGTGCCTGTACGTAAGCGGGGCAGGATTGCGGGAGCGCGCAGCGCGGAATAATCAGTAATTGACTTCCGGCGACTCGATCTTAATAGCAATAAAAGAACGAATGAAACTTAAAAATGTAAGGAGGTTTTCATGCGGTACTTTATAGGCCTGGACAATGGCGGAACTTCTACAAAGGCGGCCCTCTTTGATGAGCACGGGCAGGAAATCGGCAGCTTCAGCGTGTCGACGGAGGCGCTGACTCCCAAAGTCGGATTTGTAGAGCGTGACATGGAGGATATGTGGACGGCAAACTGTGACGTCGTAAAGGGCGTCCTCGAGAAGACCGGCGTCTCCGGTTCGGACGTGGCGGGTCTCGGAATCGCGGGACACGGCAAGGGCCTTTATCTGTGGGGAAAAGACGACAAGCCGGTCCGGAACGGCATTATTTCCACGGACACCCGCGCGTATGCTTATCCGGTGAAATGGGCTTCCGACGGAACGGAAGCGAAGGCCTTTGAATACTCGCTGCAGCACTGCATGGCCTGCCAGCCGACCGCCCTTCTGGCCTGGATCCGCGACAACGAGCCTGAAAACTATAAGAATATCAAATACGTGTTTGAATGCAAGGACTACGTCCGCTTCCGCCTGACCGGCGAGGCGAGAGCCGAAGTGACGGATTATTCCGGATCCGGCCTCATGAATCTCAGGACCAGGAGCTTCGACAGAAAGATTCTGGAGCTGTACGGCCTCACGGAGATCGAGGACTGCCTGCCTCCGCTTGTGAATGCAGCCGAGATCGCCGGATATGTGACCAAAGAAGCCTCTGAGAGAACCGGCCTGCCGGAGGGCACTCCCGTGGTGGGCGGCATGTTTGATATCAATGCATGCGCGATCGCGGCGGGCGTGACGGATCCCGACAAGATCTGCATGATCGCCGGCACATGGTCCATCAACGAATATATCCGCACGACGCCGGTCGATGACGGCCGCGTGCAGATGAATTCTTATTTCGCTCTGCCGGGATATTATCTGATCGAGGAGTCCTCACCGACTTCGGCGGGCAATCTCGAGTGGTTTGTCTCCACTTTCCTGCAGGAGAAGAAGGCGGAGCTTAAGAAAGAGGGCCGCAGTATTTATGAAGAAATCGACGAGTGGGTAGAGAAGCTTCCTCCGGAAACCTTCGTCCCCGTCTTCCTGCCCTTCTCGATGGCGTCCAATGTCCACCCGAACGCCAGGGCGTCCTTCGTCGGCGCCAACGTGAGCCACGGCATAGAGCACTTCGCGAGATCCGTATTTGAAGGCATCACGTTCTGCCATCGCTGGCATTTCGAGCGCCTGATGGCGACGAGGGAGACGCCGCCGGCCGTCATCCGTCTCGCGGGCGGCGCGGCATGGGCAGCTGTGTGGGCCCAGATGTTTGCAGATGTCATGAAAGTCCCGGTGGAAACCGTGGCGGCGAAAGAGACCGGCGCGCTGGGCGTGGCGATCGGTGCCGCTGTTGCAACCGGCACATATCCGACGCTGGACGAGGCAATCGCCAACATGACCGTGATCTCCGGCCGCTATGAGCCGGATATGAAGGCCGCTGCGGCATATGACAAAAAGTATGAACTCTACAAGAAGACCATCGAATCGCTCGACGGCCTGTGGGACGATATGCAGGCCTATATCGAAAGTGTTTCGGATTGAGCTTGAGACGAAATAGTGTGCAGACACTATATAGTGTGCAGGCAGATGAAGGGGCGCCGCATTGGGGAAAATGCGGCGCCCTTTTTGGTTGGTGATTTGCCGTCTCGGCGAGCGGCGAAGGAATACGGGCTTTGGCAGAAAGTAGCTGCCCGCCGTCTTCGCTGGCGGCGAAGGAATACGGGCTTTACCAGGAAGTAGCTGCCCGTCGTCTTCGCGAGCGGCGAAGGGACAGGGGCTTCACCAGGAAGTAGCTGCCCACCCCTTAACGGACGGCGAAGGAATTCATGCTTCACAAGGAAGTAGCTGCCCGGCGCCCTTGGCGAGCGGCGAAGGGACAGGGACTTTACCAGAAAGTAGCTGCCCGCCGTCTCGGCAAGCGGCGAAGGGACAAGGGCTTTACCAGAAAGTAGCTGCCCGCCGTCTTCGCGAGCGGCGAAGGGACAGGGGCTTTACCAGAAAGTAGCTGCCCGCCGTCTTCGCGAGCGGCGAAGGGACAAGGGCTTTACCAGAAAGTAGCTGCCCGCCGTCTTCGCGAGCGGCGAAGGGACAGGGGCAAATCCAGGAAGTAGCTGCCCACCCCTTAAGGACGGCGAAGGAATTCATGCTTCACAAGAAAGTAGCTGCCCGCCGAAACCAGATACACGTAAGTGCGGAAAAGCGCCACCTTATATGATAAAGGGGGGCTTTGTCAGCACAAGATGGATCGCATATGGGACACACTTCTTTACCAGGCCCGTCTGCTCCCGCTGAAGCCGTCGCTCTCAATGATGGCATCCATGAGCGGATCGCCGGTCTTTTTCTTCTTGCTTGTGGTCTTCTTCGTGGACTTTTTCGTGGTCTTTTTCGCCTTTCCTCCTGTGACCGCATCCAGTTCTTCGTCTGCGATCGGCGACATGATGTTTTCGGTTTCGTTCAGTTTCTTTTCAGTTTCCATTTTAAAAAACCCTCCATAATAAATTAGTTATGTTTCTTTCCCGCATACCATCTTAAAAAGGCAGCGGCGATGATGACGGCGTATCCGATGAGGCTCATGCGGTCCGGCACTTCCCCCAGAAAGGCCAGGCCCCAGATCCCCGCAAAGATGACCTGCGAGTAATCGAAGACCGAGATCTCGCGGGCAGGCGCGAGGGAGTATGCCTTTGTGATGCTGAGCTGACCGAGCGCCGCCGAGCAGCCCGCGCACAGGAGGCACAGGAACTGGAGCGGGCTCATGGGCTGAAAGCCCAGCAGCATCTGAGGCAGGCAGACGAGCAGTGAGAAGACCGAGAAAAAGAAAACGATGACGGGCCCTCTCTCGCCCCGCAGTCTCAGTTTGCGCAGAATCGTATAAGCTGTTCCGGCAGCAAACCCGCCCATCGCGCCGATGAGGGCGGGGAACGATGCGACACCCTGTGTCGGGCGGATCACGAACAGCGCGCCCGTGAAGGCCATAATGACACATACAATATCGATTCTGCCGGGCAGCTCATGAAGGATCACCACGGACATCAGGATGGCGAAGAAGGGAGACAGCTTGTTGAGAATATTGGCATCGGCGATCGCCAGGTGGTCAATGGCCCAGAAATTGGCGATGATGCCGATGACGCCGAAGGTGCTGCGCAGAAGCAGCAGCGGCAGGCTGCCCTTCTGAATCGTCATTTTCTCCGGGGACCGCAGAAGGATCACGAGGGCCACGACGGCGGCCACGGCATTTCTGAAAAAAGCCTTTTCCATGGTGGGCAGATCGCCGGCCAGTCTGACGAAAAAGGACATCAGGGAGAAGCCGACAGCTTCGAGAAGTACAAACAAGATGGCTTTTGTGTGTCTGGTCATAGTTTTAGTTCCTTAAGTTGATACTTTATTTCTCCGGAGTGCTGCTGTCCGGATCCGTTGGGGCTTCCGGGAGCGACAGGAGACGGACGCAGAGCATGGTGGCGTCGTCAAACTGCGGCGCACCGTTCATATATGCATAAAATGCCGCGTTGACTGTTTTAATGATCGTTTCCGGGTCGGAACCGGGTTTCTCGTTGAGTGCCTGCAGCATGCGGTCCGTGCCGAAAAACTGCGCATCGGGGCTCTGCGCCTCCGGAACACCGTCCGTGTATACGAAGAGCGTATCGCCCGGATTCATCCGGAACTCATATTCTTTGTACTTCATGCCTTCCAGCTCGCCGATCACGAACCCGTGTTTATCCTTGAAGAGCTCAAAGCGTCCCCCGCTGCGGCAGATCGCCGGGTACTCGTGGCCGGCATTGGCGGCGCGGACGATGCCGGTATTGAGATCGAGGACACCGTACCAGACGGTGATGAACATGTCCTGAGCGTTGTTGAGCAGGATATCCGTATTAGCCTTTTCCAGAAGCGCGGCCGGGGAATACCCTTCCTTTGCGAGGCTGCTGATCATGTTTTTCGTGGACATCATGAAGAGGGCGGCCGGAATGCCCTTGCCGGAGACGTCTGCGATGACGAGCCCGAGATGCTTTTCGTCAATCAGGAAGAAATCATAAAAGTCGCCGCCGACCTCCTTGGCGGGATCCATGGAGGCGAAGATCTCAAATTCCTTATGATCCGGGAACGGCGGGAAGACGGACGGCAGCGAACTGCTCTGGATCCGGAAGGCCAGATCCAGCTCCGTCGCCATGCGCGCCTTGTCCTGTGAGGCGCTGACCAGTCCGGATACCGCGTTCTTCATATCGGTTGTCATATCCCGGATCGAGTCGGCCAGCGCCTGGATCTCGTCCTTTGATTTGATCGGGGGAGCGACATATACCCACTGATCCGGCGTTTTATCCGTTTTGGTCAGATTGACAAAATCCCGGACGGATCTTGACAGTTTCTTCAGCGGAGAGGCCGTTCTCTTGTTGAGGCGGATACTCAGAATGATGATAAACAGGACCGCGATGACGAGCAGGGCGGCTGCGATCATGGGAACCGCGAAGCGGGTTTCATCAAGGACACTCATGTAGCTGACATTAACGAGAAGAATCATGATGTTGTCCGCTTCGGGTCCGGACAGAACGGCCGCAACCGGGGTGCCGGCAATACTGTCGGACGCAAAAGCCGAATAAAAGGAGTCGCTGGGAGACATCATAAATGTCTCATCCGGTTTGTCTTCATCATTTTTACGGATGGCGGCGAGGAGGCTGTCCACATCCTTCTGTGTCACGTCCTCCGCTGGCAGCATAAAATCCGGTTCCGGATCATCACTCGCGAGTGACATCAGATAATAATATCCGCCTGCGGGATTTCCGTACAGGATGCCGAAGTCCGTGATGGTTTCGGAAAATGCGGTCATGAGATCCGAGATCGCTTTTTCCTGTTTTAAGTATTCGGCGGTTTTCTCTTCTCTTACCGCGCTTTCCTCCAGCGTATCGTAATCAAGGGCTTCTTCTATGACATACAGAAGGCCGTTAGACATATTGACTGCGTGATATGTAGAAGCGAGCAGAAAAATGAAGGCGTTGCCGATCATGACCAGAAGCTGCATGAATAAAAGGGTAATTGCCACGCCGATGACAATTCTCCGGGTGAGATGTCTCGGGTAAGGATTTTTCTCTTTTTTTCTCATTTGTCGGGAGCTCCTTTAACCTCTGCTTAAGTGGGATACCCGTTTCGAAGACGCATGATCAGCATCCGTGATGCTGACTGATATCCTTATTCTATCATAGCTGCCCGGAAACGACGAAGGAATTCTTGGCCGGACACAAAAGGGAACATGACTGTGTACTTGAGGGAATTCCGGGATCACAGTATAATATAGAATAAAAAAGGAATTCTGAAAATGAAATTTGTGATACAGCGTGCGGAGCGGGCGGAAGTACAGGTGGACGGAGTGACGGTCGGACGGATCGGAAAAGGGTTTCTGGTCCTTGTCGGCATCGGCGAAGAGGACACGGAGGAGATCGCCGACAAGCTGGTCAAAAAGATGACCGCACTCCGGATCTTTGACGACGAAGAGGGCAAAACGAACCTGTCTCTTGCGGACGTGGGAGGCGAACTGCTGATGGTGTCGCAGTTTACGCTTCTGGCTGAGTGCAGAAAGGGCAACCGGCCGAGCTTTGTTCACGCGGCTCCCCCGGAGAAGGCGGAAGCTCTGTATGAATATATTATCGCAAAATGCCGGGAAACCGTGCCTGTTGTGGAGAAAGGGGTGTTCGGAGCGGTCATGAAGGTCTCGCTTGTCAATGACGGGCCGTTTACGATCGTTCTCGAGGACCGGGATCTCCTTAAAGCCCGGAAATCCTGATCTGTCAGGAATGAAAACGAAAGAAAGGAGTGCTGCGGGATGCCGAAACTGATACGAATGGTGTGGGACTGTCCGGCCTGCGGACGGAAAGGAATCGTCAGTACAAGCCGCCAGTGCACATGCGGCTATGTGTTCGGAACCGATCCGAAGGATGCCTTCCGGATGCCGGCCGAAGGAGAGCAGATCATCGAAGTCACAGACGCGGAGAATCCGGACGAGCTGATCGAGAACTGGCGCTGTGATTTCTGCGGATCATATAATAAATACTCCGATCTGACCTGTACGACCTGCGGCCATCCGCGGGATGAGTCAGCCTCCGGTTATTTCTCCGTGACGGGGAAGGAGAAGAGCTCCCGCAGTGACGAACTTTCATCCGACGACATCTATGAGGGATCCGAAAACATCTATGAAGATACCTCCAAAACCGCGAAGGAAATCGATGATGCCGTTCACAAGCGCGGGGAAGAGAAGACTTATGACCAGGCGGCGGCGGACATAAAGGCCCAGGCCGCGAAAGTACAGGAGAAAAAGAGGAAACAGGCGGAAGCGGCGGCCGCGCGGCAGGAGACGGCTAAGAGAGGACCCGGGGCCGGAATCTTCATCGGCATCGTCGCGGTCCTGGTGATCGGCGCCTTTTTCCTCATGCGTTTTCTGAATACGCCGAAGGACGGATTCTACGACGTGACCGGCAAGTCCTGGGAGCGGGCCATCGAAATCGAAGAGGAAAAGACCTTCAGCGAATCGGACTGGTCGATGCCCGAGACGGCGCGGCTTTTGCGAACCGCCCGGGAAATCCGGACGTACCGTCAGGTGCTGGATCACTATGAGACGGTGAGGGTGACCAGATACCGTTCCGTCCCGCATACGGAGACCTATTACGAGGACCTGGGAAACGGGAATGCAGAGCAGCGGACGCGGACATACTATACATCCGAGCCATATGAGGCGGAGGAGGAGCGGCCGGTTTACAGGAATGAGCCCGTTTTCGACACAAAATATTACTATGAGATCGACCGGTATGTCCCCTCGCGCACCGTCAGATCGTCGGGCGCGGAGGATGAGCCCTACTGGGGAGATGTTGATCTGGGCCCGAAGGAGCGGGAAGGAGAGCGGAAAGAGACATACTCCTTCGCATTTGAGGACGAGGGAAAAACGTACGTGCTCGAGACTTCCTACTCCAATTGGCAGAAGATCGAGAAGGGCGGCAAGGTGGAACTCCTGAAAACGCCGCTCGGCAGATACAGTTTGAAAGAGGATGCAGCCTGAGAGTCAGGCTGCATTTTTTTTGCAGGCTTTTGCCTGCGCGCACCAGCGCGCAAAGAGTCGCTTAAGCGAGGCTTTGTCAGTATTGCATGAGTTTCCGGATCTGTTCGAAGGAGAGGATGCCGCCGCTTGCGCCAGGCTGCATGACCGTGACTGAGGCCGCGGCACAGGCGAAGCGGGCCGCTTCTTTCAGCGGCATTCCCCTGACGGAGGCGGCGACGAAGCCCGCAAAGAAGGAGTCGCCTGCCCCGGTCGTGCTGACGACTTCCGGGACCATTCTCGCGGGAATATAGGCGGACTCCCGGCCGTCATTGACATAGCAGCCCTTCTCCCCGAGTTTGACGATCACGCATCCGCAGCCGTGCGAAAGGAGGATTTCCGCCATCCGCGCAGGATCCCGTTCCCCGGTGATCTGGAGCGCTTCATCATAACTCGGTATGAAATAATCGAGATGCGGAAGCACCGGAAGAAGAAGGCCGAGCGGATCACTCTGGCGGC
This sequence comes from uncultured Lachnospiraceae bacterium, assembly GCA_902766955.1. GTDB lineage: Bacteria > Bacillota > Clostridia > Lachnospirales > Lachnospiraceae > Chordicoccus. The sequence goes on along the minus strand of CACXFM010000262.1, from coordinate 2,219 downwards.
AGTGCATGACATCCATCGCGGTTCTGGCGCCGAGCCGCCTGGCTTTTGCAAGCAGGGAGGCGCCGCCCGTGCCTTCCAGCGAAGGAATGCGGAAGTAGCTGTTGACTGTCAGAAAGCGCGTCTGCGCAAGTATTTCGTCAGTAAGAGGGGATGGCGAGATCATGGCGAAAATATCCGTGGAGGTCAGAAAGTGTCTCTCCCCGGAGGGCTCCACCATGACGAGGCTTATGGCGCTGCCGTAAGTATCGGATTTGAGAATCCCTTCCGTCTGCACGCCGTGGTCGCGCAGATACTCGAGGAGCCAGGCCCCCTGCATGTCGTTTCCGACCGCGGAAATAAGAGAGGCAGACAGGCCCAGGGCGGCTGCATTTAAGACTACATTGCAGCCGTCGCCGCCTGGCAGCGTTTTAATATCGACATGCATGGAATCCCGTTTCAGGAATTCCGCGCTGACGGGTTTAATATTCATATCCACACAGATAAGGCCGACTGAGATCAGATCCATTTCACTATCCTCCCTTTTCATTATACTTCACATCTGTTATCTGGTATAATAACTAAATCTGATGCTTTAAAAGAAGGAGTTTGAATTATGCAGGAACGTGAAAATTTTCAGTCAAGGCTCGGCTTCATTCTGGTGAGCGCAGGCTGCGCCATCGGAATCGGAAATGTATGGAAGTTTCCTTTTGTGACGGGAGAGAACGGGGGCGGTATCTTCGTTCTGTTTTATCTTCTTTTCCTCGTCATCATGGGAGTGCCGGTGATGTCCATGGAGCTGGCCGTCGGCAGAGCGAGCAGGCGGAGCACGGTTGAGAGCTTCCGGGCTCTGGAGAAGCCGGGGAGCAAGTGGCATCTGCACGGCTGGGCATGCATTGTCGGGAATACGCTGCTCATGATGTATTACACGACCGTTGCCGGATGGATGTTCGGATACTTCATCAAGTATGTAACAGGTGTCTTTGACGGGGTGGCGATGGAATCGGTCGACGGGATTTACAACACATTGCTGGCGTCTCCCATCGAGATGATCGTCTATATGGTGATTGTCGTAATCGGCGGCTTTGCGGTCTGCAGCGGCGGGGTAAAGAACGGTCTGGAGAAGGTCACGAAGGTGATGATGCTCTGCCTGCTTCTTCTGATTATCGTGCTCGGCATCCACAGCGTTCTGCTCCCCGGAGCGGGAAAAGGCCTGAAGTTCTACCTTCTTCCGTCTCTTGAGGCCGTGGAGAAAAACGGCCTGAGAAAAGTGATTGTGGCGGCCATGAACCAGGCGTTCTTCACACTGAGCTTAGGTATCGGTTCCATGGCGATTTTCGGAAGCTATATGTCAAAGGACAAGACGCTGGTATCGGAGAGCGTGACAATCTGTGCCCTGGATACCTTCGTCGCGGTGATGTCCGGCCTGATCATCTTTCCGGCCTGCTTCAGCTATAACGTACAGCCCGATGCGGGGCCGTCGCTGATTTTCTATACGCTGCCGAAGGTCTTTGCAAACATGTCGCTGGGGCGGATCTGGGGATCGCTCTTCTTCCTCTTTATGACATTCGCCAGCTTCTCGACCGTGACGGCTGTCTTCGAGAATCTGATTGCGGCGGGAATGGATACCTTCGGCTGGTCCAGAAAGCAGTCGGTGCTGCTGAACTGCCTGGTGATCCTTGTGGCTTCCATTCCCTGTGTGCTCGGTTTCAACCTGCTGAAGGATGTTCACATCATCGGCGCCAGGGGCGTCCTCGACAGCGAGGATTTCCTGGTCAGCAACATCCTGCTTCCGGTCGGAGCGCTGATCTATCTCCTCTTCTGCGTGACGAAGTGGGGCTGGGGATTTGATAAGTATCTGGAGGAGTGCAATACCGGCACGGGAATCCGGATGCCGAGAGCATTCAAGCCGTACTTCCGGTATGTGGTGCCGGTGTTGATCCTGGTGATTCTTCTGGAAGGGCTTCGCTGAGAGGCAAGAAAACTGCAGTGCTGAGGTGCCTGCAGGATTTACGTAAAAAATAGAGTCAATGAGAGAAGAAAAGACTGGCGATTGCCGGTCTTTTTCATTTTCGGCCAATTGGACTGTCCGGTTTGAAGGGCCGGTGGCATAGGAGGAAGAGAATCATGAAACTTGCATGCTTGGATCAGGGGGAAGGCCGATGGTGGCGGCATAGGAGAAAGAGATTCATCAATCTTGCATGCCAGCATTCGTCGTGAAGTCGATGGGGCGGCATAGGAGG
>CACXFM010000261.1 GCA_902766955.1 uncultured Lachnospiraceae bacterium | reverse complement strand
CCTTTTATCGCAAGATACAGGAAGGAAGTAACCGGATCCCTCAATGACGAACAGCTGCGCAAGCTGAATGAGAGGCTCTCCTATCTGAGAAACCTGGATGAGAGAAGGGCGGCTGTATTAAAGAGTATCAGTGAGCAGGGCAAACTGACCGATGAACTTGCCAAAAAGATTGATGCAGCCGAGACGCTGGTCGCTCTGGAGGATCTCTACAGACCCTACAAGCAGAAACGCAGGACACGTGCTTCAATTGCCCGGGAGAGAGGACTGGAGCCTCTGGCCGTGACCATCCTTCAGCAGAAACTGGATCATTCCGCCTTGGAGGAGGCCGCCGCTTATCTGAATCCCGAAAATGGCGTGGAGACGCCAGAGCAGGCTCTGGCCGGCGCATCTGATATTATCGCGGAGCAAGTCGCGGACTCCGCTCTGTTCCGTACATGGATCCGCAACCGGACGCGTGCCTACGGAATTCTCACGTCAGTCGCCAAGGAGAAGAAGGAACAGTCCGTCTACGAGACATATTACGATTTTGAGAGTCCCGTTGAGAAGATGACGGGATACCGCGTGCTTGCCATCAACCGCGGCGAGAAAGAGAAAATACTGAATGTCAGGATCAACGCACCGGAAGAAGATATTCTGCGCTATCTGAAACGGAGAATTATCCGGGACGGGAATCCGTTTACGGAAGATATTCTGTCGGCGGCCATCGAGGATGCTTATCACAGACTGATCGCGCCGTCCATTGAAACCGAACTCAGGAATGAACTGACGGAACACGCGGAAGAGGGTGCAATCGACGTATTCGGTAAAAACCTTGCACAGCTTCTGATGCAGCCGCCTATCGCCGGTGAGACTGTTCTGGGCTGGGATCCGGCCTTCCGGACGGGCTGCAAGCTGGCGGTCGTCGATCCTACCGGCAAAGTGCTTGACACGGCTGTCATTCATCCGACCGCGCCGACGACGCCGGCAAAGATTGAAGCCGCCAAAAAGACACTGAAAAAGATGATTGAGACATGGCATGTCACCGTCATCTCCGTCGGCAACGGAACCGCTTCACGCGAGTCTGAGCAGTTCATCACGGAGTTTCTGAAGGAGATTCCGCAGAAGGTCAGTTATATCATCACGAATGAGGCAGGCGCGTCCGTGTACTCCGCAAGTGAGCTGGCACAGGAAGAATTCCCCGATTTCGACGTGGCGCAGAGAAGTGCCGTGTCCATCGCCAGGAGACTGCAGGATCCTCTGGCCGAACTCGTGAAGATCGAGCCGAAGGCGATCGGCGTCGGCCAGTATCAGCACGATATGAATCAGAAGCATCTTGGCGAGGCCCTGGGAGGCGTCGTGGAAGACTGCGTCAATAACGTGGGAGTTGATCTGAATACTGCGTCTGTCTCCCTGCTGATGTATGTGTCCGGCATCTCAAAGACGGTTGCAAAGAACATTGTGAGCTTTCGCGAGACCAACGGCCGCTTTACTGACAGACGGGAGCTTCTGAAAGTGTCGAAGCTCGGTCCGAAGGCCTATGAACAGTGTGCGGGCTTCCTGCGGATCCGAAACGGAAAGAACCCGCTCGACGCCACGGCGGTTCATCCGGAGAGCTATGCGGCGGCTGAAGCGCTTCTGAAGAAAATGGGGATGGACAAGTCCGTTCTGGAAGATGGCCCGGCCTGCATTAAGATCAGAAACTTTAAAGCCTGCGCATCGGAGCTGGGGATCGGAGAGCCTACGCTGAAGGATATCGTGGAAGAGCTTAACAAACCCGGCCGCGATCCGCGCGAAGATCTACCCCGTCCGATTCTGCGGACAGATGTCCTGGACATGAAGGACCTGAAGGAGGGCATGATCCTGAAGGGAACGGTCAGAAATATCGTTGACTTCGGCGCCTTCGTGGATATCGGCGTCCATCAGGACGGCCTGGTCCATGTATCAAAGCTCACATCAAAGAAATTCGTAAAACATCCGCTGGAAGTGGTGAGTGTCGGGGATATTGTCGAAGTCAAAGTTATCGGCGTTGACCAGAACAAAAAGAGAATCAGCCTGTCGATGATCCTCTGACAGGAAGTTTGATTTATCCTTGACTGCAATACGGTGTTGCGCTATAATAGCAAAGTCGGCACAAGAAGTGCCGGTACAGGGGAATCCTCTAATGGTAGGAGAGCGGTCTCCAAAACCGTCAATGGGGGTTCGACTCCCTCTTCCCCTGCGGCTCTGAGAGTAATCATCTCAGAGCCTTTTTTCTTGGATTTTTTGATAAAAAGGCCCTCCGGACGGGATGCACTTTCACATAAGATTACGTATATTGACACGGTTTTTTCACATATCTTTTTTACATTAAAAAAAAGACCAATGTTGCTGAAAGGAGGCCGCACATGACAATACCGAAAGAAATTATGGAAGCGATTCAAAATGCCGGTACAGTTGAGGAAATGGAAGGAATCATGGATATGTACGGCATTACCCTTGAGGACATCTGCGATCTGGCAGCCGGCCTTGATACCGGGTCAGCTGCGTGAAAAAACGGGTATAAGAGCGATGGCTGAAAAACTTGTCAGACTGAAGAGAGAAGTGTTAAAGAGAGGCAGCGTGCTGGAGTTCTGTGAGGACGAGGTCAGACTTCCGGACGGTAAAACGGAGACGTGGGATTTTGTGCATCACATCCGGGGCGGCGGCGCATGTGTCGTGCCGGTCCTTCCGGACGGAAGAATCCTGATGGTCCGGCAGAGCAGACCCTGTGTCGGCCTTGACATGCTTGAGCTGCCGGCAGGGGCGCGGGACAGATCCGATGAATCGCCGGCTGTCACGGCACTGCGCGAGCTGCGGGAAGAAACGGGCTATACGGCCGGACATCTCGAACACCTGGCGACAGTGATGTCCGCTCCCGCATACTGCGATGAGACCACGGATATATTTCTTGCGACGGAACTCGAATACGCCGGCGAGCAGATCCTCGATGAAGCAGAGGATATCCGGACTGAAGTCTATGAGCTTGCGGAACTGCTTCAGATGATCAGAAGCGGTGAGATTACGGATTCCAAGACCGTGACGGGCATTCTGGCCTGCGCGGCGGAGAAACACTGAAGATGAAAGAGAGGGCTGCAGTAAATCGTCTTGATTTGCTGCAGCCCTTTTAGGACTTCTCAGGTATCTTCTCTGTTCCGGAGATATGCAAGAAGCTCGGGCATCCGTCTGTTCATATCGTCACGGCCAAGTTCATAGAGCTGACCGAGCTTTTCCATGTCTCCTTCGAAGCGGCTGATCCCAACGGGCCTGGAGGGGGTGAGGACAAAGGTTCTGCCTTCCGCCTCGTCTGCTTCCATCTCTTCGATTGTTTCGTTATACAGCGTATTGGCCCGGACCATTGAGTCAAGCAGTTCCGGACGGGAGCCGTAGAGAAGTCTGTCCAGTGCCGTCAGGTGCTTTTCTCCTTTTCTGTAGGAGCGGTCCTGCGTGCGGATGACCATCAGGGCCCGGGGATTCAGTCCTTTGGCAAACGCATAGGGGATTTTAACGGACAAACCGCCGTCCAGATATGCGTGCCCTCTGATTACAACAGGTCTCGAGACATACGGGACGGTCGCCGAGGCGCGGATGGCTTTAAAGATGCAGCGGTCCTGCTTCTCAAAAAAGACAGGCTGTCCGCTGTCGATATCGGTGGCGACCACATAGAGGCGCCTGGACGGATCATTGAAACGATCCCGGTCAAATGGGTATTCTTCCATCAGCTCATGAAACAGATAGGAGAAGCCGGTGATGCCGTGATCGCGCTTCATTGCGCCCCGGCCGCAGTATTCGGGGTCATGCCTGTGGGATAGATTGATGCGGGGGGCCCACCCGATCTGGCCTGACATATAGCCGATGGCGGCCATGGCGCCTGCCGAGCATCCGATTGTAGTATCAAACAGGATGCCCTGTTCCATGAGAACATCCAACGCTCCCTGTGTATAGATGCCTCTCCATGCGCCGCCTTCCAGAACCAGAGTGCCCGCTGTCGGAGAAGCCGTGCAACTGCCGGACGGGATATCAGATACTTTGCTGTATGTTTTCATTAATGTGCTGATCTCCTTACGAAGTATTTCCATATCTTCCAGTCTGCAATTATACTCTGTTTTTCTCAATGAAAAAACCCCGCACAGAAAAAAGAGCCGCTTAAGCGACTCTTTGCGCGCCGAATAAAAAAGCGGCGGCCGTCTATGAGGGGTGGCGGCCGCCTGGGATTTGTTAGTCGGTAGGGACTAACATATGAAAAAGTATGTGCTCTAAAGCACACGTATAATACTAAAAGTAAAATATGAATTAGGTATGAACAAAAAGCATAAAGAATCATTTTCAGCGTTATAGACGAAAACACACATTAAAAATGTGCCATTTTCAATAAACAACCAGAAAAGACCAAAATAGAATCCCGCAATGTTATAATAGGATCCATAAGTCATATGAAGGAAAGGATACGGACATGACAGATACGACGGCAGTATTGAAGAAACATGAGGGAAGACTGCTCAAGGCGGGGGGATCATGGATCTTTGATAATGAGATCAGCGAGATCAGAGGAGACTATATTAACGGGGATCTGATCAGGGTGGAGGATTTCGACGGTTATCCCATGGGCACCGGTTTTATTAACCGCAACTCAAAAATCAGGATCAGGATGCTGACCAGGGATCCGGAGGCAGTGATCGATGACGCTTTTCTCAGGAAGAGACTGTCCGACGCCTGGAATTACAGGAAGAAGACGGTGGATACGTCAAGCTGCCGCGTGATCTTCGGAGAGGCTGATTTTCTGCCAGGTCTGACCGTAGATAAATATGAAGATATTCTGGTTGCAGAGTCGCTGGCGCTCGGAATTGACCGCATGAAGGAGCGGATATTAAGTCTTCTCTGCGAAGTGCTGGCGGAAGACGGCATAAAGATCCGCGGGATCTATGAGAGGAGCGATTCGAAGGAACGGCTGAAGGAAGGGATGGAGCGCAAAAAGGGCTTTATCGGCGAGCCGTTTTATACGGATGTCATCATCAGCGAGAACGGAGTTCGCTATATAGTGGACGTAAAGGACGGGCAGAAGACAGGGTTTTTCCTGGATCAGAAATATAACCGCCTGGCCATCCAGCATCTGGCCGAAGGCGGAGAGGTGCTGGACTGTTTTACGCATACCGGATCCTTTGCACTGAATGCCGCCCTCAGGGCTTCCCGCGTCACGGGCGTCGATGCCTCGGAGAGAGCGGTGGAAATGGCCCGGAGAAACGCGGAGCTCAACGGACTCACAAACGTTTCATTTGAACAGGCGGACGTGCTGGATCTGCTGCCGCGTCTTGCAGAGGAAGGCAGGCAGTACGATCTGGTGATTCTCGACCCGCCGGCATTTGCCAAAGCAAAAGCCAACGTAAGAAATGCCGTCAGGGGCTATACGGCGATCAACCGCGACGGCATGAAGCTGGTGAAACCGGGCGGCTTCCTGGCCACCTGTTCGTGTTCGCACTTTATGACCAGGGAATTATTTGAAAACATGCTGAAGCAGGCTGCGAGAGAAGCGCATGTGCGCTTCAGGCTCGTGGAGGCGCGGGCCCAGTCGCCGGATCATCCGGTCATGTGGACGGCGGCCGAATCGTATTACCTGAAGTTCTACATCGTACAGGTGTTGTGAAAACCCCAATATCGGGATATACTATGTATATCCTGAGAGGAGAGGTAAGAAGAGCATGGCCAGTACAATGAAAACAACTGTCAGACCATGGGGTAACAGCCAGGGAATCCGTATCTCAAAAGAGCTTTTAAACCTGTTAGGGATAGCCATTAATGAAGAAGTTGAATTATCCATAGAGAATAACCGGCTGATCATCAGCAAGCCTGTCCAAAGAAAAACGCTGGAGGAATACGCCAGACCATACGGCGGGCAACTTGGCCCTTACAGTGAATTTGATTTTGGAGAGGGAATTGGGATCGGGAGGTGGCTCGATGAGAGCGATTGATCAGGGAGATATCCTCCGTGTTTCGAACGGCCGGGTTCCGTTTCTGGTTGTCAGCTCCGCTTTTTATAATAAATCCGGTCTGGCGGTTGTATGTCCGATTATACAAGAGGCTTCGCCGGATGCGATGCATGTCCGGATTGAGACGGACATGGTCTCAGGAGTCGTTCTCTGCGAACAGATCGCTGTTGTGTCTACGGCAGACAGAGCGTGCAGTATAAAGGCTCATTTGTCCGGAAGTTCACTTCTCGAAATTGTGTTTCGGGTACAAAGTATCTTTGATTATGTTCCGCATGTAT
>CACXFM010000260.1 GCA_902766955.1 uncultured Lachnospiraceae bacterium | reverse complement strand
CATCAACAACCGCCAGATTGAAGTCCTCGTGATCAGACCGGACACCGACCGCGGCAGGAAAATCTGCCGTATGGTCAGAGATTTGGGAAAACTGCAGCAGAATGAGCACGTGGAATTCCAGACCAGAAACATGCTGTCGGAAATCTGGCTGCTCCTCCTGGACGAAATCAAAGATTTCCTGAACAGCCGTCCGGAAGAAAGCATTCCCGCCAGAGAGCGGATCCGCTACATGCTGTCCTATATTCACCATCACTACGGCGAAAAAATCTCTCTGGAGGATATCGCGGGAAGCGCCGCCATCAGTGAGCGGGAAGCACTGCGCACCTTCAAGGCATCGCTGAACAAAACTCCCATCGACTACCTGACGGATTACCGCATGAGCAAGGCCCGGGAGCTTCTGATGAATACGGAGATTCCCATCACCGAGATTGCTCTCGGCACCGGCTTCTCCGACAGCTCCTATTTCGGAAAGCTTTTCCGGAAGTATTATCAGATCACGCCCACAGAATACAGAAAGGACCGGCAGAAGAGGCAGCCGGTCACGGATTCTGCTGACTGAAATAAAAAGGATGTGAAGCGGCAGCGGCCACTTTACATCCTCTTTTTCGTTTTTTATTTTAAACCATTCATTTTCTTGTAGACATCTCCACGCGGTCCGGCAAGAAGTGTGCTGATTACCACAATCTTTCCGTCGATGATTGCGTAGATTACCCGGTAATCACCTACACGGATGCGGAAATAGTCATTTCTCTTTCCGCGAATTTTCTTTACATCCACTGCTTCCGGATTGCTGCCGACAAGCAGTACTCTGATAGATTCCTCATATTGTTTCCTGACATCCTCATGGCGATTCAGAAATTTGTCTGCCGCTTTTGTATAATGTATTTCATAGCTGAATCCTTCTTTTCTATCCATAAGGGTCCCCCTGCTCATACAGTAAACCGTTTCACAGAGGTAATTGTCAGATCATCATCTGTCATTCCTTCAATCTCAGAAAGAATTTCCTCTGATTCTTCTGAAGAAGCATCCTTCACGTTTACTGTCAGACGATAGAAAGGATCGCTTTTCAATTCAGCCATATATTGCCTGACAGCGTTTTTAATAAGATCCGTAACAGACATATTAAAGACACCGGCCACCTGCTTCATATCCAGAATATCAGCTTCATCCATCTTAAAATTCACTGCTCTCACTGCCATAAGCTCACCTCCTTATCTCTTTCCATTCAGTATATACCGTAAATACGATAAAGACAAGGAATACTCGCTTTTATTTCTTTTCGAATCTCTCCACCGCATCCTTGAGCAGGCTGATAATCGGCAGATGCTGCGGACAGACGCCCTCGCACTGGCCGCATTCGACGCATTTCGACGCCCTCACGGTTCTCTTGCACAGGCTCACATAGAACATCTTGGGCCGGTCGTCCCCCGGATAGAGGCGCGCCGTATTGATCGCACTGAACACATCCGGAATGCTGATGCCGACGGGACATCCGGGCGTGCAGTATCTGCATGAAGTACAGCCGATGAGCGGCGTATCCAGCATGATCGTCTTGACCTTCTCCACCACGGCCTTCTCTTCCTCACTCAGCGGTTCGAAGTTCGTGATCGTGGAAATGTTGTCCTCCATCTGCTCCTGCGTGCTCATTCCCGAGAGGATGGTCATCACACCTGGCAGCGACGCCACAAACCGGATGGCCCAGGAAGCCACGGACGCGTCCGGTCTCACGGCCTTATACATGTCCTCCAGCTCAGGCTTCATGGATGCCAGCGTGCCGCCCTTAACGGGCTCCATGACGATGATGGGGATGTTTCGCTTTGAGAGAATCTCATACAGTTTTCCGGAATGCACGACCGGATTCTCCCAGTCCGCGTAATTCAGCTGGATCTGGACAAACTCCACCTCGGGATGCTTATCGAGCGTCCTCTCGAGGAGCTCCGGACTTCCGTGGAAGGAGAAGCCGAAATGCCTGATCTGGCCGAGCTTCTTCTTCTCCATGGCCCAGTTGTAGCAGTCCAGTTTTTCGTACCTTTCTTCATAAGCGCCGTCCTCAAGGGAATGCAGCAGATAAAAATCAAAGTAATCGACGCCCGCCCGCTCTCTCTGCTCATCGAAAATGCGGTCCCGGTCCGCCTCTGTCTTCAGGCACCAGGCCGGCAGCTTGGTCGCCAGATAAAAGGAATCCCTCGGATATCTCTTTACGACAGCCTCGCGGGCCTCCACTTCGGACAGACCTTCGTGGTAGACATAGGCAGTGTCAAAATAGTTGAGCCCCGCCGCCATATAGGCGTCCACCATCTGACAGACCTTGTCGTGTTCTATCTGTCCGTCCTTCTCCGGCAGTCTCATCAGCCCGAAGCCGAGTTTGGGCATTTTCTCCAGATCAATACTCATGTTTCACTTCTCCTTTCAGCGCTCATCTCACAAAATCCGTATAAATCCGCTTCTCATAGACCGGCGCAGAAATACCGGCCTCTCTTCCGGCCTCGATGCTCTTTAAGAGCCAGGCCATATTCTGGCCCAGAACCCGCATGGTCTGCAGACCCTCCGGATCCTCCTGCAGATCCTCCGCCTTCATGCCGTGTACCTGGTTCCAGTATTCCGATCCGACGATCGTCATGGCACAGTTGAGGAAGGTCTGGTTGAGCGCCATAAACGCGCCGCTCGCACCGCCTCTCCTGCAGGACAGGACTGACGCCGCCAGTTTGCGGGCCAGCCGGTACTCATTGATCAGGCAGAGTCTGTCGAGAAATGCGAGCAGCTGTCCGCTGGGACATCCGTAGTAAACAGGCGACCCTGCCACGATGCCGTCGAAGCTGTCAAGTCTCGCGGTGATGTCATTCACCGCATCGTCGAAAATGCACTTGCCCGTTTTCAT
>CACXFM010000259.1 GCA_902766955.1 uncultured Lachnospiraceae bacterium | reverse complement strand
TGTCTGGTCAACCAGAGTAAAACCATTGTCGTTGTTCAGAAAACCGTAATCCCACTCCATCATGAGAGTCGTGTTATAAGCTCTGGTCTGCCGGAGCTTGGGGGATTCGTCTACTGCCGCCGAAACTGTAAGAGCCGATGCCAGGAGCAGCACAAGAAGAGTCAGCGGCAAAAGGATCTGTCTGATTCGTCTGTTCATCCGATTCCTTTCTGACCTCTTTGGTCAATCATATATATATGTTACAAATTTATGACATTATATCGCACTGGTGAGAGGACGGCAAGAAAAAACGGGCATCCGAGGATGCCCGTTTTGTGTGATGCAATCATCTTATTAATACCGGTATACAACATACTTCGTGTAGAGATGTCCTGTCGGGCTTGCTGCCGTGCTGGTGCAGACGGCCTGAATTCTGAAATAATAAGTGCCGACAGACAGTGTTTTCGTCCATGAAGTGCCCGTTGTAGTCCCGAGGAGCGAGTAGCCGGAATTCGCGCTGCGTGACATATAGACTCTGTAGCCCTTATAAGCTCCGGCGATGGGACGCCATTTGAAAGTCGATCTCAGAGCGGAACCGCTTCTTACTTTTGTGACACTGTAGATTTGCGGCTGCGGAACCATCCATTTCTTTGCGGACCATGCGCCGTAGCTGTTTCCGGTTCTGCCGCGGACAGAAAGACCGTAAATGGTTCTGTTGTTGCTGACTCTGATTGTGGTTCCAACCGTACCGTCGGTAAATCTCTGATTCGCTACGCCTGTTCTGACGATCTTCCCGTTCCGGTTATAGAGTCTGTAATAATACTTTCTGGATCCATTCATGCCGGAAACCTGTGCCCAGCTGAGCTGCATCTCGCCTGTCGACTCATTCCAGAAGTGGTCAATCTTGCTGACCGGAACGGTTCCCGGTCTCGCCTGAACCATGCATGTCATCATCAGCATAGCCAGAAGCCCGATCAGGGGCATCAGGATCTTTTTCCATGTTTTGTTCATTGCGTTCCCTCCCTTACTGCCGTGCGGCAATCTCCTTATGCCGTTTCGGTGCAACCGGAAAACTGCCGATTTGTGATAAAAGTGATACATAAGTAATAAATACCTGAATAAATTATATAATCTGCACGACAGCTCTGCAAGGGAAAACAGGCAAAAAACGAAAAAACAGTGTATATTATGTGATGAAAGTGTGAATCATAGTGCATTCCGCCTTATCTGGCAGAGAGATAGATGGAGCGGAAATCCTCACGGGTGAGGGATTTTGCAGCGCCCGTATAGCCCATGCAGGCCGCGAGGCATCTGTCCGTCAGCTCTTCAATCTGCTCATCTGTCGGGGAAATGCCCAGTTCCCTCATATTGACGGGCATACCGATGCTGTGGAAGTAATTCTCCATGGCAGCGATGCCTTCTTCGGCGATCTGCTCGTCCGTCTTTCCCTCTCCGTCAATCCCCATCACGTTTTTCGCGAATTTGACAAAGCGGGACAGGCAGTTTTTGTAGACGCATCTGGCCCAGCTGCCCCAGACGGCGGCGAGGCCGGCGCCGTGAGTGACGTCAAACATGCCGCCCAGCTCATGCTCGATCTTGTGGGACATGAAGTCATTTCCGCCGTTCCCGCAGCCGGTGAGGCCGTTGTGGGAGAGGCTGGAAGCCCACATGAGTTCGGCACGTGCCTCGTAGTCAGACGGGTCTTTGTGCAGGATCAGCGCGTTGTCCATAACCGTGCGGATGAGCCCCTCCGCGATCACGTCGGTCATCTGCATATTTCCCTTGTTGGTGAAATAGCGCTCCATCGTGTGCATCATGATATCCGTCGCGCCGGAGCAGGTCTGGTAATCCGGCAGGGTCAGCGTCAGCGCCGGGTTCATGATGGCGAAGCGGCAGCGGCTTAAGTTTGTGTTGCAGCCTTTCTTTTCGCCGGTCTCTTCGTTGGTGATCACGCTGCTGTCGGACATCTCGCTGCCGGCCGCGGCGATCGTGAGGATGGCGGCGACGGGCAGACAGGCCGACGGGTTTGCTTTCTTTGTATAGAAATCCCACACGTCATGTTCCGGATTGGCGAGGCCGTAGGCGATGGCTTTGGCGGTGTCGATGGCGCTGCCTCCGCCGATGCCGACCAGGAAGTCCGTCTTCTGTTCGCGGCCCACTCTGATGCCCTCATAAACCTTTGAGAGCCGCGGATTCGGGACGACGCCGCCGAGTTCCGCGTAAGAGATTCCCTCTGCTTCAAGGCTGTCGCGGACGGTCTGAAGAAGGCCCGAGGCCTCGGCGCTTCTGCCGCCGTAAACCAGGAGGACGCTCTGCGCTCCGTATTCGCGAAGGAGAGAGCCGGCCTTTTTTTCTGTATCGCGGCCGAAGATCACACGGGTGGGAGCATAGAATTCAAACTGATTCGACATATTGATTCCCTTCTTTCTCAAGATAAAAATATGAATTTAATTCATTATAAGGCGGGTGCGGAAGAAGAGCAATCCTGTGTGAAATGTTAAGAAAATGTTACGAATCGGCCACTTATCTGTTGTGAGAACAGACTGAATATGATACCCTTATGAGTACAGATTTATAAACGATTGCAACTTTGGAGGAGGAAATGTCATGAAAAAACGGTGGATCAGTGCGGTGATGACGATTGCTCTTCTGGCCGGGACTGCGGCCGCGGCGACGGTTTCCGCCGCACCGGCGGATGACGTGGCGCGGGAACATAAGGCACTTTTTTATGATTATCTGACATATGAACTGCTGCCTCTCTACGGCTATGCCTCCAGAGAGGATGTCTATGAGACGGTCACGAGTGACCAGATTGCGGTCGGCACCGCCGGGTGTAAGCTCTGCTGGGATCAGCGGAAGGGGCTCGTGAGCGCCGATGTTCTTGATATGAATGCGGACGGCAGGCCCGAGATGCTGGTCACGTATCTGGCCGATGACACCTCCGGCCAGGATTACAACGGCCGTTTTCCCGAGACGATGTATGCGTCTCTGTACACGCTGGACGAGTCCATGACAGGCGTTATCCATGTCGGCACGCTTGAGCTCTTCAGTTCCATGAATGTCTCTTTCCAGCGCATCAACGCGGGCTTTATGGACGTCAAGAACCGCAGGAGCTTCGTGGTGGAAGACTTCGGCAATGCTTACTTTGCGGACGGAGCGGGGACGAGCTTTACCTATTATATCTATGACGGAAATGCATTCCGCAAGCTCTATATGATCGGCAAGACGGACGGGGGCAGCTCCGATATCGCCTACAAGCTCGTGAGAACCGACAGTGAGGGCGGCACGGCCACGAAACTTCTGTGGGCGGATGACTCCTACATGTATTCCCATCCGGAATATGAACCGCTTGTCTCTTACAACGAAGGAAATACGGGTGACGGCATGGAAGCGGGCTTTGACCTGCTGGGCCTGGGCGAAGATGACCGCGTGATTTACGAAAACTCGAGCTGGACCATGTTCAATGAGAGCGAGGACATGTACCCGACCTATTCCACGACGTCTCTCATGACGCATTCCTTTACCTTTGAAGTCAGCGGCGAGCGGAGTGACGGCTATTCGGTTCGGCACCTGAAGTCGTCCCTGAAAGACGGCACGGCCCTGAAATCGCGCTTCGAATACCGCGGCGTTGACTGGGAGGATTATGTGAATACTCCGGGCGGCGGAGCGCAGGCGCAGCATGAGGAAGAGGAGACGCGGGAAGAGGCGCGGAAGGAGAGCAGCGGAAATGTATCGCAGGTCTTCCCGGACAGCAGCGACCGGCTTCTGACGAAGGACGATATCTCCGGCAAGAGCTGGGATAACCTGCGGCAGGGCATCAACGAAATCTACGCCAGACACGGCTATATCTTCAAAACTCCCGAGATTCTGAAGTTCTTCAGAAACTTCAGCTGGTATGAAGAAAAGTACGACGATCAGAATGATGTCTACGGAAAGATGAACAAGACCGAGCAGAAGAACGTGAAATTCCTCAACCAGTACGTGGATGTGAGGAGTTCCAGTTCAAGCAGCGACAAGCCCGAGGACTACAATGCCCAGGTGGGAGACGTCATCGGATAATAAAAGAAGTAAAAAGCCGCCTTTGTCAGACAAAGGCGGCTTTGACGTGTACGCCGTTCAGCCTGCCGAGCTTGCCGGTCAGGGTATTGATGATATTCTGCGGGGCATCGATCGCGACGGAGATGATATTCACATTGCGTTTGTGATAGGGGATCCCCATCCTCCCGATGATATAATCCCTGCACTCGTGCAGGAGCAGATTGATCTGTTCGACGGATTCCGGGTCCGTGACGATGATGGATATAGCTGCGATTCTTGTTTCCATAGAAAGATCCTCCTTGTGCGGGAACGGGAGCGTTTATCAGAGCAGGGCTGCCAGCTCGTCGACGGCTTCCGCGCGCGTGGCCCAGCTGGTGGCGAATCTGACGACGGTGTGATTTTCGTCGTACCGCTCCCAGAAGCTGAATGCGGCGCTGCGGGAGAGGTGCTCCATCTGTGCATTTTCCAGGATGATAAAAATCTGGTTTGTGTGAGACTCGATATAGAACCGGTATCCTTTGTCGTGGAAGGCCGCCCGCAGCTTTTCGGCGCAGCTGATGGCGTGGCGGCTGATTTCCTCATAGAGGCCGTCCGTAAAGAGGACGTCGAACTGGAGCCCCAGAAAACGCCCCTTGGCGAGAAGTGCTCCGTGCTGCTTGACCTGCGCTGTAAAATGCGCGGGGCGCGGAATCCCGCAGAAAACCACGGCCTCTCCGAACATGGCGCCGACCTTTGTGCCGCCGATGTAAAAGACATCCGTGAGGGAGGCGAAATCCGCTGCGCACAGATCCGTGTCCGGCGCGGCAAGACCGTACCCGAGGCGGGCGCCGTCCATATATAAAGGAATGCCGTGGCTTTTGCAGACTTCGTGCAGGGCAGTCAGCTCGGCTCTGGTATAGAGCGTCCCGTATTCCGTGGGATGGGAAATATAGACCATTCCGGGAAAGACCATGTGCTCGTGGTTTTCGTCCGCGTAGAAGGTCCGCACGAAGGCGTCCACTTCGCCCGCATCCAGTTTTCCGTCATGTCCGGGAAGGGCCATGACCTTGTGGCCGGTATATTCAATGGCGCCCGCCTCATGCAGGCTCACGTGTCCGCTTTCGGCGGCGATGACGCCCTCGTAGGGCCGGAGCAGCGTGCTGATGACGATCTGGTTGGTCTGGGTGCCGCCCGCGAGGAACGTGATTTCCGCATCGGGGCAGGAGAAAGCAGCTTTGATTTTCTCCGCCGCCTCCCGGCAGAATTCATCCTCCCCGTAACCGGCGGTCTGGATATAGTTGGTTTCCAGAAGGCGCTGCAGAATCTTCTCGTGGGCGCCTTCGCTGTAATCATTTACAAAATTCAGCATATGAGATCTCCGTAAGCGCCGCGTGTAAGAAGCCTGCAGGGAAATGCCCGGCGCGTGCATTTCCATCCGTCTCATCATACTCCATCCCGCGGAGCACTTTCAATTATTTCCTTTAAGAACGCCTCGGCGTTCTTGCTGCGCCGCGCTCGCTGTGTTACGATCATTCTGACCGGTGATCACAAGAACATGTTTACATGTTTGAGAGGAGGCCGTCAGATGCGATATGGAAAAAGAGTGACAGTTCTGGCCGTGTGCCTGATGCTTTTCGGCGGAATCTTCATTGGGGCGGGGCGGGTGTCTGCCGCCTCCAATCCGCTGCCGGTGACCTTTAAGGCGGTCAATTCCTGGAAGGAAGGCAGCACCACATGCACGCAGTTTACGGTGAGGCTGGCCAATACAGGCAGCAAAACCGTGTCGTGGTGGATGCTGAAGCCGGTCATGGACCGCAAAATGACGCTCCGCGATTCCTGGAGCGGAAAATACAGCGTATCCGGTTCCTCGATGGTCATCAAGCCCATGTCCTGGAACAAGACGATTCCCGCAAAGCAGACGAGGGAGATCGGATTTATCATAAAGACATCGGGGAAACCGGTCTTTCAGAAAGTGCGCATTACCTCGGTCATCGGAGGAAAAACCGCTGTCTGGCTGCAGACGAAGAACCAGGTTCTGGCGGCTTCCGCGTCTCCGGACAAAACCGCAGCCTGCTCCTCTTCCGGAGATAAGGCAAAGAAGGCATCCTCAAAAAGCGGCAGCGGCACAGCGAATACGTCCGCGGGATCCGCTGCGAAAAAGACGCCGCTTATGCAGCACGGACGGCTGCAGGTCAAAGGAGGAAAGCTGGTCGACTCGTCCGGGAAGAGCGTCGTTCTCAAGGGCGTGAGCCTTCACGGGATCAACTGGTTTCCGCAGTATGTCAATAAAAAGACGTTTCAGACGCTGCGGGACGGGTGGGGCGTCAAGTGTATCCGCCTGGCCATGTACACGCAGGAATACAACGGATATCTCTCCGGAGGAAACCGGAGCAATCTGAAAAAGCTGGTCCGGCAGGGCGTGCAGTACGCGACGGAACTCGGACTGTATGTGATCATTGACTGGCATATCTTAAGTGACGGCAATCCGCAGACAAACCAGAAGGAAGCGGCGGCCTTCTTTAAGGAGATGGCGGGCAAGTATAAAAATCACAAAAATGTCTTCTATGAGATCTGCAATGAGCCGAACGGCGGCGTGACCTGGAAGCAGGTGAAGGCATATGCCGGAGCCGTTATAAAGGAAATCCGGAAACAGGACAAACACAATGTGATTCTGGTCGGTACGCCGACCTGGTCCCAGGACGTGGACATCGCGGCGAAGGATCCGATCAAGGGTTATCGGAACCTGATGTATACCTTCCACTTCTATGCCGGGACACACGGGGAAGCTTACAGACAGAAGGTGCAGAAGGCTCTCGGGAAGGGACTCCCGGTGTTTGTCAGCGAGTTCGGCATCAGCGATGCCTCCGGGAACGGGAGCCTGAACAAGGCGGAGGGCGACCGGTGGATCCGTTTCCTGAAGAAGAACGGGATCAGTTATGTCTGCTGGAACCTGTCCAATAAAAATGAGAGCAGCGCCCTTCTTAAGAGCAGCTGCAAAAAGGTCAGCTCTTTCCGGGATTCGGACCTGAGCGCGCAGGGGCTCTGGTACAGAAAAAAATAGAGGCGGACGATTGTACTTTTTTGAATACATCGGTGGATTCACAGGCACGAATATGTATAAATAAACAGAGGCAGCACTGCAAAGGACAGGCTGCCCTGTCATAAACTTAAAAACGAATAAGGAGGTAACATAAATGAAAAGAAAACTGCTTGCCCTTCTGCTTGCAGCCGGCATGACGGCCGGACTCGCTGTTCCGGCTATGGCCGAATCGCTTCCGGAAGTGACAGAAAGCACCGCAGAGGCAGAGGCCCCGCAGGATGACCTGGAGGACCGGGTCGATGCGCTGTATGAGCAGGTGACGGATATCTACGGAACGGTAGAGTCGATCTGCAATATCCTGGGGTCCGTTATGGAAGAGGCGTCATCGGCGGCCGATGCGGCCGGTGAGGCGGTCGGCAATATTACCGGAAGCGTCGAGCTCACGGACGGACAGAAGGAAGTCGTGACGGATGTCACGGACATCGTGGATTCGATCTTCAAGCTGGCCGAGGATGTCTTTGCGGAGACCGGCCTGGAAGACAAAAAGGTCGAGGCAGCGGCGGACACCTGGGAAATGATCAAACAGGGAATCAACGATTCCATCTATGAGACAGGTATGGACTCCGGTGCGGAATGGGCAGAATCCGTGGCGGAAGACTGGGACGAATCATTGTTCGAAACGGGCGGCGTTTACTCCTTCCCCGATGAAGAGCTTATCGAGATGGAAGATCCGTCTTCCTTCGCCGAAATGCCGGAAATCACGGACACCGTTGAGTTTGAGGACATGACCCTCGAGGAAAAAGTGGAGTATCTGGAAGGTTCCATCGTCATGTTCGACCTGCTGCAGGATGAACTGGTCAGTTATCTGAAGGAAAACCTGGGCCTCGGTGCCGTTCTGGATCTCTTCGATGTCACGGTCAACCAGGAACAGATCGCGGCAGCCGATTCCTCGGCCGAAGCCGTGGAACTGACACTGGAGGAGCGCGTATCCGCCCTTGAAGTCAAGATCGGAAGAATCAGCTCCGTGATGGAAGTTCTGAACAACGTGATCAGCATGATCAGCTGAAAATAACGATCCGGGACGGTCCCCGCTTAAAAACGGGAACCGTCCCGGATTTTCTGACTTTAGACGACTCTGTTAAGATGCCTTGCGCGGACGTTTTCCGCGTGTTTCGTGGAGCTGTTCGAATTCCTCAAGCTTGCGCCGCTCCTCTGCCGTCAGCGTTTTGGGGACGGCGATGCGGATTTCCACGTATTCATCCCCGACAGAAGGAGACCTGCCCGTGCGCCGGATCCCTTTCTCTCTCAGACGGATCTTGCTGCCGGACTGCGTGCCGGCGGGAATTTTGCAGTTTACATCCCCGTGCAGCGTCGGAAGAGTAGCTTCTCCGCCGAGGGCGGCGGTCGTAAACGGGATTTCGGCGCTGGTGTAGACATCCAGGCCTTTTCTCGTATATTGCGGGTCCGGGGCAATGTGCAGCTCGATCAGGAGATCGCCCTGCCTGCCGTCGGGAGCGGAACGTCCGCGCCCTTTCAGCCGGACGCATTTGCCGTCGTCGACGCCGGACGGGATTCTCACCTTCAGGGAGATGTCCTCCTTCCCCGCGCCGGGAGATTTGAGGCGGATGGCCTTGACGGCGCCCAGGGCAGCTTCCCGGAAGGTCACGTTCATGGAGGCCCGGAGATCCAGATCATCCTCCGCAGGGGGCGTATTCATGCCGCCAAATGAGGAGAAGTCACCGAAGCCGCCGTCGAAACCACCGAAATGACGGAAGGAGCCGTCGCTTCCGAAACCGCCGAAATGTGTGCGCGTGCCGGAGGAATCCGAATGGCTGAAGATATCGCCGAACATGCTGCGGAACAGATCCTCGGCATCGCGGCCGTCGAAGTGGAAGGAGCGGTAAGAACCGCCTCCGGCATCTTCATAGGCGCCGCCGGCACCGGGAGCAGGCCCGCCGCCCTCAAAGGCGGCAAACCCGTAAGCGTCGTACAGTTTTCGTTTTTCGGGGTCGCTCAGGATCGCGTAGGCTTCGCCCACTTCCTTGAACTTCTGTTCTGCGTCCCGGTCTCCCGGGTTTACATCCGGATGATATTTCTTAGCGAGCTTTCTGTAAGCGGACTTCAGCTGTTTGTCGTCAGCGGATCTCGTGACGCCCAGAACTTCATAACAGTCTCTTTTCATATGGAAATGCTCACCTCTCTTTCATAACATGATAAACAGAACACTGTTCGATGTGTTCTATTGCAAATATAACACCAGAAGGGATGTCTGTCAACTTGAAAAGCAAAATGAACGAAGGAATGGAAAAACTGAAGAGAGAAATCGAATCCTATCGGCCGCTCAATGAGCAGGAGGAGCGCGACCGGGAGATGCTTCTTGCGGCATTGGACAGGGGGCCTTCCGTCATGACCCGCGAAGATCCGTTTATGCACTTTACGGCTTCGGCCTGGGTGACATCGCCCGATCACGGACTGGTTCTGATGGCCTACCACAACCTGTATGACTCCTGGTCATGGCTGGGCGGCCATGCGGACGGAGAGACGGATCTCCTGAAAGTGGCTGAGCGCGAAGTGAAAGAGGAGAGCGGTGTCTCCGGAGTCCGCTGCATATGTGAGGGGCCGGTTTCCCTGGAAGTGCTGACCGTGGACGGCCATGTGAAAAGAGGCGTCTATGTCTCTTCCCATCTCCACCTGAATGTGACCTATCTGTTTGAGGCGGATCCGGGAGAACAGATCCGGAGCAAGGCGGATGAAAACAGCGCCGTCGGCTGGTTTGCGCCGGATGAAGCGGTCGCTGCCTCCTCCGAACCCTGGTTCCGGGAGCATATATACAAAAAACTGAACAGGAGACTGTAAGAAAGGACAGCGAGGCCGGGAGGAATGTCAATTCCGTATCCGATTTTGCCATTTTTTATCTGTAAAGCAGGCCTTAACTTGCGAAATGCCGGAATTTATGAGAGTATTAAAGATGGAATACTGTCTGCTTTTTTTATTTGCGGAGACTTTTTAAATGAGATTGTTTGTGGCGGTCCGCCCGGACGCAGCCGTGTCGAAAGCACTTCTGGGCGTGATGCATGAGATGAAGAAAAACGGGGTGCAGGGCTCCTACGTGCCCGCGCAGAACCTGCACATGACACTGGCGTTCATCGGGGAAACCGACCGCACCGCTGATGTGAAGAAGGCGCTCTCGCAGGTCGCCGTTCCCGAGGTGCGGCTTGCCCTCACGGAGAGCGGCATGTTCGGCGACCTCCTCTACGCCGGCGTCAAAGGAAACCAGAAACTCAAAGGGCTGGTCAGGGATATCCGGGCCGCACTCGACCGGGAAGGAATCAGCTATGACAGGCAGCCCTTTACACCGCATATTACCATGATCCGGAAGGTGAAGGGCCGGACATCCTCCATACGGCTGCCGAAGGCGGAGATGACGGCGGCTTCGTTCTCTTTGATGAAATCAGAGCAGAAGGACGGCAGGACGGTATACCGGGAGATCTGTTCCTTCCCGGGATAAGCGGAGGAAACGAATCTGAGCCGCCAGTTTCTGACGGCGGAATGGAGATCGGGATGAAACATATGAAACTGACTGCGGGGCTTCTGGCATTCGCTCTTTTACTTCCGGCCGGTGTGTCGGGGGCGGGCGCGCAGGTGCCGGATGATCTGCCGCAGATTGAGGCGCAGACGGTAGGGGAGCCGGAAAAGAAGTTGCCGGATGCGGAATTTGAAGACTGGCTGAAAGCCATCCGCGGCGGTGAACTGAGCGAGACCCAGCTGCAGGAGCTCCTGACAGCCGTGCAGGAGGCCTCGGGAGAAACGGCGCCCGATGAGAAACAGGATCTCGCGGAACTTCCGGCCGGGTCACAGACCTCACCGGCAGAGCCTCCGGCAGGATCGCCTGCCTCGTCCGCAGAACCGGCCGCGGATTCACAGGCGGAGGCAGTGCCGCCCGAAGAGAAGAAGGATCCGAATGAGCTGTCGGCCTATGCGGGGATGACGTTTGACGAATTCCTGAAGCTGCAGCCGAAGGCGGCCGAACACGGGACCGTCGTCGGCGTAAAAGGATTCTCGTTAGGCGGGGATGCCCAGGAAGCGGGGCTTTCGGGCAAGGAATCGGACCGGATTATCACGAGGGTGAATCTGTATGGCGGAGACACGTATCACCTGTTCGGCATTACTGCCGGCATGGCGATTGCGGATGCGGAGAAGACAGCGGAAGCGGCGGGCTTTGTTCTCTCCGGCAGCGAAGGAGGACTTTTTGTCTGGTATGCGGGCGCCGGCTCCGCGGCAAAGGAAGGATCCCAGCTGACGGTCTGGTCAAAGGACGGAGAGACGGCAGATACCGTGACTTATGATATGGCTCCGGGGAAATACTTCTGATATAAAACGATGGCAGTACCTTTGCCCGCAGACCATGCGTCGGTCTGGGAGCGGAGTTTTGGGAGGTGTTTTGATTCTATGATGAAGAAATGCAGAAAATGGTGCCTGCTTCTTCTGACCGCGCTGATGTTATTTTCGGCGGTCAGCGTATCTGCGGCGGCGCTGAACAAGACGAAAGTCACGGTCCTCATCGGAAAAACGTATCAGCTGAAACTCACCGGGACCTCCGCGAAGGCGGCCTGGTCTTCCGCAAACAAAGGCATCGCGACGGTCAGCGCAAATGGGCTGGTCAAGGCAGAAAAGCCGGGAAGCGTGAAGATCACGGCCAAAGCGGGCGGGAAGAGTTACATCTGTACGGTTACGGTCCCGAGGCCTTCCCTGACGGTAAGTAAGAAGACGCTTCTCCTGGGAAAGTCATCTACGATCGGCGTCGTCAACAGGGGAAGTGCGAAGGTGACCTGGTCTTCTTCCAATAAGGCAGCCGTGAGCGTCAGTTCGATCGGCGTGGTAAAGGCACTCAAACCGGGCGCCTCCAAAATCACGGCAAAGACCGTGGGGATCACGCTCACATGCACCGTCACGGTGCCGAAGCCTTCCCTTAAGGCATCTGCGCTGAGCCTTGAGATCGGCGGCGCTTATACGATCGGCGTGAATAACGGCGGATCCGCAGGCATGACGTGGAGCTCTTCAAACAAGACCGTGGCCAATGTGACGTCTAAAGGCCGCGTCACCGGCAACCTCCCGGGGTCAGCTGTCATTACCGCAAAAATAGCCGGGACATCCTATACATGCAATGTGACGGTGAAGAAGCCTTCGCTCAATATCAGCAGGCTGGAGCTCCGCGAGGGATCCTACTACACCATGAGCCTGAGCAATGCGGGGAATGCATCCGTGACATGGAGGAGCGCCAATTCCTCCATTGCCAGCGTGTCGTCACAAGGCACGGTGCGGGGGCTGAAAGCGGGAACGACGACCGTCACCGCATCGGCGGGCGGGACGTCTCATTCCTGTAAGGTCGTCGTGAAGGCAAAGATCGTGACCACCACGTCTGCGGCTTCGTCATCAAGCGGCAGCGTGCAGTCAAGTGACAACACCGCGATTACCACATCAACCTTTGCCTCGGCCTCCATGGCTTATTCGGCGCTCAGCAGGGGCATGTCCAACGCCACAGAGCTCACGGCGCTCCGCAAGATGATCTATCTGATCGGAACAAAAGACGAGCATTTCCCGGACGGCTATCTGGAAGGCACGAGATATACCAATGCCAACTACTATAAATGGACGGGCGGGATGTACCGCGGCGGCTACGGATGTGCCGGATTCTGCTTTAAGCTCAGTGACACCGCGTTTGCCGGGACGCTTGCCAGAAAAGTCCAGATATCAGACATCTCGAGTCCGAAGCAGATCAAACCGGGCGATATCATCAGGATGGACTTTGATACACATTCCGTGACGGCACTCCGGATGGAATCCGATTACGTGATCGTCGGCGAGGCCAATTATAACAGCTCCATTCACTGGGGACGGAAAATCGCATTTTCCGAGATCAAGAGAACCGGTAATTATATCATGACCCGCTATGTTGACAATGAGACAAAGAACAGCGCAGCTTACCGGGCGGCCGTCGCGAGTGTCCTGAAAAACAGGGATTCGCTGCCGGACCTGAAGGGATGAAAAGAAAAGGCAAGGCAGGAGGGAAGGCATGATCAGAAATTGGAAAAAAGGACTGGCACTTCTGCTGACCTCGTCCATGCTCATGATTTCCACACAGGGGATCATCGCTGGAGAACAGGCGGCTGATGTGCGCTCGGAAGCAGCAGAAACAGTAACAGAGGCCAAAGCCGCAGCGGTGCCGGCACCGGCG
Source organism: uncultured Lachnospiraceae bacterium (assembly GCA_902766955.1). Taxonomy (GTDB): domain Bacteria; phylum Bacillota; class Clostridia; order Lachnospirales; family Lachnospiraceae; genus Chordicoccus. Next base: position 22,056 of record CACXFM010000259.1, on the reverse strand, counting down.
CCGACACCGGCTCCGAAAGCGGAGACAAAGGCAGCACCGGTCCCGACACCTGCTCCGAAGGCAGAGACAAAGGCGGCGCCGACACCAACACCGACACCGACTCCGAAGGCAGAGAAAAATGAGCCGGCTGCGGCAGCACCGACACCGGCCGTGAAAGAGGAGACGAAAGAGGCGCCTGCGCCTGCACAGAAGGCCGAATCACAGGCAGCTCCGTCAGAAACGCCTGCACAGAAGACCGAATCGCAGGCAGCTCCGTCAGAGACGCCTGCACAGAAGACTGAATCACAGGCAGCTCCGTCAGAAAAGCCTGCACAGAAGACTGAATCCCAGACAGCATCCTCAGACGGTCCGGAAACGGCCGCCACGGGGGATGCCGCAGAGTCTGCTTCCGAAAACACGATGGAACAGGATCAGAAACAGAGCGAATCCGGAGTGACGGATGAGACGCCGACTACAGGAGAGAATGCAGAGAGCGGCAGCACGGATGAGACACCGGCTGCGGGAGAGGATGCAGAGAGCGACAGCACGGATGAGACGCCGGCTGCGGGAGAGGATGCAGAGAGCGACAGCACGGATGAGACGCCGGCTGCGGAAGAGGATGCAGAGACCGTCAGTGCGGCAGAAGCGCCGGCTGCTGCGGCGGAAGATGGAGGGACCGAATCGTCGGCAGAGCCCATCCTGGCCGCCGGTGAGGAGCCGGAGACAAAAGAGATGACATTTTCTCTGAGCAGCTCCGCGGAAGGAAAAACCTACGACGGAAGCGAGATCACGCTGAGCGATGCCGCGCCGTTCGGAGATGTGGTGATCACGGCGGGCGAGGAAACAAAGACCGCATCCATGGATTCGGCCGGCGGATATCCCGACGTGAGCTTCAGCGACGGCTCGGTTGTGAGCATCAGCTGTGAGGCCGGAGCTCCCGCAAAGAATGCAGGGGAGACATTCCAGGCTGTTCTGAGCTTTTCCGTGACAAACGGGGAAAAGACCGCGTGGACACCGTCGCCGGCTTCCCTGACGATCTCCATACCGGTTCTGCCGCGGGAAGTGACCGTGACGGCAGATGATAAGGAGATGATTGTCCGCGGTGATGAGCCGGAACTGACGGCGACGGTCAGCGGAGCCGTGAAAGGCGAGGAAAACCTGATTCAATATAAACTCAGCCGGGAGGCCGGAGACGGGGTCGGCAAGTATGCCATCACGCCTGCCGGGGCTTCGGACCAGGGAAATTACAGGGTCACGTACCAGAACGGCACACTTGTCATACGCGACTGTACGACATATACCGCGCGGATCCTCTGGGAGGATACCTATCAGAACAAAGAAGATTACGATCAGATGCGTCCGCCGGAAGTCTGGCTGACATTTGCCGGCGACCCGGATATTTCCGCATCCGCCGCAGGAGGCTGGACGGTCACGAGGACGATGCCGGCCTTCGATGACGAAGGAAATCCGGTCGACTACAGCGGCCTTGAATGGGAACAGGAAGAAATACCGGGCTACGAGACGAGTAGTACCGTGATCTATGACGGCGACGAAAAGATCACGATCTTCAGCAACGTACACAGAGTGAATCCGAAAAACGTCACGACCCAGCGTATCAAAGTAAACTGGGACGACAACAATAATGAGTTCAAGAGACGCCCGTCGTCTCTGACATTCACACTGAATTCCGGAGAAAGCGTGACGCTGAACGAGGCGAACGGCTGGTCCGGCGAGATCCCGGATCTGCCGGTACACCGCGACGGAACGAGATATGTTTACACCTGGGACACTGTCAGCGTCAAGGATTACGAGCTGTCAACCACGGAGCTTGATTCCATCTGGGACAGCAGCGACGGCGATCTCGTGACGGGAGAAGTGCTCATACTCACATACAGATGCCTTCTCAAGAAGGAAACGGTGGTGCCGGATCATTACACATTGACCATCCGCTATTATTTCCGGGACGGCAGCGGGCTCACGGAGGCGAGGGAGCCCTATGTAGCCGTGCTCGAGAAAGGTTCTTCCTATTATGAGAAGACGCCGGAGATCGCGGGCTTTACGGCCAGCCGCAGTGAGGTGTCCGGGACGCTCAACTCGAACACGGTCGTCAACATCTATTATACGCCGATTACGTATACGCTCACGATCAGATACCGGTACACAAACGGCAATCAGGCCGCCCCGTACTACAGAGCGAGATATGCTGCGGGTGATGCCTACAGTGTCACCTCTCCGACCGTCAGCGGATACCGGACAAACACGCCGGTTGTTTCCGGCGTCATGCCGGCCGGGGACAGGACGATCGACGTCTATTACACCCGGAGGAGTTCGGGCGGCGGGACGACAACTCCGACCAATACGACGAGAACCAGAACCACTGCGGCAGCATCCACTGAGACAGTGATCGAGGAATATCCGACCCCGCTCGGACAGGGCGTGGGTGCGGCCACCATCAATGCGGGCGAGTGCTTCGAATAAGCGAAAACGGACAAAAGGGGGATGAGGATCATTATGAAAAAGTTTACGGCGGCAGTCATGCTTGCGGTGCTTATGGTGACATCCGTGCCCGTGTGGGGGGCGTCCGGTGAACTGAGTGTCGGCAGCACGACGAAGATTGCGGGACAGTTTTTTACGGACCGCTTCGGCAATGCGGCGAGCGATCTGGATGTCAGGAGTCTGATTCACGGATACGACCTGATCTGCTGGGACAGCGAAAAGGGTGCTTTTATAACGGATCCTTCGGTTGTGAGCGGGATGGTCGTGACGGAAAATGCGGCGGGTGACCGGACGCATAAAATCACACTCTACGAAAATCTGAAATACAGTGACGGAACGGCGATTACGGCAAAGGATTACGCGTTCTCGATCCTTCTGAGCCTGCATCCGCTGATGGAGAAGCTCGGGGCGGAGCCTTCGAGAACTATGTACCTGAAAGGGGCGTCGGACTTTGTATCGGGAAAGAGTAAAGTGCTGACGGGCGTCAGGCTCCTCGGAAAATACGAGCTCTCGGTTATCGTGGACCACAGTTATCTGCCGTTCTTCTATGAGCTCGGTCTTCTGGACTTTACGCCCAGTCCGATGCACGTTCTGGCACCGGGCTGTGATGTGAAGGACGACGGCAAGGGGATTTCTCTTACGGGAAATCTGACGGAGGAGACGCTCCGCCGCACGATTTTTGATGAACAGAGCGGCTATATGAGCCATCCTTCGGTCGTGAGCGGCCCGTATAAGCTGGATTCCTTTGACGGCGAGACGGCTGTATTTTCCGTCAATGAGAATTACAAAGGCAACCGCGACGGACAGAAGCCGGCGATCGGGAAGGTGAAATACGGACTCGTGAATAACAGCGACATGATCAGCCGCCTCACGGACGGCACCTTTGACCTGATCAACAAGACGGCGGACAAAGACGCCGCGCAGGAAGGCATGAAGCTGGCTTCCCAGAACGACGCCTTCTCCATGACAAACTATCCGAGATCGGGCTTAAGCTTTATCAGCTTCGGAGCAGAGAAGGGACCGGTGAAGAGCCTGAGAGTGAGACAGGCGATCGCGTGGTGCATGGACCGCAGCGCTCTGTCGCAGGGCTATGAGGGCAACCTCGGCACCCCGGTATCCGGGTGGTACGGAATCGGCCAGTGGATGTTCCGGGAAGTGCAGAAGGGGAACGCCATCGAGGGCGTGGAGACCTACGACGCCGGATCGGCCGAAGCGAATCTGAAAAGGGCGGAAGATCTGCTTTCCGCCGACGGATGGACACTCAACCGCGAAGGCGGCACCTACACGGCAGGAACCGATGAGGTGCGCTGCAGAAATGCGGGCAGCGGACTTGAAGAGCTGACTCTTACGCTGCATTATCCGGAAGGAAGCCGGATCGGAGCGCTTCTGGAAGAACACCTCGCGAAGCCGCTTGCGGAAGCGGGCATACTCCTGCAGGTGGAAGGGGTCTCCCCGGAACAGATCCTCGCCGAGTATTACGGCAAAGAGGAAGGGGCCGATATGGTCTTCCTCGCATCCAACTTCGATATCGTGTTTGATGCCGCGGCCGAATTCCGCAGGGATTCCTCCGGAAAGCTGTCATTTGGCGGCAGGGGCGTCGCGGATGACGCGCTTTACAAAGCAGCCGTGGACCTCCGCAAGACGAAGCCGGGCGAAAAAGAAGCATACTGCAAAAAGTGGGTGACATTCCAGAAGGAATTTGCCAGAGTGCTGCCGGTGATTCCGGTCTACTCAAACGTCTATATCGACTTCTATACGACGGCCCTCCGGGATTACCATCCGGAGCAGTACACGACCTGGACGGAGGCCATCATCGGGGCATATGTGAACGAGTCGCCGGAACCGGAAACGGCAGACGCGCAGAACGCTTCCTCCGGGACGGAACCCGTAATTGAGTTTGAGGGATAACCGCGGAAAGAGGAGCGGGAAATGGATTATAAAATATCGGAAATTGAAGAGAAAACATGGGCTGTCGAGGATGACGGTGTCCGCTTCTTTCTGGCTGACGGAGATGAGAGAGCACTGCTGATTGACTCCGGCATGACGAAGATGGATTTGCCGGCAATCATCAAAAAACTGACGGACCATCCCGTGACGCTGGTCAATACACATGCCGACGTGGATCACATTTCTTCAAACGACGCGTTCGAATCATTCTATATGCATCCGTCGGATTTTTTCCTGTATCCGCGGAGAGACGGAAATGCGCCCCGGATGCTTCCGGTATTTGAGAAGGATGTTTTCGATCTCGGAAACCGCACGCTGGAGGTGATCCATCTCCCGGGACATACGCCCGGCAGCATTACATTCCTGGACAGAAAAAAGAGGCTGCTCATCGGCGGGGATCCGATCCAGACGGGAGGCGCCATCTATATGTTCGGGCGGCACAGGGATATGGATGCCTATATCTGCAGCCTGAAAAGACTGATGAAGCGCGCGGATGAGTTCGATTTCATCATTCCCTCCCATGCGGATCCCAGGATCCGGAGGGAGGTTATTCCCGCTCTGGCAGAAGGTGCCGAAGACATTCTTGCGGGAAAAGTGAAGGGATATGACGAAGAGGTAGGCGGCACCCCGGTTACGACTTACGATACGGGGATCACACGGTTTTATTGTGACAGAAACGAATAACAGCGATATAATTAAGCTGCATTTGTTCTGTTTATAAAAGAAGGAGGAAACACATGGCAGACAGAATTGTTCTGAATAATATCTCATACCATGGCGCGGGCGCCATTAAGGAAATCGTTCCGGAGATTCAAAAAGGCGGCTATCAGCATATCTTCGTCGCTTCTGATCCGGACCTGATCCGTTTCGGCGTCACAAAGAAGGTGACGGACCTGCTGGATGAGGCGGGCATCGCCTATACCGTCTATTCGGAAATCAAGCCGAATCCCACGATCGAAAACGTCCAGAACGGCGTAAAGGCCTTCCGCGCATGCGGCGCGGACGCGATCGTAGCCATCGGCGGCGGTTCCGCGATGGATACGGCCAAAGCCGTCGGTGTGATCATCAATAATCCGGAGTTTGAAGACGTCCGTTCTCTCGAAGGCGTTGCTCCGACAAAGAACCATGCGGTTCCGACGATCGCGGTTCCGACCACGGCCGGCACGGCGGCGGAAGTGACGATCAACTACGTGATCACGGATGTTGAGAAGCAGAGAAAGTTTGTCTGCGTGGACACAAATGATATCCCGGCCATCGCTGTGGTGGATCCGGATATGATGGCTTCCATGCCGAAGGGCCTGACCGCTTCCACAGGTATGGACGCCCTGACACATGCGATCGAAGGATACACAACCCGCGGCGCATGGGAACTGACGGATATGCTGCACTTGGAATCCATCAAGATGATCGCCAACAATCTGCGCAGCGCGGTCGCCAATGAGCCGGAAGGCCGCAGGATGATGGCTATGGCCCAGTATATCGCAGGAATGGGCTTCTCAAATGTCGGCCTCGGTATTGATCATGCCATGGCACACACACTGTCCGCACATTATGATACGCCGCACGGTGTGGCCTGCGCGATGTTCCTGCCGATCTCCATGGAATTCAACCGCGATTACACGGGTGAGAAGTACAGGGAAATCGCCAGAGTATTCGGCGTCGAAGGCGTTGACTCCATGACACAGGAAGAGTACCGCACAGCAGCCATTGAAGCGGTCAAGAAGCTGTCAAAGGATGTCGGCATTCCGGAAAAGAACGAGAAGATCCGCGAAGAGGATCTCGAGATTCTGGCCAAGGATGCGCTGGCGGATGCCTGCTATCCGGGCAACCCGAGAGAGGCGACGCTGGAACAGGTCATTGAGATGTTCAGGATGCTGATGTAAGAAACATAAATCATGAAATAAATATAGAAGAAAAGGCCGCCGCCCGGATCATAAAAAGAGCCGGGCGGCGGTTTTTTTACAGCAAAAATAAGCCAGCCAGAGCTTGCCTGTGTGAACGGCTTCATATTAAAAAGGTATCTTTACGTAAAATATGTAAGATGCCACACGCAGGCAACAAAGGTGTGAATATAGATTTGAAACAGGAAGTGAGTATAACAAGTCGAAGACTAGCTTTTTAAAGACCAGCAGGAGAACTGTCATGACTGTCTGTGATTTCCAGAATATAGTCAGAGGAACAGCGATAATATTCGGAAAGGCGGATCAGAGCCCACAGGGGCAGATCCCTCGTGCCTTTCTCGTAGCGCCGGTAAACTTCGCGCTGGATGCCCAGTAAGTCCGCGACCTGCTGCTGGGTCAGGTCGTGGTCGGTCCTGAGATCTTCTAACCGCCTGAGATACATTGAAAACCTGCCTGTGAAAAATAAACAATAACTTCAAGGGAATAATACCAGACGGTGGCATTGTGCATATAAATATGCTACTATATGGTTGTACACCTATGCAAAAAATAGGATTTCGAATGAGTGCAGAAGGATATGGTGCTCTGTGATGTGTCCGGATGTAAAGTGCATTCTACAGAAATCTCATTTCAGAATGCTATTTTTTATACAGGTCATGAGGGAGACCTGGAAAGATATCGGAGAGAAGAACTTCTGATACAGTCGGTTGGGATTCACGGTCGGTATCAATTTCAATGCCATAAAGGAGGGGAAATATGGTTAAAAACAAGAAGTCGGAGTTGTTCTTTATAAAAGCGGTGATTCTGTTTGCTGCAGTTTTCTGTGCGGTCTTCATTCCGCGATCAGCATATGCCGCAACCACCTTAAAAAAGTTGGAGCCTAATAAAATATATAAGACATATGATTTTAATCGCGACGGGAAGAAGGACTCTTTTAAATATTCATTCAGCAACCCGAGAGGCAAAGCCATCATATATCTGAATGGCAGAAGGAGTACTGCCGAAACTGTGCGCAGTGCGAATCTATATTACTACAGATACTCAAAAAGCAACGAATTTCTTATGGTTAACTATTCTTACTTTGGGGGATCTGACATCGATGTCTATATGTTTAAAGGAAACACACTTAAGAAAGTCCAGGCACTTCCCGAATCAGCATTCACCTGCAATCTGATTAAATATGCGGCAAACAATATTCTTGCGGTTGAAACTCATCCTTATCGGCAAAAGCAGTTTTTGACAATGAGCGATTGCTATACATATGTACCCTTCAGACAAATCTACAAATTAGATACAAAGAAACACAGATTTGTTCTCGGATCCAGATATTTAAAACCGACAAAAAGCGCACCGCTGGTATTCATAACAGCAGATGCGGATCTGTATTATACGACGTCAAATACTCCCACGGCCTATAATAAAAAAGGCGTTAGGCTGATCAGCTATCAGGACTATGAGATAAAGCAGATTTATCTCTGGAAGAGAAGAGGTAACCGACATGTTTTGCGCGTTCAGCTGGTGAATTCAAAAGGCAGGACCGGATGGATAAATGATTCGAATAAAAGGCAATTCTATTAATGAAACAGGCAAAGCAACTGTTTCGAATGGGAATGGAGATAGGTGCTAATACTATCACTTGCCGTATTTGTAATGAATAGAAGTGTTTTTACATAGTGAGCAAAATGTGGAAAAGGATAATTATGAAGAGATCAGGAATAGCCTTTCTTTTAGTTGTAGCATTATGCATGACTCATTTTTCATCAATACTGACATTCGCGGATGAGTGGGAAGATAATGCAGAGTATTACGTTTTTTCAGAGAATGAAGAATGGGAAGACGATTATACGGGAATAAATGATACTGAAGATTATGACCTGGAACAGTCGGCAGACGATACATCGTATGAAGAATATCAGCTTGATGAGGAATACCAGTCCGATGATTTATATGATGGGTATACGGGTCAGGATGAAGAAGATGAGTATACAGATGATGGTTTTAACGATGAATTAGCTGTTGATGATGGGGCAGTATATTCTTATCCGGACGAAGAATATACAGATGCTGAACTTGATAGAGAAAACATTGCCGATGATGATTCAGTATCGGTGTATGAACCTTCTGAAAGTGGGTTGGAAATTCAAGTTGAAGAAGAAGTAATGTCGGCGACGGAATCTGCAGAGATGGCGGCAGATAGTGCGTTGTTGGCATCAGGTTCATGTGGAGAGAATGCAAACTGGTCTTTGACAGAGGACGGAATACTCACTATTTCCGGTTCTGGTGACATGTATGATTATCCTGCATCAACAAATGATTTGCCCTGGGGTAAATATGGACGAATTAATTCAGCTATAATTCAGGAAATCAGAATAGAAGAGGGGATCACTTCCATTGGAAAGCATGCATTTTATGATTTGGGAATGAAGAAAGTGACGCTCCCTTCTTCTTTATTGTCAATTCATGAAAAGGCTTTTAGTGAATGTGAGGAACTGGAGTCGGTTTTTATTCCCCGGAATGTAAGAGAGATTGCTCCCGGTGCTTTTGCTAATAGCAGTTACTGGCTAAATACCTCCAGGGGGAATCATTTTGCAAATATTTCTGTGTCTGATGAAAATGAGTATTTTACCAGTATAGATGGAATTCTATATAACAAGGAATTAAATACACTGGTGTTATGTCCTTCAGGAAAAGAAGATATTGATATTTTTACATTTCCTGAATCTGTTGTAAGGGTGGAAGACTATGCTTTCCATGGATGTGCTTATCTCAGAAATGTTATTTTTTCTGACTACATAACTGAGATTGGTGCTTTTGCTTTTGTCGAAACAAATATAAGCGAAATCACGATCCCTGAAACAGTGACATATCTTGGGGGATGTGCTTTTTCCGGCTGCCATTCGCTTACAAAGGTTAGAATCGATGGCCCTATCGGCTGTCTCGAGTCAATGTGCTTTGCATATTGCGAGAATCTGTCTGAAGTGATTATATCGCAGAACCTTAAGGATATTGAGGGAAATGTATTCCGCGATTGTGCATCGTTGGAGAGCATTACTTTTTCTGCGAATCCTTCAGGGCTGCGTTTTTCTTCATATCAGACGTTTGAAAACTGTACTGATCTAAAGAGCATCAATTTCAGAGGGACGTATGAACAGTGGGAAGAACTGGTTACTGACCCCAATGGCTGCATCCCTCAGACGATACGTATTTACTTTGATACACAAGGCAGTTCAGGCTCACTAGTTAAAGGATATTGTGGAGATAATGTCAGTTGGAGAGTTACTCTGGACGGGCTACTGTGCATATCCGGAACTGGCAGTATGTATGACTATGCCAGGGCCAATGCTACGGAACCAAATAGTAAGATAGCTCCGTGGCTGGAAGCGTATCGATCTAAAATAAAAGACGTTGCTATTGAAGAAGGTGTTACGAGTATTGGAAATAATGCTTTCGATTGTTGTACCTCTCTGGAAACAATATCAATTTCGTCCTCTGTTTCAAGCCTGGACCTTTCCGCTGAAAAGCTCGCCTGGTTTGGTTGTGACGCCTTAAAACAGATCACAGTGAACAGTGAAAACTCTACTTATACAACGGTTGGCGGGATTCTCTATGACAAATCTAAGACGGCTCTTTTATATATTCCTGCTGCTTTTGATAAGGCAATAGTGCCGGCAACGGTCACTTCTATCGGGCGATTATATTATGGAATAAATCTTTGGTTTGCCGGAAAAGCTCCGTCATTTGCTGAGAATGCATTTTCTGGAAAAAGCGATTCTGAGTCTATTAGTATTTACTATAAAGGTTCAGATTCTACGTGGGAGACTGTTGCAGGCAAAACATTTGGCGGAACGAATATTTCTTGGGTTAAGGTTGAGGATGTATATATTGCATCTGGAGACTGTGGGGAGAGCGCAAATTGGACATTAACTGATAGTGGAATCCTTACAGTTTTCGGAACGGGAGAAATGGACGATTACTCGTCTGTAAGCCAGACTCCGTGGTATTCCTATGGAAAAACTGGTACGAATCAAATCAAGGAAATAGTGATCGAGGAAGGTATTACATCCGTAGGTGCTGCGGCATTTGAGAATGTTGGAATGCTAAAAGTAACGCTACCTTCCTCTCTTCTGTCAATTCATGAAAACGCATTTGCCCAATGTCAGTATATTGATTCTTTCTATATTCCTGAAAATGTTCAAGATATTGCTGCAGGGGCAATCTATGGGTGTGCGTCACCAAAGGGCACCTTCGGGGGAGCAGTTGACTGTCAATTTTCTGAATTTTTAGTATCTGCTGGCAATAAATCGTATGCAGCAAGGGACGGAATTCTCTACAGTAAAGATATGACAACGCTTGTATCGTGTCCGGCAGGTAAATCAGGTGATTTGTCCCTTCCTGGAACAGTAACAAGAATCAGTAAATCTGGGTTTTTCGGATGCGGGTATATAACACATATCAGCCTTCCGGATAGTATTAACGAAATAGATTACAGAGCATTTCATAGGTCCGGTATAGAAGAGATTGTTGTTCCGGACGGTGTGGCATGTTTAAGAAAAGAAGTATTCATGAATTGCCCTGCATTATCTGAAGTGACTCTGCCAGAAAGTCTTTCTGTCATCGAAGAGAGGACTTTTTTGGGGTGTTCAAAGCTTACAAGTATTACTTTTCCAGATTCACTTACAACGATAAAGAGCGGTGCTTTTGAAGGAACAGGTCTTTCAGAACTGATAATTCCGGAAAATGTGACATATGTCGGTGCATATGCATTTAAAGCCTGTAAATCTCTTTCAACGGTGAAAATCCATGGAAAAACCAGTGGAATTTATACAGTTTTTGCTGGCTCTACTTCTATAGAAAACATCTGGTACCCTGAAAGTGAAGAAAAGTGGATTAATCTGATAGAAAATGAAAATGATAGTACGCTTGGCCCTGTTGAAGAAGAATATGGACCTGTTTTAAAGAATGCCACGATTCATTTTGGTGATATTGGAAATAGTGGAACTGTAGCCAGAGGAAATTGCGGTCAAAGTGCCTATTGGAAGCTGAATCAAGATGGCCTGCTGCGGGTTTACGGTTCCGGAAGTATGTACGATTATGTGGATCTATCAGGTAATGAAGCGGCATCCCGAATTGTACCATGGTACAGTGAATACCGGTCACGAATAAAAAAGTGCGTAGTAGAAGAAGGAATTCTCAGTATAGGATCTAATTCGTTGTACGGATGTACGTCTCTGGAGTCGATAGCGATCCCTGCTTCCGTAGAAAGTATAGATATTTCTGACTCCGGAAATATCTGGAAAGGCTGTACTGCACTCAATCAGATCGTTGTCAGTGATGACAATAATGTATTTTCTTCTATAGACGGTGTTTTATATGACAAAACGGCAGAGTCTCTGCTTTATGTGCCTGGCAGGAAAACAGAGGTAGTAGTGCCTCGTTCAGTGAAGAATTTTAGAAGAGTATATCCGTCATCTTCTGTTACTCTGTCCGGTGAAGCTGAATGCGCTCTTGCAGTGTGGTTTCAGGGTGATGCCCCTGTTTTTTCGGAGAGTGCATTTGCCGGTGATCAGGTTTCAATGAATTCTGTTATTGCGTTCTATGATGCAGATAATGAAACCTGGTCGGAGTCAGCTCTTCAGAATTATGGAGGAAAATCTGTAACCTGGAAAAAGTGGAAGCCGAATATTGCAGAATATGATATTACTCTTGAAAAAGAGAGTTTCCAATTCACGGGACAAGCAATAGAACCCGAGGTGTCAATAAAACTTGGCTATCCTTCAGTGTGGCTTGAAGTACTAAAGATTAATAAGGATTTCACATTAGAATATAAGAATAATACTAATCCGGGGGTGGCTTCTGTAATTGTTAAAGGAATAGGCCGTTACTTTGGTGAGAAAGAACTGCATTTTGATATTACAGAACAACTTCTGGATCGAATTTCCTACAATTTCTCAAACAGTCATAAAGGCTTTGGGTATCCGGAAGACTATTTTATTCCTCTGAGAAACTTTCAGCGAATTTATGGAGTCACTGCATTGGCTGATAAATTATATCTGGTTCAGAAGAGAAAAATCTGGAATGGTAATTGTTATGGCATGAGTAGTACCGCTTCCATGATGATAACGGGAAATGAAGGAATTACTCCTGCAACTTTCCGGGATGCTGCTGCTAAGGTTGGAGATCTGGCAGTAGGAGATACAAGCTCTGATTACGATATGACGGTCAGGGACTTTATTGAATCAATGCACGTATCTCAGCTCTCTTTGAAGATCAATCAGACACTCTACCGGAATATGAACCATATTAATGAGATGGCCTCTCTTGTTGAGAACTACATGGAAACGAGGAAACCGGTTCTTTTAGCAGTTTACGGAAGTGGAGGAGGCCATGCACTTGTCGGTTATTCAATCGAGAAGATTGACGAACAGACAAGCCGGCTGCATGTGTACGACTGTAATTATCCGATGGAGGACAGATATATAACCTTATATGGTTCTGCTGGAAACTATACGGGCTGGCATTATCTGTTTAACAAAAAAAGGAATTGGGGATCTGAGTATGGAGGCTGCCGAATCAGCTTTGTTTCCTATGACGATTTTGTTTCCTGTTGGGAAGAACGCGGAAATGATCAGAATCCAGCAAATCTGATGGTGGTCAATTCAGGAAATATCAGCATATTTGATGTGGAAGACCATGAAATTGCAAGGCTTGAGGATGGTGAGCTTTATACAGAAAGCAACAATATAATGAAAATCGAAGAGCTGGATTGGGAAGCGGATGGTACTTATTATATTTATCTTCCTGAAAACCGGGTATATACCGTTGAAAACAATGAAGGCTCTACGGACAATTTTGAAATCTCTCTTACGCATGTTGATCATACTCTGGAAGTTGTTACAAATGCAGCAAGTGTATCAATGGTAGTAAGTGATAAGGAAAAAATTGTTGAAACACAGGTGAATGCGGATGAGGGACAGTCTTATGAAATTTCGCTTCTGTCATCCGATGATAATGATGATTATAACAATATTACTGTGAAAGGCGTTGGAACTGGTAATGATGTAATGCTAAGTCAAAGTGCCGGTGTTCTTTCAATGAATATTAAGGACGCAAAAATGACACTTGACGGGAAGGCTGTCAACTATGCTTCTGTTGTCTCTTCCTCAACAAAAGGGGGAACAATTACACCGTCCGGAACGTCGGATTATATGATTGGTGACTCTGCTGTTTTCAAGATCACACCCGACAGCGGATATATTATTCAGGATGTTAAGGTGGATGGCAGTAGTGTAGGAGCCGTGAACAGTTATAGCTTTGAAGATATCAAAAAAGATCATGTAATAAAAGCAGAATTTGCAAAGAAACCTGTTCCGAAAGAGTATACAGTGAAGGCCAGTACATCAAAAGGGGGTGTAATAAGTCCTTCCGGAGTTTTGTCCTATACGGCCGGAAAGGATGCTGCTTTTAAGATTAAACCTGCTGCCGGATATGTGATTAAGTCGGTCAATATAGATGGTAAGAGCATTGGAGTCGTTAATCAGTACACGTTTACAAAGATTAATAAGAATCGAAAAATCTATGTTTCATTTATGGCTCATACGGCTCATAAGTGGGGAAAATGGGTAATTACGAAGGAAGCAACAGCCTTGAAAGCGGGAGCAAAGTATCACGAATGTTCCGTTTGCAAAAAGAAAGAGACAGCAACTGTTGCGAAGCTTAAACCAACCTATAAAACAAATGCCACAACACTTTTGCTGAAAGTCGGTCAGAGTACGAAAAACCTGAAGATCTGGGGATTTGCCAAAGGAGATTATGTAAAGAAACGATACTCGACAAATACAAAAATCGTTACTGTGAATTCAAAAGGAGTTGTTAAAGGCATTAAGGCCGGCAGTGCGTATGTTTGTTTCAATCTGGCGAGCGGCTTTACTGCGAAGGTAAAAGTTGTTGTTCAGAAAAATGCAGTAGCAGCAACGTCTATCACCGGTGTTGCAAAAACAAGCACGTTGAAAAAGGGAAAAACAATGGTGATAAAGCCGGGGCTTAAGCCGATCACCTGTGTACAGAAAATATCGTATACATCGTCAAATTCCAAGATCGCATCTGTAAGCAGTACGGGTGTTGTGAAAGGAATTAAAGCCGGCACAGCAAAGATAACCGTAAAGGCAGGAAATGTTAAAACGGTGATGACTGTAAAAGTAGTTAATTAGAGATATTGATGAGGCTTTATAAGGGAGGATGGACAGATGATGCAAAATAACTGGAAACGTTTAATTGTGTTATTGTCGGGCTTGCTGGTTTTCTGTTGTGCCGAAGGGAATATGGTTCCGGGCAGTGAGTTTGAACAGGACGAAATGTCGGTATCTGAGGAATATGAATACCAGGATTTGTATGAATATGATGAAGATCAATCTGAAGCGTCATTTGAAAGCGACGAAGATGAATATCAATCCGATGAACTCTTTGAAAGTGAAGGAGATGAATATCAATCCGATGATCCCCTTGAAGGTGACGGGGATGAATATCAATCTGATGAATCATTTGAAAGTGAAGGAGATGAATATCAATCCGATGAATCATTTGAAGCTGATGGAAATGGATATCAGGATGAAAGAACTGACGAATATGAAAACAACGAAGAGCTTTTTGATGAAGTAACAGATAGCGACTATGAAGATCAGTCGGAAGAGACAAGTGTTAATATCGTTGAGGAAAACAGCGACTCCTATATGCTCGATCAACAGGAGAGTACTGCTGAAAGTATGATCAGCGAGGTTGAGGAGATTGAAACAATTCTGGAAAGTGGAACTTGTGGAGACAGTGCAATATATCAGCTTACAGATGATGGGGTTTTGTCTATTAGCGGATCAGGTCCTGTTTATAACTATTCTATTGAGCTTCCGGCTCCGTGGAACGAACTGGCGGATTATGTGACGTCTGTTGTGATAAGTGAAGGTATCACTTCGATAGGTGGCTATTCATTTGACGGAATGAATCAGATCAGGACGGTCACGATTTCATCAGGGGTATCAGAAATAGAAAGCAGCGCCTTCCGGGGATGTACATCACTTCAGGAAATTTTAATTGATGGAGAAAACCAGAATTTCACAGTAGAAAATGGAGTGCTGTTCTCTTCGGATTTTAAGCGCCTCATTTGTTACCCGTCACAGTTGCCGGAGGGGGTTTATTGCGTGCCTGATCAGACACTTGAAATATGTGAATATGCATTTTATGGCCAGGAGAATCTTTCTGAACTTGTTTTATGTGAAGGAATAGAGAACATAGGAGAAAACGCCTTTGCCGAATGTGCCGCGCTGACAGATATTTCTATGAGATGAGGAGACTGCTATGAAAGGAATGATCAGAAATAAACTTCTTGCTATATTTCTCGCTGTCAGCATGTTTACAGTGAGTACTATTTCGTATGTGCCTGCTGCCTCGGATGAAGTAACAGAAACAGCGGCGGAGCAGGATACAGAAGGCGGAGAAAGCGTATCTGTCGAAATTCCGGAATCAAATGACGACTTCGACCTTTCTGACTTAAGCCTTGATGGAACGATCGATTCAGATTCATTCATAAACTCTGTTTCAAGCGGCAATATGCCTGATGAGCCGGTATCAGATGAACTCCCTGATATATCAATGGGGAGCGCAGAAAATGTTATTCTGGAGGATCTGGATCTTGATCTGGGAGAGACAGAGACAGATACAGAGTCCGACACAGACAACTCTGAAATAACAGAGGATCTTTCTGTTGATGCGGAAAACCCGATTGAAGAAGAAGGCGAAGAATCAGAAACAATTCCTTCCCTTATTGATGAAGGTGTTGTTGAGGACGGAGTGGAAACAACAGCAGAGATGGAGCCGGCTGGTGACGATCTGGAGCTGGGGGCTTCAGAACCATCTGTTATTCTGTCAACTTCATATCTGTCGATCAGAAAAGGGAGCTCTTATCGAGTAACGGTTTCTTATACAGGTATATCAGGAAGTATTTATCTTTCTTATAATCTGGCTAACAGCAGGTGTTCAGCCAGATGGGATTCTCAATGGTCAAATCATAAAATCGGGCTTACACTTTCCGGTATAGAAAAAGGCACTAATATTGTAACAATCTTTATGAAGGACAGCGTGACAAATCGTGTCCTTGCCAGCCGGAGCATCACTGTTGTTGTATCTGCTGATCCGGATTATCGGTTGAGTCTCAGCTCGTCTTCAGTGACTTTGCAGGTGGATCAAAGTATCAATATAACAGCCAGCTGTTCCGGACATGATGTTCCCGTGTACATGAGCTTTGCATTATCAGGATCTCAGTATACTACAGCCAGATGGCAGTCAGTTACTGAAAGAGCGGGTCTATACAGTGCTCCTCTGAGAATTACCGGATTAAAGGGCGGGCAATCCGTTTATACAATAAGAATGCATCGCCGCTCAGATAGCGCTGTTTTGAAATCAGTAACGCTGGTCGTTACGGTTCTGCCGAAACCTTATCTTCAGGTAAGTTCTTCTGCGACAGTCAATTTGGGAAAAAGTGTTTCTCTGGATGTGACTGCAGGTAATTATATCGGTAGATTTTATTTTAATTTTCAGGCTTCAAACAGTAACGCAGAGGCTTACTGGTCAGGTGGCTGGAAAAATAACGGAACAACACACGCCCTCAAGATAACCGGAAAAAAAGCCGGAAGAACTGATTTTTCAATTCGTATGTTTAATGCTTCAAACGGAAGCTTACTGGCGACAACGACTCTAACAGTAACGGTTAGGGAACCGAATGCTGTTTTGAGGGCATCTTCAACTTCTGTGAAATTGAAGGCAGGACAGGAATCAACAATTACACTCACAGCCAGTAATATTACAACGCCATGTGAAATCAGTTATACAAAGGTGGGAAGCAGCGCAAATGCTGCCTTTGGCTCTTCTTCTGGTTTGTCTGTTCCGTTCAGGATCAGCGGGATCAGGGAAGGCAGTACAGTGTTCTATTTGTATTTGAAGAGGGCTTCGGATAAAAGCATTCTTGCAACAGCATCTGTAACGGTAAATGTCGAAGCTTCAGTGACACTGAAGGCGTCCTGTTCTTCTTTAACGGTACAAAAGGATTCAAGTGCCAGAATTGTGTTCACATATGCAGGTACTGGTGAATCGGTCAGACTGAACTGTAGGATGTCTAATCACGTTAAGGCATCATGGGATGCCAAATGGAGTGGGACATCACTTGGACTGACTGTAAGCGGTGTGTCAGCGGGCAGTGGTAAGCTTGAGGTCAGCCTAATTCGAGATTCAGATCGTATGTTGCTCGCGACAGTGACAGTTCCTGTTACCGTGAAAGAACCGAAAACGACAATCAGTGCTACACCATCCTCCTTTGAACTTGCACAATCAGGGAGCAGGACGGTTTCTATCAGTTACAACAATCCACCGGCAGGATCAATGTTGACAGCAAAGTCATCTAAGGCCGGAGTTGTTGAGCTTGCTTTCACGGATAAATATGGAAAAAAATTAAAGGTGACAGCACTGGGGAGTGGATCCACTTCCATATTACTTTATATTTCGGATAAAAATGGAAAAATAATCTATGCTGCCACATCAATAAAAGTTACTGTTACGGGCAAATCTGTTTCCAGTGTTTCTTATGATATTTGCAATACGCATTTAAACTCATGGGGAGGGCATCCCGGATTTAATTATCCGAAGGGATATCGGATACCGGAGAACATCTATAAATATATGTTTGGCAATACCAGCTTTGCCCATGATCTTTATACGGAACATACAGGCTGGGGTGGGAATTGTTACGGTATGTCGATGACAGCTATGTTGTTGTATCATTCTGCTGGAACAACGATTCAGAAATTTAATTCCGGGGCGAAAAGAGCGCTGGATTTGTACCGCACAGACCGGAACGCACAGATTAACTTGAATCTGACCCAGTATATAGAAGCGATGCAGATAAGTCAGTATTCTAATGCTGTGTGGGATATGTTGCGCGACGGTAACCTTAATGCAATTGTCCGGGAAGTATCTTCCGGAAATATGGTGGTTATCTGCTTCTGGGGTTGGTTCGGTGAATATGACCGTTATGGGAAAAAAGAAGAAGGTGGACATGCTGTTCTGGCATATAGTGCGGATACATCTGGGAAAAAATATAATTATTTGAATGTTTATGATCCGAACCATCCGAATGAAAACCAGCGGATTGAACTGACAAAAAATAGTTCCGGCACCTATACATCATGGAAATACCATTTTGGTGAATATCCATGTGGTACCGGGTATTTATTCAATGGTCTTAAATATAATACACTGGACGATGCCGTAAAAATCTGGAACAGCAAAGGCAGGATAACAGACAGATCAATGAACAGACTTATCGCCAATACGAATAATTTCAAGATTTTTGATGTCGAAGATAATTGTGTGGCGGAGGTGATTGACGGTGTGTTACATACAGACCGGGAACAGATATACAGGCCTGTATATATGGATGCACCTGTATCAGATTCATATGAGTTATGTCTGCCGACTAGATATTACAGAATTGTCAATTCTGATCCGGATGTCGATGAATTGCAGATATCAATGGTTAATGTGGATCTGGCTGCAGAAGTGATTACGACAGGAAATGAAATTGATTTTGTTGTTGAGGATGAGAATAATCTGAATCAGGTCTTAATGACACCCGAAGAGGGACAGGCTTATCAGATTACACTTTCCTCTACTTTAGAAGGGAATCCTCAAAATGTTCAGATCAATGGAATAGGAAATGGGACACAGCTTGAAGTCAGTGTGGAAGACGGAGTTTTAAATACAAACGGAACCATTGATGGGATGGTAAATGTAGATGGCGTAATTGAAGATGGACATCTGATCCAGGCTGTAGCCGGAAAAGGCGGAACAATATTCCCGAGTGGAGAAGTTCCTGTGGCGGATGGATCATCCCAGACATTTATGATCAAACCTGCTGCAGACTATTCGATTGAAAGCATTAAAGTTGATGGTGTTGAGATTCCGGTTGCGGACAGTTATCAGTTTAAGGAGATCACAGATAACCATTCAATCGAAGTAAGCTTTGTACATAATCATGTCAGTGATAGTGGTGAAGTGACAACTCCGTCAACCTGTAAAGAAAAAGGAGTTAAAACATATTGCTGCTCCGGATGCAACGAGGTTCTTAAGACTGAAGAACTTCCTCTGACAGATCACACATGGGGGGCTTGGGAGGTAACTAAGGAAGCAACGGTATTTGCCACCGGAGTTAAACAAAGAGTTTGTGAGGTTTGCGGTAAAAAGCAATCAAAGACAGTTGGTAAATGTACTCCTTATATAAAACTGAATATTAAATCGAATTTATCTATCGAGAAGACAATCGCAAAGAAAGTAATTGTCTGGATGGCGAAAGGTGATTATATTACCGGTGTCAAAACGAGTAATGATGCTGTTGTAAAAATAAAAGTTATCAATAAAAATAATGCTGTTGCTGTTACAGCCAGGAAGAAGACCGGCAAAGCTACAATTACAATCACGACAAAGACAGGACAGACGATTTCGGCCAATATAACGGTGCCTAAAGCAAAAACAAGAAAGATAGATGTCCCTTCATCAGTCAAAGTGAAAAAAGGAAAAACGTTAAATCTGGCACCCAAAAAAGTTCCTGATTATTCCGATGATGGTTTTAAATTTGTCAGTGCAAATAATAAAGTAGCAACAGTAACTGCAAAAGGCATCATTAAGGGTATTAATAGTGGGAAAGTAAATATTGCAATCAGGTCTGGAGATATCGTGAAAAAAGTTAAGGTTACAGTTTATTAAAGGTAAAAATATAAAAGCATAGGCAGTCTTCTATATGAGAGGACTGCCTATGCAATGCCACTTCTACAGAGTATCGCGGTCTGCATGTAATATTTACCGCAGTAAAACAAAGGCAACAGAGATATATTTAACTTTTTAACTTGAGAGGGGACCACTATGAGAACAGGAAAATCAAGATTTCTGGCAACAGTCTTATTCACACTGCTTCTGACAATTCTGGGATCCGTACAAATCTATGCGGCGCCGAAAATTGTAAAGCTCAAACGCGGAGTCACTTACAAATATGATTTTACGGGAGACGGAAAAGCGGAATCATTTAAATATACACAGAGACAAGTGTATGATGACAGCTATACCGGATTATATACATATGTAAACGGAAAAATGCAGAACCTTGATTATAACCAGGTGGCGGTTTATTATTACAGCTTCAACAGAAGTAATCCGTTTTTAGTTGTCAACCATCATTCTGGCGGATATGGAACCGGTATAGACGTGTACCGCTATTCGAATGGCAAGTTCAGAGATGCTTCTGGCGGATATTGGATCGGAACAAGTAATGCCAGCTATTTTAATAAAATCAGCGGAAACAAATTCATTGTTAAAGCCAGAGTCAGGAAACCTCATCAGTCCATGTCGTTTAAACAGGTTAAAAATAGTGACCTGCCGTACTGGATTGAGCAGTATTCGGTGAATACAAACACGCACAAGATGTATCGGGTGACACCGTATGCAAATATGCCGGGGACACAGAAATATAAATATTGCGGGTCATCTGTTCTGAGGACTAATTCCTCGCCGAAGAAGAACGATAGGAAGGGTGTACAGATTAAATACGGGACAAAAGTACAGTTCGTTCAGGTTTATCTGAAACCTGTGATCAAATACTATAACGGACGAAAAGACTCCTATATATGCCGCATTTTCAAAGTGAAAGTGAACGGCAGGACAGGATGGTTTGAAGAATCAACCAATTATCCTTTCACAGACTCATAATCAAAAAATATTAATAATGGCTCTGATTGCTGTTTTACAGTGATCAGGGCCATTGTAAAAAGTAAACTCCATTCTACAGAAGTTTTTTGGTTATCTGTTATATTCATTACAACAAAACAGATTGGAGGAATGCTGAATCATGAAATGCAGAAGTTTTACACCGAAGGAACGAATTCAAATCCGATTGATTCCCAAAACGGCATGTCTCGCAGCTGCCGCCGGCCTGCTTGCTGTCTGTCTGAACTCCGGAAACGTATTTGCTATGGCGCCTGAACACGGAGTCTCGGATCTGGTCGCTTCCATGACAGACAGGGAGACACTGGAAGCCCTGTTCCCTGATATCAGCGGAACTGCTGACGGACAGGCCTATGACCAATTCAGTCTTTACGGAAACCCGGGAGAAGCAGAGTGGTATTTTGAAGACGGCAGCCCATGTTTTGTCGAATGGTCGGCAAACGAAAGTAATATGGATCCGGACAGCTGGGTCGGAATTATATCGAATGAGCTTTCCGGCAATGCATATGAGTATGCAGATGACTATTATCTGTGGGAGACGGGCAATACCGTTCTGGAACTGGCCATGCATGAAGCACCCATGACGATCTGGGCCGGTGACAGACAGTTTTATGACCGTCAGGATCTGCTCGGGCCCGCCGAAACCAGCGGAGACGTATCCGGCGGATCTGAAAACGCTGATGAATCCTCATGGTTTGATGCCTACCGCGATATTTTCAGTGATTATGATTATGCGATTTCCAATCATCTGTCGGCGGATATGGCTCCGGATACGATCAGCTATATCGCAGATACATCGTCAGCGGACAGAGTCGGTTTTGCATTCATGGATCTGATGTAAACGGCAAGTACTTTTCCCGAAAAAACGGCATTTTATTTTCCTGAAATGCGGCAAACTATTTTCCTGAGTTTGCGGCATTTT